>CADACS010000223.1 GCA_902786505.1 uncultured Planctomycetota bacterium | reverse complement strand
CTACTGGGAGAAGTCGCCCGAAGGATTCGACAAAGGGGGCACGGGCTTATACTTAAAGACGGAAGACGTCGCGAAGTTCGGCCAGTTCCTGCTCCAGAAGGGCGTCTGGAACGGCGAGCGGCTCCTCTCGGAAGAGTGGATCGAAAACGCGACGCGCTCGCACATCTCGAACGGGAACGATCCGAACAGCGACTGGGCGCAGGGCTACTGCTTCCAGTTCTGGCGCTGCCGCCATAACGTCTATCGCGCCGACGGGGCGTACGGACAATTCTGCCTCGTCATGCCGGACCAGAACGCGGTCGTCGTCTTAACGTCCGACTGCGGAACGACAAACAAAGAGCTCAACGCCGTCTGGGACGAGTTCCTCGCGAAAGTTCAGGACGCGCCGCTCGCCGAGAATCCGGACGCGGTCGCGAAACTGCGCGAAGCCGAAAAGGCGCTCCAGCCGAAAGAGGGCAGTTCCGGCAGCCGCGTCTATCACAATAAGATCTATTATCCCGATCTCAAACAGGATATGCCGTACGCCGTCTACGTTCCGAACGGATACCTGACGGAAACGGATCCCTACCCGGTCCTCTATCTGCTGCACGGCGCGACCGACGACTCCACAAGCTGGTCGAAAAAAGGCTGGGGCGAAATGAAAGAGATCTGCGACGCGTACTTCGCCGCCCATCCGGACAGAAAACGGATCGTTATTATGCCCGACGCGCGCCTCACGAGCTATCGCGACTCCTACGACGATTCCGACCGCTATGAAACGTTCTTCTTCGAGACGTTCATGCCGACCGTCGAGAAGCAGTACCGCTGCAAGACGGACCGAACCGACCACGCCGTAACCGGCCAGTCGATGGGCGGTTACGGAACCCTTCTCTACGCGCTGCATCATCCGGACAAATTCAGCGCCGCGTACGGCATGAGCCCGGGCGTCTCGATCGGGAGCCACAATATGTTCCCGCCCGACGCGCAGCTCGACGACGCGCAGAAGAAGTTCGCGTCCGACAATAACCTGCTCGATCTGCTCGACCGGGTCGCCGATCCGAACGCGGTCCGTTTCATGATCGACTGCGGCGACGACGATTTCTGTCTGCCCGGCTCGCTCGAATTCTTCAAAAAGGCGCGCGAGAAGAAGATTCCGATCGAGCTGCGCGTGCGCGACGGCGGGCATCAGTGGGAATACTGGCGGACCGCGCTTCCCATGGCGCTCGACTTCTTCGCGCAATAATCCGCGCCGACCCCGGCCGGCGTTAATCCGGTTCTTCCTTGAAGGACTCCGTAAGACCTTGTATAATAGCCGTAAACCGCGCCTATCGCCGGCGCGGCGGCTTATGTGCAACGTCAAACGGAGTCCTTTTTATGTTCTTACGCAGATTCGTCTTAACGGCGGCCCTTCTCCTTCTGCCGGCGCTCGCCGCGTACGCCCAAAATCTCGACGAAAACGGGTCGCTCCCGCGCGCGACTCCGGAATCGGTCGGCGTTCCGTCCGACGCGCTCGTCAGTCTCATCGAACGGCTCGACCGGGACGTCAAAAAGATCGACAGCGTTATGGTTCTGCGCGACGGGAAAGTAATCGCGGAAGCGTGGCGCCCACCGCACGCGCCCGAAAAGCCGCACGCGATGTACTCGCTCAGTAAGAGCTTATGCGCGACCGCGTTCGGATTCGCCGTTCAGGAAGGCAAGATATCGCTCGACCGAAAGATCGTCGACTTCTTCCCGGACGACGCGCCCGCCGACGCGTCCGAGAATCTCAAAAAGATCGATCTTGAATCGCTCCTCACCATGTCGTGCGGGCATGAAAAGGAGCCGCCGCGCGCGAACAGCGTATCGGGCTTCTACCGTCTGGAAGGGCCCAAGACGGGCGACAACGGCGAGAATACGACGTGGGTTCAGTCGTTCATGGCGCAGCCGGTTCCGTTCGAGCCCAAGACGCATTTCTGCTACAATACGGTCGGCACGTACATGGCGGGCGCGGCGCTCCAAAAGGCGGTCGGCGAATCCCTTTGCGACTATCTCACGCCCCGGCTCTTTGAACCGCTTCATATCGAAACGCCCTACTGGGAGAAGTCGCCCGAAGGATTCGACAAAGGGGGCACGGGCTTATACTTAAAGACGGAAGACGTCGCGAAGTTCGGCCAGTTC
>CADACS010000222.1 GCA_902786505.1 uncultured Planctomycetota bacterium | reverse complement strand
CGAAAGGCGCCGGAAACCGCCATGCGGGAGATTTAGATTTTAAATAATCAAAACCCCCGGAATCTTTTATCGGAGGATCTCGAGATGACCCAAAAAGAACTGGACGAAATGGAAATCGAGGCGCGAAAGATCACGCTGCACTATTACTGGAAAGATTGGGACCCAGACAAGTGCCTTAAGTGGTATAACCGGCTTGTTCATCGGTTTCATTTAATGGTATGTCTTACCCCAATGTTGGTTATATTTACCGTATTCTGCTTAGCTGAAAAGATGTGGCCAACTTTCGGTATGATTGAATTGGTAGCAGGAGTAGTGATTTTTTGGGAAGGGTTACGTCTATTTATGGTTTGGTTTATCAACAAGGGCACGATCTTGGTTATGGAAGAATTGATAGAAAACGCCAAAAAGGCAAAAGGCCAGGAGGGAAAAACGGGGGAAAATGGCGAACCAGATAACGAAGGGCGTAAAGATAACTGCGGATTTAACGGATCTTGACGTTAAATTTCTAAAGAGCGTTGAACAGTTAAACGACTCATTAACCAAGACGCAACGAGCCCTTAAACTCACATATAATATAACGAGCAGGGACTACTAACTAACGCGTTCGGCCAGTGCGTCGAGGGATTGACGATATCTCAGATAAAGCTGGGCGAATATGTAGACGAAATGGGGCGCGTTCGCACGATTCAAGGCGGATTTGTTGAGGGTCTTAATAAGTCCCAGATCGCCATGGGGCAGTATGTAGACGAGCTGGGAAGAATCTACGACGCCGCCGGAAAAATGATTGGGCAGTCTGAGCGAGCGGCGAAAGCGTTAGAAAAACAGGCGCAAGAAGCGGCGGCGGCCGGGAATCAGGCAAGAAACGCCGTGTGTCTATAAATTTCAGGAATTTGCGATTTGTATTTGGCCGGCGGCTTTTAGAAGACGCCGCTTTTTTATTTCTTGCGGCGCTTGCTTTTGATTCTTTTGGGGAGGTGCGCCACCGCGTAAATCATTGCGTCCGGGAACGTCTGACGCGTTTGCGAACCGCCTTTTTCTTTTAACGCGTTTTGCGCAAAAACAATATTTTTTTTCGTCAAAAATTGTTGACGGGCTTGCGGCGCGCAATTATATTAGAGAATGGCTGCAAGGGGATAACCCTTGTTTTTGATATGATTTTTAACATGATCGCGCGCTTTGTTCGCGGCGATCGTTGAACGGACAGGACGAGCGCATGAGCGTCAACGGAAAGAAATTTGCAATTGGGGTCGATTACGGTACGAACAGCGTCCGCGCGTTAATCGTCGATCTTAAAGACGGAACCGAAATCGCGACCGCCGTTTCCGACTATCCCACCGGCGATATGGGTATCATCCTCGATCGGAATCAGCCGACGCTTGCGCGTCAGTCTCCGCGCGATTACGTCGACTGCTTTATGACGGTCGTTCGCGAGGCGGTCGAGCTTGCGAAGACGGCGTCTCCGGGCGCTTCCGGGCCGTTTGATCCCCGCGACGTCGCCGGGCTTGGCGTCGACACGACCGGCTCGACTCCGATTCCCGTCGATAAGGACGGCGTTCCTCTCGCGTTCCAAGAGAAATATAAGGACGTTCCGGCGGCGAACGCGTGGCTCTGGAAAGATCATACCTCGATCGAAGAGGCCGACGCGATCACCGCGCGCGTTCACGAACTCAACAACGGCTATCTCGACAAGTGCGGCGGAATCTACAGCTCCGAATGGTACTGGGCAAAGATCTGGCATTGCCTGCGCGAAAATCCCGAAGTCTTTGACGCGGCGTACTCATGGGTCGAACTCGCCGACTTCATTCCCGGCTATATTACCGGGAACTGCAAGCCGGAAACGATGGCGCGCGGCGTCTGCCCGGCGGGCCACAAAGCGATGTGGGATCCCGACCACGGCGGGCTTCCGTCCGCGGAATTTCTCGCGTCCCTCGAGCCGAAGCTTGTCCCTCTGCGCGAACGGTTTACCTCCGACGTCAAAAGCGCGGACAATCTCGCGGGCCTGCTGACCGCCGAGGTCGCCGAAAAGACGGGGCTTGCCGAAGGAACGCCGGTCGCGGTCGGCGCGTTCGACTGCCACATGGGCGCGGTCGGCGCTGGCGTGAAGAAGGGGACGCTCGTCCGCATCGTCGGCACGAGCGCGTGCGACATTACGGTGCTCCCCGCCGACGCGGAACTCCAAGCGATTCCGGGGCTTTGCGGCGTCGTTACCGGGTCTGTTCT
>CADACS010000221.1 GCA_902786505.1 uncultured Planctomycetota bacterium | reverse complement strand
CGTTGAGGTTATGCCAACGGGACGTTTAGTAGATGAAAAGCATCTCCCGATATTTGGGCAACGGCCATTTGCGGTCGTCAACCAGCTTCTCCAGACGGTCGACCGTTTGACGCAGTTCGCGCGTCATCCGAATGTATTCCTCGCACGTTTCGACGTCGACCGCCGAGAACGCGGCGAGTTCCCCAATTTTCGTTTGCGCTTCGTCGAGGAGCGCTCCAATCGCTTCAATTCTGTATTTGAGCGCGGCTTGCCCCGATTGGATTCCGGAATCTTGCGCCGTTTTGAGGGCTTTAACGAGCTCGCCGTACTCTTCGAGAACAACGGGCAGTATTAGGTTTTGCGCCAACGAACGCGTTACTTCCCCCTCGATTTGAATCTTGCGGAGATATTCTTCCACCATGATTTCATAGCGGGATTCGAGCTCGATCGGAGAAAAGACGCCGTATTTTTCCAGCAGCTGATGATTGCGTGGATCGAGGAGCGGCCGCAGCGCCAGAAGGGAAGTGGAAAGATTCGGGAGCCCTCTCTTTTCAGCCTCTTTTAACCATTCCTTACTGTAATTGTTGCCGTTATACACGACGCGCTTGTGTTTCGAAATGATTTCGCCGAGCAGTTCCTCTAATTTCGCGTTGAATTTGGGCTTGCCGACATAGTTTTCGAGCCGTTCAGAGACGTAGTCGAGCGATTCGGCGACGGCGACGTTCATGTACGTATTGAAACCGGCGCACGACTGACTCGAACCGCACGCGCGAAATTCGAATTTGTTTCCTGTAAACGCAAAGGGGCTCGTGCGGTTGCGGTCGCTGTCGTCTCCCGTGAAATTGGGGATCGCAACGCCGATCTTCATTTGTCTTGGCCTGGTATGATACTCTTCCACGACGCCGTCTTCGACCTGCTGCAACGTTTCGGTAAGCCGGTCGCCCAAGTAAATGGAGACGATCGCGGGCGGCGCTTCGTTGGCGCCAAGCCGATAGTCGTTTCCAACGGTTACCGTTGAACAGCGCAATAGGTCGCCGTGCAGATCGACCGCGCGGATAACCGCCGTGAGGAACGCGAGGAAAACAGGATTGTGGCGCGGATCGTCCCCCGGATCGAGCAGATTTCGCGATCCGTAGGCGACAGACCAGTTATTGTGCTTACCTGAACCGTTGACGCCGGCAAACGGTTTTTCATGAAGCAGGCAGACCAAGCCGTTCTTTTCGGCGACTCTGCCGAGAATCTCCATGGTCAGCATGTTGTGGTCGACGGCGAGGTTGAGTTCCTCGAACGTAGGCGCGAGCTCAAATTGAGCGGGCGCCACTTCGTTGTGCCGCGTCTTTGCGGGGATGCCTAAGCGCCAGAGTTCGCTTTCCACTTCCGCCATGAAGTTCAGAATACGCGGCTTAATGGCGCCGAAGTAGTGGTCTTCCAGCTGTTGGTGCTTAGCGGGCGCGGAGCCGAAAAGCGTACGGCCCGTTTGGATCAGGTCGGGACGTTGCAAATAGAAGTTGCGGTCGATGAGGAAGTATTCCTGTTCCGCGCCAAGGGTAACCGTGATATGTTCCTCCGGCGCTTGGAAGCATTTCATGAATCTTGCGATTGAATTTTTAAGCGCCTGAATTGAACGAAGCAGGGGAATCTTTTTATCAAGGACTTCGCCCGTGTAAGAGCAGAAGATCGAGGGAATGCACAGCGTAGCGCCACGCGGATTGCGTTTGACGAACGCAGGGCTCGTGGGATCCCAAGCCGTATACCCGCGCGCTTCAAAAGTACACCGCAATCCGCCCGAAGGAAAACTTGACGCGTCCGGCTCGCTTTTGACGAGATTGCGTCCGGAAAAGGTCATAATTCCTTCGCCCTGTTCGTTGACGTCGAGGAAGGAATCGTGTTTTTCGGCGGTTCCGCCCGTCATTGGTTGGAACCAGTGGGTAAAGTGCGTGGCTCCGCGCGAGATTGCCCAGTCCTTCATTGCGTGGGCAACGTCGCCGGCTACGTTCGGATCAAGCCGTTTGCCGTCTTGGATCGTGGCCAGAAGTTTCTCAGCGGCTCCGCGCGAGAGGAATTTACGAATAGCGGCGGCGTTAAAGACGTCTTTCCCGTAGTAATCGACAGGCGCCTCGTTCGCGTCGGGCGCCGCGCTGGTTTTAACTACTCGTTGCGCAATGGAATCGATCGCGTGTCGACGAACCGAATCGCTCATGGGGATAGCTCCTGATTGTTGACGGTCAGCTCTGCGTCGTACGCGTGCAAACGGACGAGTTGCCGTCTTGGCAAACGCAAGCGTCGGGGAGGCAGGCGCCTTCTTGTATGCAAACTAGGCTTGCGCCGGCTGTGAAAAGCCGTCTTTTGTTTTATGCGATTTCAGGCCTTAGGAACCGTCGCGTGCAAGCCGCGTATTTGCCGTTGAATTATATAT
>CADACS010000220.1 GCA_902786505.1 uncultured Planctomycetota bacterium | reverse complement strand
GCCGCAGTCGATCGTCTCGGAGACGAACCGGACAGAACCGTCGAGCATGCCGACGTTCACGCCGCCGGAGTGGTTGCTGCCCGCGCCGCCCGCGAGCCACGGATAGGAGTTGTTCCAAATACAGGGAACCGTATTCGGCGGGCAGTTCGTGGAGAAGCCGGCGTTCGCGACGCGGCAGTCGGCCCAGAACGTTCCGCGCCACGTGTCGGCGCCGTTCCCATTGACGACCGTGCGGTCGTTCGGGTCATACCCGTCGGTAATGCACGGACCCGGCTTGGCGTTCGTGCCGTCGTAGAGCGCGCCGACTACGGCGACGCCGCCGCCTTTAACTAAACGCGCCGCCGTGGAACCGGGGCCGCACCATCCTTCGGAGACGCACGCCGTATTGCTCGTGCCGTCCGTCGCGAAGGAGTACGGATGCCACGTTTCGGCGAAGATCATGCCGCGCGAGTAAATCTTTTCATTCGCGCTGTAGTTGTTCGGCGCATGGTACGAGTTGGCCCAGAGCGCGTCGCCGACGCAAAACATGACGTTCGCGTGGCCGGTCGGGACGTTCGAGAAGTTGTTGCTCGTCTCGTTGGAATTACCGTCCGAGGGGCAAAGGTAGGTCGGAATCTTCACGTTTCGCGTCCATTCCTGATCCCAGACCGCCTTATTGGAGCCGTTGTCCGCGTCCGCGTCGAACGCCGTAAAGACCGGGGTCTGTTCAATAAAGGGAAGCAGGAAGATACGAACGCCGGCAATGTAGTTGAGCGCGGCGGGGTGAACGCGGGTATACGCCTTATAGGGCGCGCACAGCGGCGGGCAGGTTCCGTTCACGTCGTGGTAATTCTGGATCGCGAGCGCCATCTGCTTGAGGTTGTTCGTGCACTGCATGCGCCGCGCGGCTTCGCGCGCCGCCTGAACCGCCGGAAGGAGCAGCCCAATCAGAATGCCGATGATAGCGATCACGACCAGCAGCTCGACCAGCGTAAAGCCGCGCGTTTGTTTCGAGTGCGTCATAGTTAAGAGTCCTCTGCTAAAATGTGGTAAATAAAGGTAAGCGCGGCGCGTCTTATGGACGCGGGCGCGTGCAAATCAAACAAAAAGATCCGTTTCACGAAACGCGCGGCGTCACTTCTTAATGACGGTGCGTTCCGCCTTGCCGACGTCGAATTCCGGCGTCTCGTTCAGCTCGACCGCCTTGACCTCGACGGAAAGGGGCGTCTTCGAGCTGTTGCCGTAATCCATAGCGACGAGATTATAGACCGACTCGCCCTTGGGCGCTTCCGCAGAATCGCCCTTCATGGCAGCCGCCGATTCCTCCGCCGTCATTCCGCCTTCCGATTCGTATTTCGAGACGGTAACCGCGAATTTGCCTTCCGGAGCGCCGTCGAATCCGTACGTGTTAATCTTCGCGATTCCGTCCGCGCCGGTAAGTCCGCCGCAAGGCCAGCGCATAAGCTTCGAATCGGAACTGACGAACGCGACGTGCGCGCCTTCAAGGGGCGCCCCGTCCTGAACGACCTTTACGGAGATCGGATAGAGATCGGGCAACCCCTCCGGACGCGAGTCCTTCTTACACCCGACCAGCGAGGCCGCAACTGTAACGAAGATTGCAAGTAACGTGAAATTTCTCATCTTAAGTTCGGCCGCTCCTTTCATTTTCGACCGACGCGCTTCGCACGTTGCGCGTCGCCGATCTGGCAAAACAAAAACTTACTTTACATTCGGACGCCGTCGGCGGCTCCGACGCGTATCGCGGCGGGCGGCAAGCGCGTCCGATTCTGAGACCGTCTCCGACGCGCAGCGGCGAAGACTGTATGTACGACCTATGTAGACTGTGGAATGTTAAGGATTTACGGTATGGGTAGGAATTTTTTCTCAGGACGTCCCCGTTCGGTTTGCGGCCCAAAGAACGCGCAAAAATGAACGGATCCAAACGGCATAAACCCGCTTTGCTGAGTTTATGACACGGTCCGGCAAAAAAGTTCTTTCGGGATCCGCCCTGAAAGGCAAACCGGCGGCGCCGAAGCCAAAAAGACTTGAGGAAATCCGTTGACTTCAACGACTTCTATTGTATCCGACTTTAAACGCGGCGTCAAATAAATTCTATAATAATATTCACTTTTATTGTTTTTTCACAAAAGACAGGAGCGCTCTTTTCCGGAGATTGTCCGCGGAGCCGGCGTCCGTAACGCAGCGCGGCGCCGTTAAGCAAGAAAACAACGCGGGGGCGTTCGTTTTAAACGGACGCCCCCGTTTCTTATTGGCGTAAATACTTACCGAGTAAGATCAGATCGAAGAGGTCGTTTCGCCGCCCTGCGGAGAACCCATCGCGCCCCAGACGCCGTACGGGCTCTTGCCCGCGGTTACCTGATACGCGTTAAGGTTGCCGCAGTCGATCGTCTCGGAGACGAACCGGACAGAA
>CADACS010000219.1 GCA_902786505.1 uncultured Planctomycetota bacterium | reverse complement strand
AAGGACGTCGATCCGGGCTCGAAAGCGCAGCGTCTGCTCGCGACTATGTCGAGCGCCGACGGCGTAACGTGGAGCGCGTGGAATCCGCTCGCCGCTATGGAGATCGGGCATTATCAGAACGCGCGCGTGCAGTATTACCGCGATATCACGGGTGTGGACGGCAAAAAGCCGCTCGTCAAAATGGGAACCGCGTTTAATTATCATCCGGCGGTCGCGAAAGGGGACCGCGGGGTCGGGCTCAACTGGCGCACGAATCTCTACTATATGCAGTCGGTCGACTTAGGCAAGACGTGGAAGTCGGTCGGCGGCGTCGAACTGGAGACCCCGCTCCTGAGCTCAGACAGTCCCGCGCTCGTTCGCAACTACGAAGAGGAGAAGCTCAACGTGTACGTGACCGACCTGGCGTTCGACTGGCGCGGCGCGCCTTTAATTGCGTACGTGACGAGCAAAGGGTTTGAGTCCGGTCCGGAGATGGGGCCGCGCGTCTTTCACGTCGCGCATTACGTCGACGGAACTTGGGAATTTTCCGACGTTTGCGAGGTCGATAATAATTACGAATACGCCATGTTCTATATGGAAGAGGCGGATAAGGGCGTGATTCGGCTCGTCGGGTCCTTTGAGGACGGCCCGCAGGCGTATAATACGGGCGGCGAGATCTCCCAGTGGGTCAGCCGCGACAACGGCAAGTCGTGGCAGAAGGAATTCCAGCTCACCGAGAACAGCCCCGTCAATCAGTGCTTCCCGAGAAGAACGATCGACGCAAGTCCCGAATTCTACGCCTTTTGGGCGACCGGAAACGGACGCGAAAAGTCGATCTCGACTCTCCGGTTCTCGACGAAAGACGGCAAGGTCTACGAGCTGCCGCGAGAAATGAAGGAAGATTGGGAATCGCCGATTTTAGTCCGTGACAGCCGCGCTTCAGAATAAGGCTGATTAACCGCGACGGCGCGGCTCCCGGCGGCGACGGCGCCGCTCCCGGTCCCGACGGCGGGACTCCCGATTCGCGCTACCGCGCGGGCGTGCGGTAACCGCTCCCGTTGGTCGCTGACTCGGAATTGCCGTCCCCGCTTTGCGCTTTTTTTGCGGACGTCGAAATAAAACGCGCCCCGTTCGTTACTTACGCGAACGGGGCGCGCTCTTTTTCCGAACACGCAACCGACAGCGAGATATTATTTCGCGCCGTTCTGGCGTTCCTCCTGCTTTTTCGCAAAGAAATCGAGCGCGAGCGGGAGCGAATCGCGCCAATATTGCCACGTATGGTCGCCGTCGCGGACGCGGAATTCGATCGAAAGCCCTTTATTGCGCGCTTTGCGGAAGAACGGATACGAGCCCGCCAGGAACCGGTCGTCGTCTCCGCAGTCGATGAGAATCGCCGTCGGGATCGGCCCTTCGAGCCGGTCGGCCATATCGAGCAGATTGTATTCGGACGCGTATTTCTTCTGGGCGTCGTCGAGCTCGGCGCCCTTTGGGAACATGTTCTGGCTGCCGAACGACACGCCCGGACTCATGGCGTACGCGGCGCCGAACATGTCCGAATGGCGGAGCGCGTAGATCAGAGTTCCGTATCCGCCCATCGACAGTCCGGCAAGCTCGCGGTTCTCGGGGCCCGGCTTGCAGCGATAGCGCTTTTCGACGTACGGAATAAAGGTCTCGAAGAAGAACGTTTCATAACGGTCGGTTCCGTCGTAGGAATCCCGATAGTTCGTTTTGCGGCCGCTGGGCATAACGATAATTCGTTTCCTGTTCGGATGTTCGGCGAAGTAGTCGTCGCAAATCTTCTTCATCTCGCCGCCTCCCTTTTTCGACCACGAGGTTTCGTTCTGATTCATGCCGTGCAGAAGATAGACGACCGGGTAGGGGTCCGTTTCCGTCAGATACCCGTTCGGAACGTAGACGGCGAACCGCATATCCTCTTTGAGATTGGGGTAATAGAGCGTATTAAAGTAGATTTTGCTCCCCGAATGGCCCTCTTTCGGCAGGAGCGCCTTTTCGGCTTCGCGCAGTTTCGCGACCGCGTCCGGATTCTCCGGCAGGGGCGCGTCCTGAATGTTGGCGAGGAATTCGTCCCAGACGGCGCTGAGCTCTTTGGGAGTCGAGCCGGCGTCGGCGGTCAGTACGACGACCGCGTTCTGGTCGGGCATAACGACGCAGAATTGCCCGTGCGCGCCCGCCGCGCGGTACGCGTTGTGCCGGCAGCGCCAGAACTGATAGCCGTAGCCCTGCGACCAGTCGCTGTCGGGCGCGGTTCCGTTCGAGATATGCTTGCGCGTCGCGTTTTCGATCCATTCTTCCGAGAGGAGCCGCTCGCCGTTCCAGACGCCTTTCTGGAGCAGGAACTGGCCGAACTTCGCGACGTCTTCCGTCTTTAAGTATAAGCCCGTGCCCCCTTTGTCGAATCCTTCGGGCGACTTCTCCCAGTAG
>CADACS010000218.1 GCA_902786505.1 uncultured Planctomycetota bacterium | reverse complement strand
CCTTATAATCTTTGAACATCCGGAGCGCTTCGACGACTTTCGGAGCCCCAGGCGCGGCAAAAATATCGCCTACGACCGACGCGTCAAGCATGCCTTCCCCGACAAACCCGCTCAGGGCCGGCTCGTGACCGGCGCCGCCGAGCGTAATGACCGCGACCTTGTCTTTCGATTTCGGCGTCGCGCGGACGACGATCTTTTCCGAAACTACTTTGATCTTATTGGGAAAGCAAAGGGCGTAGCCTTCGAGGAGCTCGTTCGTAACTCGTTGAGGATCGTTCAAAAACTTCTTCATTACCATCGCGTCGATTCCTTATATATTAGTCGAAAACGCGTTCGGAAACGCCCTAACGGGCCGCTTCGCAAGCGCGAAAAACGGCGGCGCCGCGCTCGTTCCGCGTGAACTCACGCTTCAAGAACGGCGCGCGTAATTATGTTGGCTACAATATACCAAATTCATATGAAAAAAAAAAGGGATTGGCCGTTGAATATAAAAATTTCCCTTTTTTCTCAAAGAATCGGGCCCAAAGACGCGGCGGCGCCCCTGCCGGGGGAAACTGAAACGCGCGGAGAACTTTAAAAACGCAAACGCGGCAGACGGCCGCAAAGAGAGAGAAAAGAAAGGGGCTGTTCAAGCAGAGGAACCGGGTCAGAAGAAACAACCGTAGTCTGAAAGGTTGATATGAACGACTTCCGAGAGATCCGCCGAAACGAGGCACATCGAGCCGCACATGACCGAACCGGGATTGAGGATAAGCGTGTTCTCGTAACGCTGATTGTCGTAGCAGTGCGAATGACCGTAGCAGACAAGATCCCATTCGCCGGAATATTTCGCGTTTTCGAGGGACTCTACGTCGGGATCGCCGTGCGTGAAGAAGATCTTATGCCCGCGCCATTCGATATGGCCGTTGGGGCCCCAGAAGGTAAAGCCAAGCTCCTTGCAGGCGTCGCGAAGCCCGTCCGCGTGATACACGTCGCGGTTGCCGAGAACGAGATCGACCTGGTATCCGCGCAAATAGTCGAGCGTCGACGGGAACGTGACGTCGCCGCAATGGAGGACGCGGGTAACTTCGTAATCGCGAAACGTCTTAATCGCCTTTTCAAGTTTAGCGCAGTCGTTGTGGGTGTCGCTAATCACGCCGAGAAATTCATAATCCATGACGTTGCTCCTAGTGTGCAAAAAGTACGCGCATTCTAAAATACAGCCTGTTCATTCGAAGAAAACCCGACGCAGACGGCAAAAACCGCAAACCGCTCCCGAACAGCGCGAAAGCCCATAGCAAACTGGGAGACACACGGAAACGGCGGTTTCTCGGAACCGCGCCGAACATAGACCGACGACCTTAACGCGCCCGTCTAAGAGATAGACTTACGTCTGTTTCCTAGCGGCAAACGTATTCGTTTTGAAAGGAACGTCGACTTCGCGCTGAAAACCGCGCCTGAGAGACGCGCAACGCGAAAGAGCGTCTTTCCTATCGCGAAAGACTCCGACGACTGCAACCGAATCAGTATGCCGCATTGGAGCCTCCTCGCAGACGGAAAATATAAACGAACCAACTTCATTGTACCGCCGCCCCCTCCTCCTTTCAATTGCCCTTCGCCCCTTTTTCAAATTTTTTTGAAAAAAAGTCGTCCCGCAAACCGACTCAAAATCGCTCTCGAATTCCGGACCGCGGCGGCGCCAAAATTTCGGCAAAAAAAACCTCCCGTCGGAACTCGGAACCGTGACTTTTATTTGCGTCGTGTTATAATGTGCGCTGCCGTTGGCAAGCGCCGCCGAAGAGGGCGCGGCTTTCGCCCAGACGGCGCGCGTTCTTTTGAATTTGGCGCGCCTGGCTTATGCGGCGTTTTCGTCTGTAAATCCCTATAATACAACACAAAACATTTCTCAAAGACAGGAAGTTGACCATGAATTCTCTCACTCGCTCTTCCGGAATTCTCGCGCCTCTCTTTTCTCTCCCAGGCGTTAGAGATATGGGAAGTCTCGGGCGCTGCGCGCGCTCGTTCGCCGATTTTCTTGCCGCCGCCGGGCAGCGCTGGTGGCAAACGCTCCCTACGAACCCAATCGATTCCTCCGGTTCGCCCTACCTGAGCTCGTCAGCGTTCGCCGGCGAGCCGCTCTATCTCGATCTGGAAGAATTTCGAGACGAAGGGCTCCTCGACGACGGCGATCTCGCCGACGCGTGGCTCCTGCCGGCCCATATTACTCCGGGCGACTCTTCCGTTCCGCTGCGCGACGCGCGGTCCGAAGAGATTATCTACCGCAACGCGCGCGCAAGGCGAAGCCGCTGCTGGAAGAAAGCGTTCGAGCGCTATGCGCGGGGCGCAGGAGGCGAACGCTATCGGCGCGAAGAAGAACGCTTTCGGGAAGAAAACGCCTACTGGCTCGACGATTACGCGGTCTTTCAGACGGCCGTCGACGTATTTTCGCCTGATCGGCCCGAAAGTTTCAAACGCTGGCCCGATCCGATTCTCAAACGCGAACCGTCGGCGGTAAAAGAATTTAGCCGCGAACACAAAGACGCGCTCGAATACCGGCGTTTCCTCCAGTTGGCCTTCGACGTGCAGTGGAAAGAGCTGCCCTGTGATACCCGTAAAA
>CADACS010000217.1 GCA_902786505.1 uncultured Planctomycetota bacterium | reverse complement strand
GCCCACGATCGCCGTGAGGTAGTATTTCGAATCTCTGCGGCCCCAATCCTGAAAGATTTGCGCCGCTTCTCGTTGGACGTCGACGTTGTCGCGCGCTTCCCGGAGCGACTTCTTAAGCTGCTCAAACGCTTTCTGATACGAGCCCATGCTCCGCAGACATTCGACGACTTTGAGCTCGACGGACAGCTTCGCGGTTTCGTTCGGCGCGAAGTCGGCCTCCGCGTCGATCCGCTTGAGAATCGTCTGGTACGTCTTGCCGGCCTTGGCGAAATATTCGAGCGCGGCGCGCGGCGGATCGGACGCGGCGCCGGTAAGACCGCGGCCCAGCGAGAGATACGAATCGGCGACCCAGCGCATGGACGCGTAGCTGTTTCCGGCTTCCCGCGCGGACGCGCGATTCAAAAAGGCCTCGAATCCCTTCGCGACGGCGTCGAGTTCCGCCTGCTTCGATTCGTCGCCGTCCTCGGCCGCCTCTTTGAGTTCGGACATGCGCTCTTCCAGGCGCTTGCCGAGCCGCAGATAGACGCCGGTGAGCTTCTTGCCCGCGGCCTCGGAATCGCCGGAGACCGCTTCGAGCCGCGCGATCGTCTTTTCCGCTTCGTCGAATCGGTTCGGATCGGCCGTCTGCACGCTCAGCGCGAGCGCGAGAACCGCCATGCGGAACGATTCGTTGAGAACCTCTTGCGCGTCTTCCTGTTCCGCGGCGGCGTCGCCCGGCTCCATAACGCGTTCGACCGCCGAAAGGGCGCCGATTACCGGATGCGTGAGCCACTTTTCCGCGTCGTCAAGTTTGCCCTGACGCTCGTAAATCTGCGCAAGCAGATACGTTGAGAAGATCGCGGCGTAGTCTTTTTCGGTGACGCCCGACGGCGACTGCAGCATGCGCTCCAAGCCGTTCTCAAGGGAATCGCGGGCGGCTTCGGAGAGTTCGTCGAGTTTCGCTTTCGCGTCGGCGAGCGCCTGCGCGTCCGCGTCGTCGGCGTCTTCCCGCGCGGAATTGAATTCGGCGTTGCGCGCGTTCCATTCGGTCCAAAGGGCTTTTCCGAGACGGAGTTCGGCGGTCGCGCGGCGCGACGAGGTCGGCGGGATCTGTTCCAGAAACGCTCTCGCGCCCGCGACGTCCCCGTTCGCGACGGCCGCGTCGAGCTTAATGAGCGCCGCTTCCTGCGCGATTGCGGATTCGCCGCTCCCGTCCGACCAGCGTTCGGCGACGTAATCGGAAAAGGCGCCGAGCCGCTTCTGCACGTCGGCAATCGCGCTCTCGGACGCGTCTTGCGCGCGCAGCGCCGCGACGGTCGACTGCAGGGACCGGAGCGCGACGATCGCGCCCTGAGGGGCGTCGGCGAAGTCGGGCCGACGCCGCGCGAGGTACTCGCCCGCGACAAACGCGTCTTCGTACCGTTCGAGCGAGAAGCACACGACCGCGTACTTCAAATAGAGCTTGTCGATTTCCTCTTGCGCCGCTTGAATTTCCTCGTCGCGAATCTTCCCTTTTCGGTCGGGCCGGACGGCGCGCGCGCCCCAGTCGAACGCGGTTCGGAACGCTCTGATCGCGTCGGAGCCCGCCTCCTGCATGGCGCGTTTGGCGTCGGCGGCGGCGTCGGGCGCGGCGTTCGTGTAATCGGACCGCGCCTGCGAGAACGCGGCGGCCGCGCGCGTCGCGGCGTCGGCGGCGCTCTGGAAATCTTCCGCCTTTCTGGCGAACGAGTATTTCGAGGCGTCGATTCCTTCGAAGATACCGTCTTTCAGTAGATTCTGCGCTTCGAGCGCGGTCGGGCCGCGTCCGGCGGCGAGTTCGCCGAGCGTCTTGAGCGCGAGAATAACGACCGTATTGCCCGACGCGCCCCTCTTTGCCGGCACGTTCATGATACGGTACGTCGGATCGGCCTCGTCGACGAAAACTCGCTTGCCCGCGCGCGCGTACGCGTCGAAATCAGTTCGGCGGAGCCGTTCGAGCCGTACGGTCGCGCGCCCGGCAAGGAGCTGAATGCGGAGCCCTTCGGCGCTCGCGTAATACCGCGCGGGCAGCTTTTCGCCGTCTTTCCAGTCGTTGTATTTCTTAACGAGCGACATATTGGCGGTCGGGTCGTCTTTCTTATCGGCGATCTCCGCATAGAGGGCGAGCGCGCGTGTTTTGAGCGCGTAAAACTGCTCTTCGAACGGGAGCACGGCGAGCTCTTCGAGAATTTTGAGCGTCTCGTCGTCGTCCCCTAAGTCATGGCGGCATTCGGCCTCCAGAAAGCGCGCTTTGAACGCGCCGACGTACTGGCCGTAGGCCGTAAAGATGCGATTGAATTCGGCGGCCGCTTTTTCGAGCCCCGATTTGTAGTCCTGAGAATCCGGACTGAAGCAGCGCGCCGTCTGCGCCTGAAGGGTCGCCGAACGAACGAGCGCGTCCAAAAACGCCCCCTGCGCCTTTTGCAGTTCGCGAACGTTCGAATCGCCCGATTCCCAGAGCGTCATGGGACGCATGCGAAGCCGCGTGATTCGACCAGTGCCGGTATGCCGCCGCTTCAGTTTCGCGTTAGACTCGTCATCGTCGTCCGGCGGCACGGCCGACCCCGTCAGAATGAAATGCCCCATGCCTCCGCGCTTGTCGACGGCGAAGC
>CADACS010000216.1 GCA_902786505.1 uncultured Planctomycetota bacterium | reverse complement strand
GGAATACGCTTGTTAGCGCTCTCGAAGTTTTGAACCGCGAGTCCCATTTGCTTCAGGTTGTTGGTGCATTGCATGCGCCGAGCCGCTTCACGCGCAGCCTGAACTGCGGGAAGAAGAAGCCCGATTAAAATGCCGATAATGGCGATGACGACGAGCAGTTCTACGAGAGTAAAACCGCTATGTTCAGTCTTTTTCATTGTCCGGTTCCTGTGATAACAATAAAAAATGAATAAACTTAAACGCTAAACGGACGCGCGAGTCTTAAAGACGGCGCTAAAGCGTTTATAAAAAAAACTTATAACGCAAAGGCTCTTCCTGCGTGAAGCAGAAAGAGTCGTTAATGCTTTAAACACAATCGGAGAGAGCGTCCGAAAACGCTCTCTCCAATGTCTAAGCGTTTAACCGCTTATACTGGATTAAATAACCGCTAACTCGCTGCGGAGCTCAGTTCAACGAAACCGTTTCCTTGCCGCGCGGGGTAGCCATAGCGCCCCAGACGCCGTGATAAGACGGGCCGGTCCAGTGTTGATCTTGCGCAGAGCCGCCCATGTTTTCGTTGATATTGCCAGTATCGATCGTTTCCGAAACGAAACGAACAGAACCGTCGAGCATGCAGACGTTGACGCCGCCGCTATGGTTGGAGGAAGCGGAGATCAGGCCCCAAGTGTTTTCGGCCTGAGCGTCGGTTCCGGCGCAAGAGGGGGAGTTCGGGGGCAGAGCCGCGACGAAGTTGGTCCAACCGCAGCAACTGAGGCACCAAGCGCGACCCTTCTTGGCGTAAGGACCTTTGCTGGTCGCTTGGAAAGTGCCGTCGTTGGCGCGCATCGCCAAGCAGACTGCCGGCGGCTGCGTATGCATAACGGTAACGTAGCAAATACCCGTTTTGTAATCGTTTCCGTTTTCGCCAAGGACGTCGGAAACGTTGATTTCGCCAAACGCCATTGTGTTGCTGGTACCGTCGGTAACAAGGGAGAGCGTCGTACGACCGGCAGCGTATCCGTTTACAAAGACCCCACGACGTCTTTTCTGTCCTAACATCGCGTCTGCGTGATCAGTATTGCCGTTTGCCGTGCAGGCGTCGCCCCAGTTGCACGCGTAGTTGCAAGGGGCAAGGTAACCGCTGAGGCCTTTGAGTGAGGCCGCATTTCCATCGGACGGGCAGATAAAGGTGTCGATCCAAGTGGTATACGGGTTATCTGGTTGTGAACCAGGATCGTCACTTGTCGGGCTAGGCATGGCCTTAGAGTTGTCGGACTTATAAGCTTCTGCATAGCTGGTGATCTTAGCATAAAGAGCGGCCTGTTCGATGTACGGAAGCAACAGCGACTGAGCAGAAAGACGAGTCAGGCGATTGTAGTCCTGACCATATGCCGTCCACATGGGGTCGCGGTACTGGTTCGGAATACGCTTGTTAGCGCTTTCAAAGTTCGCAACGGCCAAGCCCATCTGCTTGAGGTTGTTGGTGCACTGCATGCGGCGAGCCGCTTCACGAGCCGCCTGAACGGCGGGGAGAAGCAAACCAATAAGGATGCCGATAATCGCAATGACGACGAGCAGTTCTACGAGGGTAAAACCGCGCATGGAAGAATTTCTCATAATTCAAAACCTAATTCAAATATGAATGAATGGAAGGTGGCGGAACGTTAAAACGTTCCCCGATAATAACGTTATTTTATTTTGAAGTCAGAGCAAAATCAAACTTGTTTTGCTGGCCTTTGACGACGGTCGCCGTGAAGCCGGAAGTTTTTGCGCTGTTATATTTCGCAGGAATGGCGCTCTTCGTTTCGTCGTCCGTGCCGCCTTCGCCTTCCGCGTCGCCGGCGGTTCCTTCTTTGACGACGGTGAGGCAGGTAAAGTGAACGGTATAATCGCCGGGCGTCGTTCCGGCGTCGGCGGCGCCGAGAGCCGTTTGAAGCTTATAGACGCCGGAAGCGTCAGTCGTTCCAACAGCCGGAGCGCCGTTGCCATCAGCGGGCGTGAAGAAAACTGAGCAACCCTTCAAAGGGGACCCGTCGAGCGTAACGGTTCCAGTAACTTCGTCTGTCTTGAGGACTTTTTTACCGCAACTAGGAAGAATCGCGATAATCGCTACAAGAGCCATTACTGCCAAAAATCTTTTGTTCATCATTTCTCTCTCTATCTGCGACGACCGAACGAAACGCGACAAAATTGCCCTCGCGCGTCAAACGTCGTCAATTACAGTCGGCAACAGCCTTTCAAACTGTGCGCCGCGCTTTCCGAATCAGCGCGTTCTACCCGTGCTAACATTGCTTGCTAAATAATGTTTACACACAAGTCGACTAATTATAGCAATCAAGCGGACTCCCGTCAATGGGAGGGGAAAAACTTGCTTTCAATGCGGCGCGGCGAGGCGTTTTTCAGAGAGACGCCCAGAACGCGTAATGTCTGTGACGCGTGAACTTCCAAATAGTTTCAACACTTTTGGAAAGTTTTGAAAGTTTTAGAAATAAGAAACATGACGTTTCCTATGGGGCGGTAAGTGCCTCTGGGGGAAAGGGAGGGGGGGGCTGTGATAAATGGCAGTTTTCGGGGAATAAAGCTTGTTTCCCCGAAAACTGTCAATTGCGTTCAACGGAGACGCGAAGACTGTCACATTGAAACGGTCTCTTTACCGCGCGGGGTAGCCATAGCT
>CADACS010000215.1 GCA_902786505.1 uncultured Planctomycetota bacterium | reverse complement strand
CGCTTTAAAGGACCCAGCGTTCATTGTCCCGCGCATTCCGCTTTCAAAGTCGGACGTGCGCATCCGTTGCTAATTGCTTTTCTCTTTGTTTTCGGCTTCTTTTCTTTACAGAGCGGGCTTCACGCCGCCGTCTATAAGACCGCGAATTTTATCGTCGACGCCAGTACGCCCGCATTTGCGCAGCTTGTTGCGGAAACGGCGGAACGTTTTCGTTCTGAACTTGCCGTGGCCTGGTTGGGGCAGGAATTGCCCAAATGGTCGAAGGCTTGCGACGTCAAGGTAACGACCGCGCCTGACTTGGCGGCAGGCGGAGAAACGGTCTTCACATTCTCGAACGGCGAAGTTTACGACTGGAAAATGACTCTTCAGGGGAGCGAGGAGCGCGTTTTGGATTCCGTTTTGCCGCATGAAATAACGCACACTATTCTGGCGTCGTATTTGCGCGCGCCCGCGCCGCGCTGGTTAGACGAGGGAATGGCCACGTCGGTCGAGTCCGACGTTGAGCGCATGCGCTATCGCACGATGCTTGTCGATTTTCTTCATACGAAACGCGGTATTCCGTTCAACGATATGATCTCGATGAAGGAATATCCCAAAGACCTCACGCCTTTCTATTCCCAGTCGTTTTCTGTTTGCGAATATCTCATTCTTGTCGGCGGCCGCCGCCGTCTTATTGAATTTGCCAAGGCCGGTTACGACTCCAATAATTGGGACGCGGCTCTTAAAAAATATTATAATTGCGAAACTCTTGGCGATCTTCAGGCCGAATGGGTCGAATGGGTGCGCAAATGGGACGTCGCGAATAAGCCCGCTCAGTTGCCTGATACGCGCAAAATGCCAGAATTTAATCCCTATCAAGACAGGGAAACGATGTTGGCTCATAACGAGCGTTTGTCGGCGCCTCAGGTTCCTACGCGTAACGATTATCAGCTTGCGAACAACCAGACGGCTCCCTATCGACCGGGCGCTAGAATTTGGGACAACGTCCGCGGCGGTTTCGGTCTCATGCGTCAGGACGACCCGCAGAACGCCGACCGTCTTGCGCGCGCCCAAAATAACGATAATCCTGCGGAACCGCGTTCCCCGTTCAATTCCTGGCCCGGCAAATTCGGGCTTAGCGGCGGCAGTAGCGCGCGCGGTCCCGTTGGGCCGAGCCCTGTCGAGCCGCGCGCGACTCTCGACGAAGAGCCGTACCGCCCTCAGGTAGTTTCGACTATTAATGGTTCGAACGTAACCGGCGAATGGCAGGGATCGGGGCGGCAGCAACAGGCTCAGGCCGCTTCTCCGCAGTCTCTTGAAGGTTCCGGATGGACGAATCCGTTGGCCGACGGCGCCGGCACCGCGCGCCGTTCTAACGCCGCAAAATCTTCCGGAAGCACGAACGGCGCCGCTCCGATTTATTACCGACCGTCGCAAGTTTCTGCTCCGAATCGGTAGTATCGCGCAATAGAGTTAGTACGGCAATAATAAAAGAACACGCCAGACCCCGTTAGAAAACGGCGTCTGGCGTGTTTTTTATTCGATAGGCCCACACGCTTGCTAATTGAGCATTAACTCCATCTGTTGGCCAATTTGACTCTCAACCATGCCTTTGAACATCATGGCGCCAAACGGAAGATTGAGCTCCAACTTGACTTCGGAATCGTCGATGTGCAAAGCGCCGTCAATACGGTAGGTGAGTACAGACATCGCAAAATCAAGATTGTACGGGTCGGTCCAAACCTCTTTCGTTACGGTGGCAACGTTTGACTTGCTGATTTTTTCAGTCGAAATACGTTCACGAAGACGCCGCACCGCCTCGTCTTTACCAAGATTATGGGTGAAAGTTTTCGTAATTTTCGGCATGTTTGCTTTTCCTTGGAGTACTTGCCTCAATATGACAAAAGCACGCGTAAAACGCT
The DNA here is from genome assembly GCA_902786505.1 of uncultured Planctomycetota bacterium. Lineage (GTDB taxonomy): Bacteria > Planctomycetota > Planctomycetia > Pirellulales > Thermoguttaceae > RUG369. Next base: position 778 of record CADACS010000215.1, on the reverse strand, counting down.
CGCGCCGCGCCGCCGGAAGTCGACGTTGCGGCTGAACTGTTCGCTGGGTCAGAGCGTCGCTTTAATCGATTCGATGAGCGCGAGCGCCTGTCCGATTTCCGCCTTTTGACGTTCCGGCTCTTCCGGGATCTCACGTTCGACCGGGAAGGCCACGCTGCTTGCCATCTGTTCTGCGAAACTTTCGATATATCCGCAGGTGCGGTAGTAGTTCTCCTTTGACAGATGATCCGTCACGTCTTTCCGTGAATGGATCTGGGCACCGCCTCTCGGTGCGATGCGCGCAAAGGACAGTGACGGGATCCCCTGATCCGCAAACGGTGTCGAATCCGAGGAATAGACTCCCTGTCTGGCTTCCAGCGGGAATCCCTTGATCAGAGAGTCATAACGCAGATAGTTCACGAGGGACTCGTTCGCCGTAACGACGGCGATATCCTTGCCGATCGTGACTCCCACCATATCCACGTTGATATTGAGAAGGATCTTTTCGATCTCCTTCTTATGTTTCTTCAGGTAGGCCTTCGATCCCAGAAGTCCTTCCTCTTCCGAACCGCACCACAGGAAGCGTACGGTCCTCTTCGGTCTGTGTTCCGCGAAGTAGCCGAGCAGTTCAAGGATGCAGGCACTTCCGGTCGCGTTGTCGTATGCTCCCTTTGAATAGGAAACGGAATCGTAATGGGCGGAGAAGACGATGATCTCGTCCGGTTTTTCCGTCCCTTTTATCTCGGCGATCACGTTGTGGGAATCGGTCTTGTCTTCATCCTGCTGCAGACATACGAAG
>CADACS010000214.1 GCA_902786505.1 uncultured Planctomycetota bacterium | reverse complement strand
AAGAACCCAATAACCTTTTGTCATTCACTGCGTTAGGTAAATATTAAAAAATTTAATAAAATTTCTAATTCCCCTCTTGCAAAAATTATTTTGGGACTCATAATAAGCTCAAAATTAACCAATGTAATTTTACAACTTTACATAATAAGTTTGTATTATAACAACATAACATTAAACAGGAGAGTCATTATGGCTAACGAACGTAATCCTTTCACCATTGCGAAAGAGCGCATCCTCAAGGCTGCGAAAATGCTGGGACTCGACGAAGCGACCACCCAACTGCTGTGCACCCCGCAGCGCGAAGTCTGGGTCGCCCTTCCCGTCAAAATGGACGACGGCTCCACGAGAATTTTCCAGGGTTTCCGCGTTCAGTACAATACGGCGCGCGGCCCTGCAAAAGGCGGTATTCGCTGGTTCCCGACCGAAACGATTGACACCGTTCGCGCCCTCTCCTGCTGGATGACTTGGAAGTGCTCCGTCGTCGATATTCCGCTTGGCGGCGGTAAGGGCGGCGTTATCTGCAATCCGAAAGAACTCTCCAATACCGAAAAAGAACGCCTCGCCCGCGCTTACGTCCGCGCGATCGCGCCGATCATCGGCATTACGAAAGACGTGCCGGCTCCCGACGTCTACACCAACGGCCAAATCATGGCGTGGATGATGGACGAATACGAAAAGATCACGATGGAAAGCCATCCTGGCGTCATTACGGGCAAGCCGCTTGAAATCGGCGGCTCCAAAGGCCGCGGCGACGCGACCGCTCGCGGCGGCGTCTATACCGTTCGCGAATGCGCAAAGGCGTACGGAATCGATCTCAAAGGCAAAACGTGTGCGATTCAGGGATTCGGCAACGCCGGCCAGTTCGCCGCCACGCTCTCCGAAGAGCTGCTTGGCATGAAAGTTGTCGCCGCGTCCGACTCTAAGGGCGGCGTCTACAATCCGAACGGAATTGCCGCGAAGGACCTTATCGAATACAAAGAGAAGAACGGAACCGTCGTCGGATTCCCCGGCGCTCAGCCCGTTACGAACGACGAGCTCATCGGTCTTGACGTCTGCGTACTCTTCCCGGCCGCTCTCGAAAACATGATCACCGAAGAAAACGCCGGTTCCATCAAGTGCCAGATCATTTGCGAATTGGCCAACGGACCGACCACGCCCGAAGCCGACGCCATTATCGACGCCAAGGGAATCCACCTCATTCCCGACTACCTCGCCAACGCCGGCGGCGTCACCGTCTCCTACTTCGAACAGTGCCAGAACGCCCAGAATTACTACTGGGAACTCGAAGACGTCCAGAAGCGCTTGGATCAGAAGATGACCAACGCGTTCAAAGCCGTCTACGAAATGAGCAAGGCCAAGAACGTCAGCCTCCGCGACGCGGCGTATCTCGTCGCTATCAAGCGCGTCGCCGACGCGATGAAACTCCGCGGATGGGTCTGATCCTGAGATAAGGTCGCCGAACAGGCGTCCGTAACAGTGAAACGGAACGCGCGATTCGTTCGCCGCGTTCCGTTTTTTTATTCCAAGGCTTCTCGATTATTTTGACCGTGCAAGTTGCCCGTTCGGCAAATTGCTTTATAATGACGTCTTATTCTCCCCCAACGGTCAGGAAGACGTCAAAAGACGTCGCAATAGAGGAAAGCACGCGAGATGGGATACTGGCAGGATAAAATCGTTTTGGTAACGGGCGGCTCCAACGGGCTTGGCAGAATCATTGCGGAAACATACGGCGCCGCGGGCGCAAAGCTTGCCATTGCGGGCCTTGAGCCGAACGACGTCGAAAAGACCGCGCAGGAAATGCGCGCAAGCGGAATTGAGGTCTTACCCCTCGTCGCCGACGTAACCAAGCCGGAAGACGCGAAACGTATCGTCGACGAAACGGTCGCCCAATACGGCGCGCTCGACGTCTTAGTCAACGCGGCGGGTCGAACGCATCGCGGCTACCTCATGCAGACGTCGCTCGAAGAATTTCAGTCGCTGTGGAATCTCAACGTTATGGGTACGATCGCATGCTCGCAGGCGGCGGTTCCGCATCTCGTTAAACGCAAAGGACATGTCGTCAATATTGGTTCGCTTGCCGCAAAGAGCGCCGCAAGATGGGTCGGAGCCTACCCCACGACAAAGCACGCCGTCGCCGCGTTCTCGCAGCAGTTAAGGCTTGAAATGAAGCCGGAAGGGCTTCACGTCCTGCTTGTTTGTCCAGGCCCGGTCAAACGCGACAATCCCCGCCTCTATCCCTTAAAGAACGCCGAAGGAATACCGGAGTCGGCGCTCATGCCGGGCGGAGGCGTAAAGGTCGGTAAAATTGACCCGCGCGAATTGGCGAAAAAGATACTCAAAATGTGTGAAAAACGCCGGCCGGAACTCGTCGTCCCGTGGAAAGCGAGACTTCTCTTCTCGATCGCGCAGATGTTCCCAAGACTCGGCGACTGGATCGTTCTCAAGGAGACCTGAGAACCGTCGCGGACAGGCAAACGGCGCGGCCCCCGTATTCCCTCGGACGTCAGGTCCGAGGGGCGGATTCGCGCCAAAATCATTCTCTTTTAATAACCGCTTCTGCTGACAAAATCTTTTTTGAGCCGCCGCGTTTGGCGCGAATCTTCAGAGCCAAGAAATAAAAAAAGCCCCGATAAGGGCCCTCGACACAAATTTAAGCGCCCCGAGTAGGACTCGAACCTACAACCTACGGATTAACAGTCCGCCGCTCTAACCAATTGGGCTATCAGGGCGTCTCGAGGCAAAAACCTCGACACAAATTTAAGCGCCCCGAGTAGGACTCGAACCTACAACCTACGGATTAACAGTCCGCCGCTCTAACCAATTGGGCTATCAGGGCACGTTCAAAGCATAATGCGATGGACGCGATTATGATAACATTGTTAACGATTTCCTCAAGAGGTATTTTAGAAAAAAACGCAAATTCTTACACGAAAACCCCAACGCGAACGTGCGTTCCAACCGCGTAAAAAGGGCGGTTTACTGCGCGCCGTTCGGTCTCCGCGTTCACGTAAACTTGCGGCCGTACGTCTTCCAGCGGTTATGAAGCCACCAATACTGATTCGGAGCGAGCCGAATCTGCTCTTCCAGACGCGAAGCATGCCACTGGGTAATCTGTTGAACCGTCGAAACGTCCGGCGGCAGCTCGCGCGGATCGAGCGAATCGACCATGCGCATCGTAAAATGCATCGGGCGATCGTCGGTTCGTGTCGCAAAACAGATAAAGATCGGCGCGTCGTACTGCATGCTCAAAAGGGCCATCGCCTTATAGGCGGACGCCGGCCGGTTAAAGAAGTTAATCCAAGCGCCCTTTTTGCCCGCCGACTGATCTGCGAGAAACGCCATGACGCCGTTCTGACCGAGCACCGTTAGAATATCTTCGTAACCTTCGTTTTTGTCGATGATATACTGCCCCGTCTGACCGCGGAAAGAGCTAATGAAGTCATTAAGATACGGATTATCCAACTTGCGAGCGACGGAAAACGTCGGATACCCCAAGAGTCCGAGAATATACCCGCCCATCTCAAAATTGCCAAAATGCGCGGTAATGAGGATCATGGGCCTGTCCGCCTGAAGCGCGGCGAACATTTTACTGCCGTTCTCTATGCGAACGTTTCGCCACCAATTCAGGCCGTGCATCTGGCGAGGACCGTGCGCGACTTCGGCGACCATAAGAAACAGATGCGTCCACATCTGACGCGCAATCTCTTTACGTTCCTTTTTCGAGAGTTCCGGAAAGGCGTGCGAAAGATTAGTATCGACGAGTTTCCCGCGAACTCGCAGAATATCGCAAAAGAGAACGGAGAGCGTCTCCGCAAAACGTTGCGAAACGTCAAGCGAAATCGACTGCGCCGCGCAAATAAAGACGCGGACAATAAGATATACGAGGTAATCGAGACTGCTATGTAATCGTTTCTTCATCTTGGTTTTGTACTGCGCCGCCGACTAATGGGAGACGGGGTTCTTCGTTCAAGGACGAGCCATAAAAGCCGAAAGGCGCCCGCCCAATTCCCGCCGAAGCCCAAGGGACGCGGCGTTACAAACGTTATTTTAGGAACAGCCGGAATAATAGCTATATCCCAATCCCAAGTCGATTCTATCACATAGTCTCGAGGCAGACAAGCGAGATTAGGCGGAAACTCGACTCTATACTCAAAAAAGAGCCAATTTCCACTTACTTCCAAAACAAGCATAAAAAAACGCGGCGGCGTTTAATAAACGTCGACCGCGTTTTTAACCGAAAGTTCAGGCTGGAAGAAGCCCGAACGAAAGGCTCAAATCAATAGCGGCGAGGACCGCGATCGCCGCGAGGCGAAGTCGCGCGCGCTTCGTTCACACGAATCGTCCGTTGATCAAGCTCTTTGCCGTCAAGCCCTTCAATAGCGGCTTTCGCCTCGTCGTCGTTCGGCATGAGGACAAAGCCAAATCCCTTAGAACGGTCCGTTTCGCGATCCTTAACGATATCGGCTCTATCGACGGTTCCGAAAGCCTCAAACGCGGCGCGGAGACCTTCT
>CADACS010000213.1 GCA_902786505.1 uncultured Planctomycetota bacterium | reverse complement strand
CGAACCGTCGTCGAGCGTCGTCGTTAGATCGTCGATGAGCGCGCGACCTTGCGGAAGACGAAGTTCGAGCGCTTCGCGATAGGAGCGCGGCTCGCGTTCCGTCCCGATACCGTCCTGCATTTTCCAGTCCCAAACGACAAGCGCGTCGGCGAGCGTCGGGCGGAAATCGGGGGACGTTTCGACTTTTTCAAGCGCCTGCGGCTTGCGCGTCGGTTCGAGTGAAAACGCCGCGTCGGTTCTGTACCGGAAGTCGGTAATTTCGACGGCGCATGCGCCGTTAGCGGCGTCAAATTCCGGCGCGGAAATCGTTAAAACAAGTTCCGAATCGGCGGCGGCGAACGACGCTTCGACGCGTCCCGCGTTTTCCGCTGATTTAACGTCGGTTCCGGCGCGGCTCCAGACGACCGCCGCAGGGGCGGCTCCAATTTGTTTAACGGCGCAACTTGCGGCGACGGCGTCTTTAACGGTCGCGCCCGGAATCGTCAGCGAAATAGACGAACCGGAATTGAGATCGGCGACGAGCCGATAGTTTGGAATTTGCTCGACTCCGCCTTTGGGGAAGCCGAGAAGGAGAGCTTGCGAACCGGTCGGGCCCGCGTTGTAAAACCAACTGCCGGCGACCGTTCCAAAAGACGGTAAAACCGCCTTGCCGTCAATGGCGACGGTTACTTTCGGCGTTTCTGTCGGCGGGGCGGCTTCGTCGGCGACGGCGAACGAGCGCGTCGAAACGACGGCGAACGCCGCGACGGCGCAAAGAATCGCCAGCGTACGTTTAATGAGTTGAGACATGGCAAATCCTGACGCGCTTGCCCCGTTCAAGCCGTTTCGTCGACGAAACGGTTTGACGGGGCGAGCGACGGGAAAATTTAACAGTTACTGAAAACGGCGCGAAAGGCGCGCGTCCGCGACGCGTCGAACGGCGCTCCGCCGACGCTTCCTTATTATTTTTACGCCGTTTTAAATTGTTTTCAAGAACTTGCGCGGAGAAGCGGCAAAAAACGGACCGTCCGGACCGAGTTGCGATTCTTCGCGCAAACGACGAACGTTATTTTTCGAGGGTAAGTTTTAACTCGAAGTTTTTGTCGCCCTTTTCAAATGTGAAAACGAGCTTGTCGTTGCCGCGAGGGTAAGCTCCCGCAAGCGCCGAAATCGAGACTTCCCCTTCGGCGACCGCGCCCAAGCCCGGGGTCGGAACGAAGTAGAAATGGCCTTGCCCGGCTTGAACGCCGGCCTTTTGGGGCGTATACGCCGTAAGAAAATGCCCGTTTTCGTCGGAAAGACAGGTACTGGAGCGCCCTTCGTTCGGCATGAAAAAGAACGTGCAGTTCTTCACGGGCTTGCCGTCGCAGGTAATCGTTCCTTCGAGCGGAACGACCTCATACGGGAGCTTCGGGCCGCACCCGACGACGCCCGCGACAAACAGCGAAAGAGCCAAAACGCAAGCGAAATTCAATTTGTTCATTTGAAATTTCCTCCGATGATTATCCGTCGAGTCCGGCGATTAGAGGTGAGTCGTTTCGCCGCGAGCGCGGGTGATCGTTCCGTCGAACACGTTGTGCTCGTCGACCGTGTCGGAGACGAAGAAGACGGAACCGTCGACTTTCGCCGTATTAATGCCGCCGGGATGGAAGCTGCGCGCCGTTCGGTAGTTAATCGCGGGATCGTTGGAAGCGACGTTGAAGCCGCCGTGCCCCCAAATATGCCCGCCCTGAGTCAGGTGGTTGCAGAAGATAAACGGGTTCCACCCTTCGCCGGCGTCCGAAACGCCCAATACGCCGGAGGTGAGTTTTTTACTCGCCTGTTCGAGAATCAGGAACGTGTTGCTCGTGCCGTCGACGACGCCCGAAAGTGGAATCCAGCTGTTCGTCCAGAAGCATGACCAGTTGATTGCGCCGGGGTTGACGATCGTGCCGCACGCAGACTCGGCCATGCACGTCATTGGAACGCCGTAGTCTTTTTGCGAACCGATTACGTCTTGAGCGACGCTCGGACAACGAAACGCCGGCGGGGCGCCCATGCAAACTTCTTTATTTTCCACAGCCCCGTGCTCCTTTTGCCCCCAAACAGAAGCGCGCGCGTTTTACTCTCGCCGACGCGCGGCCGACGCTCGCCGACGCGATTCCAGGCGCCGGGCTCGAGGGTCAGGTTTACGGAGGGCTCCGCGCTCTGTGCGATCAGCTTTTCGCCGCCGACTATCTCCGCGACGACGGTTCGAGCGTCGGGCTCGACCGTCTGCTGATCGACGCGAACTGGGGCGCGACGACCGACGTCGTCTATCAGTTCATTCGGGAAAGCGCGCACAGATCAAAGATTTACCCGTCGCACGGGCGCTTCGTCGGCGCAAAGTCGCGCCCGTTTGGAGAATACACGGTCAAACGCGGGGACCGCGTCGGTCTGCACTGGCGCATGCCCGCGGAGAGCTCGCGAAACGGGCTTCGGCGCGTCTTAATCGACGTCAATTACTGGAAATCGTTTTTATACGCCAGATTAACGACCGCGCCCGGCGATCCCGGACGGCTGGCGCTGACAGGGTCCGCCAGAGAAAACGCGCTCTTTTTAGAGCACTTAACGGCGGAAAAGAGGAAGACGGTCGAGGCGGCCGGGCGGCGCGTCGACGAATGGGAAGCGATTCCCGACCGCGACAACCACTGGTTCGACTGTCTTGTCGGCTGCGCCGCCGCGGCGGCGATTCAGGGCGCGCGCCTGGAAAGCGTCGGAGGACAGGCGCGGAGAGAAGCCCGGCGGGTCTCGTTTGCGGAAGC
>CADACS010000212.1 GCA_902786505.1 uncultured Planctomycetota bacterium | reverse complement strand
CGCCGACCGGGATCGCGACGACGACCGGTTTGGCGTTGAGGCGCTCCTCGATATCGTCGACGACGGCGTAGAAATCGGCGCCCTCGCGGTCCATCTTATTGATAAAGGCGATTCGGGGAACGTGGTATTTATCCGCCTGTCGCCAGACGGTTTCGCTTTGCGCTTCGACGCCCTCGCGCGCGCTGAAAACGACGACGCCGCCGTCGAGAATGCGGAGCGAACGTTCGACTTCCGCGGTGAAATCGACGTGTCCGGGCGTGTCGATGAGATTAAAGACGTGTCCGTGCCAGTCGAAAGTTACGCACGCGGCATTAATGGTAATTCCGCGTTCGCGTTCTTCCGGGTCAAAGTCGGTGACCGTAGTTCCCGCGTCGACCATGCCGACCTTATGAACGAACTGAGAGTAGAAGAGCATCTTCTCGGTAACGGTCGTCTTGCCCGCGTCGATATGGGCGATAACGCCGATATTTCGCAGTTTTTCCAGTGTTGAAGCAGGTTTTCCTTTGGCCATGGAGACGTCTCCCAAATCTATAATCCCGTCGGCGCGTTTAAACGCGCGCGTTTCTCTATTGTAGCGCGAAAAAGGCGCCTCGACAAGAGGAGACGCAAACCGACGCGAGAAAAATACGGCGTTCGTCTTCCCATAGCGCGCCGCGCGCGTATACTGTTTACGGCGCTCGAACGCGCGCAAACGGCCCGTCTTTCGGAAAGGGGAAAAGAATGAGATTTACGAAGATGCATGGCGCCGGCAACGACTACGTGTACGTCGATCTGTTCCAAGAAGAACTGCCGGCGGCTCCGGAGAAGCTCGCGCCGATTATTGCCGACCGCCATTTTGGAGTCGGGGGCGACGGACTCGTTCTGATTTGTCCGAGCGACATTGCCGACGCGCGTATGCGCATGTTTAATCTCGACGGTTCAGAGAGCGAGATGTGCGGAAACGCGATACGGTGCGTCGCGAAATACGTCGCCGAGCGCAAAACGCCCCGGCCCGAGCGATTGCGCGTAGCGACCGGCGCGGGCGTGCTCGCGCTCGTCTGTTATTACGACGCCGCGAAAGAGAAAGTCGAGCGCGTTCGCGTCGATATGGGCAAGCCGATTCTCAATCCGAGCGACGTCCCGACGACGCTGCGAGGCGAAGGGGAAGGACGGCCCGTTCTCGATCTGCCCATAAAGGAACTGGGACTTGATTTTTCGAGCGCGTTGGGAGCCGATACAGACGCGTTGCGCGCGTTTGAATCGTCGCCGCTGTGCTGCGTGTCGATGGGGAATCCGCATTGCGTCGTTTTCGTCGACGCGATTACCGACGCGTTGGTAACGTCTTGCGGTCCGATAATCGAGCGCTCCCTCGTGAATTTTCCCAAACGTGTCAACGTCGAGTTTATCGAACGCGTTTCGAATACCGAACTTAAAATGCGGGTCTGGGAACGCGGTTCGGGCGAAACTCTTGCGTGCGGGACGGGCGCGTGCGCGTCAACCGTCGCCGCCATTCTGACGGGGCGCGCCGACAAGCGCGTTCGCGTCCATTTGCGAGGGGGAGATCTGGAAATCGAGTGGGACGAATCGAGCGGCGACGTCTTCATGACGGGACCGGCCGTCGAGGTTTTTACGGGCGTTCTCGACGAAGGAATTCTGGCGCAATTGGAACGGTCAAACGAATAAACGGCCGTTAGACGCGTTTCGCCTAATTGAGTTTTTGAGATTCCGAATTTTTATGGAATTTTTTTAGAACAAAAGCGTCTAATGGCCCGGGCTCTCGTATGTCGTAGGAGCGCAGTGCGATCGACCGCCGTTGCAGAGTTAGCGACGGCGCCGGTTGTAGCGGTTTTTATGTCCTTACGGGGTGTTTATATGATAAAATAAGCAGAAGGGGGCGTCACAAAAGCTCTTTTCTGGTAAAATGTGGCATAGCAATTTCACAATTATCCTCTCGAGGGGATATTTGTTGTTGTTATTTTCCTACTTTTTTGTACGAGGATTCAAAATGAACCTGAACACCCATTCTCGACGCGGTTTCACCCTCGTCGAACTGTTGGTCGTAATCGCGATCATCGGCATCTTGATTGGGCTGCTCCTTCCCGCCGTTCAGGCGGCGCGCGAGGCGGCCCGTCGGATGCAGTGTACGAACAACATGAAGCAGTTCGCGTTGGCGGTCCACAACTTCGTCGACGCGAACGGCACGCTTCCGTCCCAAGCCGCGTGGGGCAACGGCGTCAAGACCGGCCGTTTCGGCGTCCACTATCAGCTTCTGCCTTATATTGAACAGGCTCAGCTGAAGCAGGCGATCGATTCTCCCTCCGGCCCGACTCAGCCGTGGCTTCCTTCCGCCGACGGTTCCACCGCGTGGCAAATCCGTACCACGAAGGTAACGACCTTCCTTTGCCCGTCCGATCCGCAGGGCGGTCAGCTCGTTAAGCTCGGCGGCGCTCACAACCACGACGGCCGTCCGACCAATATCGTTTATTCGATGGCCGACTGCGTCGCCCGTCTGGACTCCGGCGGGGACAACGACTGCGCCATGTTCTATACGAGCTCCGGCGGCAATACGGTACAGAAGCCGCAGGCTCGCGGAACCGGCGACTGCACGCACCGTTCGCTCTTCTTCTATGCGATGCGTCAGCCTTTGGAATTCTGCATCGACGGTACGAGCAATACGATTCTTTGCTCCGAAGCGTGCGCGGGCGAATGGTCTCACGAAAAGATTCGCGGTTCATGCTGCTACTATGCCGACTTCGACGCTGGCGCTTGGGTTTCCAAGCCGAGCTTGTGCATGAATACGCGCAACGCCAACAAAC
>CADACS010000211.1 GCA_902786505.1 uncultured Planctomycetota bacterium | reverse complement strand
GCGCGTCCAGAACGAGTAATCGTAAACTTCACCTTCTTTGAAGGCGTAATTTGCCTGAGAAAGAGATCCTTCGCCCTTAAAACGCAGATATCTCGAACTGTTGCGCGCGTCGCCGGTTCTCGCTTCCGCAGGGCCGGAAACAGACCAGTAACGGACGTCAACGGGCGTATTAATAGCAACGTTGGACTCGCTTAAATCAAACAGCGTTCGGCGGCGCAAATCTCTAACGAGTACGGAACCGAATTCTGCTTTGGTTCCCCAAGTCCCCACGCCGACACAACCGGACTTCGGGGCGTCGTCGGCAAAGTCGACGACTTCATGAATCAGCTCTTGATTGACGAAAACTTTGATATTCTGCCCAATAACTAAGATTCTGACGTCGTAAACGACGCCGTCTTCAATCGGGGGGATCATTTTCTGCTCGCCAACGACGTGACGGCCGTTGGAGGTAGGCGTTTCTTTTTCGATTGCGACGTACTTATTTTCCCAGCCGCCAAGATTGAGCCAATAGTAACTCGAACCGTCGGGCGCGACGCGGAACATAATGAGAAAACCTTCGCGTCCCGAAATCTTCTTAGCGGTAACGCGGACGTCATAATCGGTCCACGGAGCGTCTTTTTGAAGATCTGCGCCTAGAATAAAGCGGCAGTCGTTCGCCATAGAACTTTGTTTCAGTACGCCGTCGTCAAAACTCCAACTAGGCGCCTTGCCGGCTTCCAGGGAACGGTTCCATACTAATTCACCCCAGAGTCCGCCGTTGCAAGAGTTGTAAATATGTTCCAGAAAATGAGAGTAAACCCTGCGATCAATTTGATGAAGCGTTTTCTGCGTATTGACGGACGCTTCGATCGCACTTGCTTCCTGCGACTTGGCGGAAGCTGAGTACCCGGTAATAATCAACGCCGAGACGGCTGCTGCTGCGAGCCAAAACGACGCCAAACCAAACTTCGACTTCTTCATTGACAAATCTCCAATATAAAAACAGTCACGCCCTCGGCGTATCTCTGGGTAGCTTGCGCTGTTTGGGAATGAACGGTCGCGCATCCCGCCCCACAAAAGCCAATTATCGTGAACACTCCTGTCAAATCAAGTAAAAAAAACGCATTTTGACGTCGAACTTGCGAAATATAACCGCTGTTAGAAGTTATCATACCAAAAGCGACATGGATGTTCAAGCGTCCGGATTGATTGAAAAGTATGCAAGACGCCGTCAATACGTAATAATTCCCCGTCGCTTTCAACAAAAGGTTTTTGCTACAAAAAGAGCGCGTCTTGTCGACGTCCGCCAACAATGTGATAAAATACGTACGGGCGTTTCTCCCGTTCAACAGAAGAACTTTCCGTGAAACGCCGTGAGTATTCGACGTCTTGCCGCGGAACTTTCGTTTTTAACAGGAGTCGCGGGCAAGGCGTTGTTGTCGAAATTTACATCGACGTTTGGAAGGAGTCGAAAATGTTAGATAGTTGGTTGTCAGCTCGGTCCCGTACGTTTAGTTCTTCCGGTATCCGCAAAGTCTTTGACTTGGGCGCCAAGTTGGAAGATCCAATTAATCTGTCCATTGGTCAGCCTGACTTTGATATGCCGGAAGAAGCTCATCAGGGCGCGATTGAAGCGATTCAAGCCGGCAAAAGCAGTTACACTCCCACGCAGGGCTCTAAGTTACTTATCGATCGCATTCAGGCCGACGTCGACGCCAAGTATCACGATTCAGACCGCAAAGCGTTCATTACGAGCGGCACAAGCGGCGGGCTGCTCCTTGTCGCTTTGGCGTTCGTCAATCCGGGCGACGAAGTTATTATTTTCGATCCATACTTCGTCATGTACGAGGCGTTGATGAAGATGATCGGCGCCGTGCCCGTCTGTATCAATACCTACCCGGACTTTAAATACGACGTCCAAAAGGTAGCCGACGCCATTACGCCCAAGACGAAGATGATCATCTATAACTCGCCCGCGAATCCGACCGGACACGTCGCCACGCGCGAGGAAGTCGAAGGAATTGCGAAACTTGCTGCCGAAAAGAACGTTATTTTGGTGAGCGATGAAATTTATCGTTGCTTCAGTAACGGCGAATTCTACTCTCCCGCTCAGTTTAACTCGCAAGTCATCGTTCTTGACGGATTCAGCAAGTCTCACGGCATGCCCGGCTGGCGTGTCGGTTATGCGCACGGTCCTTCCGAAATGATCCAAAACATGCTGAAATTTCAGCAGTATACGTTTGTATGCGCGCCTCATGTCGGTCAGCTTGCCGCGCTCAAGGCTCTCGACGCCGATATGTCGAGTCACTTTGAAGCCTACCGTCAAAAACGCGATATGCTCATCGACGGCCTTTCGGATCTTTACGACCTTGGCAATCCGCAGGGCGCGTTCTATATGTTCCCGAAGGCTCCTTGGGGAACCGCGACTCAGTTCGTAGAAAAGGCTATTACGAAATACAAGCTGCTTGTAATTCCTGGCAACGTCTTCAGTCGTCAGGACACCAACTTCCGTCTTTCTTACGCGTCGAGCGTTGAAACGATTGAACGCGGTATCGACGCACTTCGCAAGCTTGCCAAGGATCCCGACTGATCTTTGACGAGTCGACGACAGGGGCGCCGCGATTCGGCTGTTTAAGAATAATCAAAGACGCCCTAAAAGTACGAGGCGCTGTCTATAGGACAACGCCTCGTTTAGCAATGGAGATAGAAAATGAGACTAAACTTCGCGTTTGCGATTGGCGTAATCGGCTCGCTGATCGCTCTAAACTTGTACGGCGCCCCCCTTCATGGCGCCGCTCCGCAAGTTACTTTAACAGGCGACATGCAAGTTCAGACGTCCTACAACGGCGTTTC
>CADACS010000210.1 GCA_902786505.1 uncultured Planctomycetota bacterium | reverse complement strand
CAGACGGCGGCCCTGCAGGTCATAGTATTTGCTATTTGCGGATGTCCGATTTTCTATTGATGTCACTCCAGTGGGGTCGTCGTAGTCAATCTGAGCCAGCTCCACGCCTGTTTTCGAATTGTCCTAAGTCCTTCGGGAAGAACGACGCCTGTCAGCGTCTTATTGGAGCTGAAAGCCTTTCTGTCAATACACCGAACCGGCTTGCCGTCGATCTTTTCCGGTATAACGAGCGTTCCAGAGACGTCCCCGTCATATTTAGTGATCATGACGCCGTCGCCGTATGGCGCCGTTTGGAAGGGGGAATTCTCATCCGCGAACGCGGCGCCCGAAAAAAGAAACGTGCAGACAAACGCGAAAAAAAGCGTTGCGAGAATGGATACTGACTTTTTCATGACTTGCCGCTCCCGAACGTTATAGGAAAGACACGGGTATGAAACAGGCCGTAAAGACTGCGTTGATATTACTTCATTTTTGCTAGGCGTCAAGTTGGCTCTTGCTTTTTGGCTGTCGAATTGATGCTGTCGAATTGATTTGGAGAGGAGAGTTTTTTACTCATAAATTGGCGCCGAAGACCAAGAAATAAAAACCGGCGGCGCATACTTTCGTGGTTTTGCCTTTGCAAAGCGTTCTCTAGTTTTACCCGTCTACCACACCCCGGATAAACGCAAGCGACCAACGGGAGCGGGTATTTCAGAGCCGCGCGACAGCGCGAACCGGCAGTCCGCCGAGGACCTAGAAATAAAAAAACCGCCTTTGCTTACGCATTAACGGTCTTATAAAAAACCCGGCGACGCCTACTTTCGCGGTTTCACAACTATCTTCGGTTCCATGCGTTTAACGTTCGTATTCAGAATGGGAACGCACTAATCTTTCGCGCCGTTTTCACGTTTGGGCTCGACTTCATTCCGAGAGGACTCCGGGGCAATCGGCCGAAGGACGAGTCGAAATCCGATCCCGTTTGTTCGCCGCGTCTGGACGTCCTTATGCCGACTGGCGGAACGGCATTGCGACGCGGGATTACCCCAGCAGCCGCCTCGCAGTACTTTGGGGCCCTCCGTCTGAACGGCGCAAGGATCTGTCGCCGGACCGTCCGGATACTCTCCGTACGTGTCCTCGCACCACTCCCAGACGTTCCCGTGCATGTCGTACAGTCCCCAGAGATTAGAAGGAAAGAGTTTGACGGGGGACGTCCCTTTATCCAGGAACGTTCGTGGAGCCGTCGTGCAGTTCGCCCGACTCCCGTTGAGACTGTTGCCAAAACTGTAAGGGCCTTTCGTGCCAGCTCGGCACGCGTATTCCCATTCCGCCTCTGTCGGAAGACTGAACCGGTATCCGGCCGGGGCGAATCCGCCTTCGTTGAGTTTAGCGACAAACTGTTGGCAGTCGTGCCAATTCACGTGCTCCACAGGGCGAAAGTCGCCAAAAAAAGAGCTTCGATTGCCGTCCGCCACCGATTTCCAGAACGCTTGCGTAACCGGCGTTTCGAGTATCCAAAAGCCGCGAGTTATCGTAACTTCGTGCTGACGCTCGTCTTGTTTGCGATTCTTCTCTTTTTCCGGACTGCCCATCGTAAAGGTTCCGGCCGGGGAGTAGCGAAAGACGTAGGTCGCGCCATTAATTGTAATCTCCAACGCTGCGCCGGCCTGCGGTTCTTCTTCCGGTTGCTCAGGCGAAGCCTCATTGACCGTAAGTTCTACGTTCGTCTCCGATCTTGGCGGTCTTGTTCCCTGCCGAACCGTAACCTTTATGCCCTTCGGAAACGCCTGCGCGGCGATCGTGGGTAAACCGCTCGGAATTTCCACTTTTTTAAGATTGTTGCATTCATGAAAGGCGGCTTCTCCAATCGCACGCAAACCGTCGGGAAAATCGACGCTCTTGATTGATTCGCAGCCGTAAAAAGCTCTGTCTCTAACTAACTCTAAACTGTCGGGAAGATAGACGCTCGCAAGCGAACTGCATAACGCGAACGCGCTTTCGTCTACCGTTGTTAATCCTTCGGAAAATTCCACGTTTACAAGAGATTCACAGGACCCAAAGGCTCTGACTCCGATTCGCTTGACGCTTGCGGGAATTTTCACGCTTATTAGCGATTCGCAGCAAAAAAACGAGCTTCCTTCAATTACTTCCAATCCATTAGGCAACTTTACTGTTATGAGTGATTTGCAGAAGGAAAACGCGCCGTCTCCGAGTTCGCTAAGATTATCCGGCAATACTACAATCTTTAACGCTAGACATTTATCAAAGGCGTCTTTTCCAATTTTGCGAAGTCCCTTCGGAAATGTTACGAACGCGAGCGACTTGCATTCCTTAAACGCTTCGTTTCCAATGATCTGCAAACTCTTGGGAAACTTAACGTTCTTGAGGGATTCGCAGCCTTTAAAAACGCCGTCCTCGACCGTTTGAACGCCGTCTGGAACCGTAACTTTCGTAATAGACGCACAGTCCGTGAAAGCATTCGCGCCAATTTTCTGTAAACCGTTGGGCAGTTCCATGTAGGTTAACGATCTGCAGTCGCTAAACGCTTCGTCCTTTATCTCCTTTAAGCTTTCGGAAAATTCCACGGTCGAAAGCAATTTACAATTGCGGAAGGCGCCCTTTTCGATAGTCTGAAAACCCTCTGGGAAAATCGCGTCCCGAAGTGATTCGCAATCTGAAAACGCGAGTTCTCCGACCGACGTCAGACCTTTCTGAAATTCCACGCTTTTGATCGACTTACAGCCATAAAAGGCGCCTTTTCCGATATAACGAAGTCCTTGTGGGAATTTCACGTTTTCAAGGGACTCACAGAAAGCAAAAGCGTCCTCTCCAATTGTTTGTAAACTCTCAGGGAATTCCACTGTCGTCAGCGACTGACAAAACTCAAACGCATTATTGCGAATTGTCTTAAGTCCGCCGGGCAAAACTACCTCTGTTAATAATTTATTACTTTGAAACGCCTTTTCGCCGATACATCGAACCGGTTTGCCGGCAATCTGTTCCGGTATAACGAGCGTCCCAGATACGTCTCCTTTGGATTTCAATATCATAACGCCGTCGCTGTAAGGCGCTATTTCTATCAAGTTCTCGTTGTCTTCGGCTCGAAGGACGTTTGAAAAGATAAGAGCGCAAGAGAACGAACAAAAAAACGCTATGAGGACTGATACTGACTTTTTCATGACTTGCCGCTCCCGAACGTTGTAGGAAAGACACGGGTATGAAACAGGCCGTAAAGACTGCGTTGATATTACTTCATTTTTGCTTGGCGTCAAGTTGGAGTCTTGCTTTTTAGCTGTCGAATTGATTTGGAGAGGAGAGTTTTTTACTCATAAATTGGCGCCGAAGACCAAGAAATAAAAACCGGCGGCGCATACTTTCGTGGTTTTGCCT
>CADACS010000209.1 GCA_902786505.1 uncultured Planctomycetota bacterium | reverse complement strand
CGTTCTGCACGCGTCATAAACCGCGCGATAAAACAGTTCGTCGACTCTTCCTTTGACGTTGGCGTCTAAACGCCGTTCCGCGGACGCCGGCATAATCGGGTCTGCCGCGTAGTTCAGTTCTTCGAAAAGCCGCTGCGTCGAGACGCTGCACGCCAATTCGGAGCCTTTGCGCGAGTACTCCGCCGAGCCCGCTCCGTCGGCGACCGCGAAAACGTGCCACATATCCGCGCCTGGCGCGGCGCGCATGACGTAAAAATCGTCGCAAAAGGCCGCGACATGCGCGTGCGCGCGGCCGCGTTTGCGCGCGGCAAGCGCGGTGATTCCAAGTTCAGGACAGAGCGAAGCGCCGTCGCTCTTTGCAAGCGGCAGGTCCGCGTAACGAACGTTCTTAGGAGGATCGTGCTCTTCCCAGAGATCGACCGAATTTGGCAGAATACTAAACGAATGTGAAACTTTTGTTTTAACTGGCCTTTCATCAGATTCCCTTCGGAGACGGATACACGTGGAAACCTCAACATCGCCTTCAAAAGGCTCCGTCGGCGTCCCTTCGACCGTCAAACGTTCACCCTCAATATTGCAGGTCAGTCCCAGTTCCTCAAACCCCTTCGCATCCTCTAAAACGTACGAGCCCTTAGGACGGCGTCCGGCGCTGTCGAAAAGTCGAAATATGACGCGGTAATACTCGCCAACCTTTCCGTTTTTAAAGGACATGCCGACGATCGCCTCCCGAAACAGAACTCCTTCGAAACTATCCGGACCGGTTTGAGAATTAACAATATACGCAATCTCAATCAATAGAACGCTTTTCGTCGAATCGGCCCAGTCGACACGACTCTGTACTGCCTCGCGCAATGGCGCCGACGCTCCCGGATTTTTCTTACCGAAAAAATTTCTCATTCGCTCTCCAAGATTGAGAATGTTACAAAACAATATTGATTTCGGGCGGGGGAGGCGGAACAAGATTGATTTCGGGCGGGGGAGGCGGAAGTTCTGAATGTTCTGAATCGCCGTCTGACAGATTCATTCCCCCCATACTGTCGTTAGTATCGCATGAAACCCAATCCCAAATTCCCCAAAATCTGGAAAATGGAACGTCGTTCATCGTTCCAAGGGAATAGATATCGTCGGTAAGGAGCCGCAACGGCCCAACTTTTGCTCGCGAACCCGTACAGCAAGCGACGATCCGCGCAAAAGGATACGCTTTAACTGTCGAGATCGCCCGTTCAAAGAACAGCGTGTCGGACGGCTCGCTGTCCGTCATGACGATCAGAATAGGCCACCAATCCCCCTTTGAGGTCGACGTCGTGCGTCGAACTTCTCTGTCAACTCGCTTCATTAGAAGCGTGAGCGCCCCTCCAAGATTCGTCGAAAACGTCTGATGAACTGACAGCGGCGGAATCGCCGCCTCCGAAAGCTCCGTAAGAGGCGTAAGAACCTTCGCGTTGACGTCGTACGAAATAATACTCAGCCAAACGGTCTCCAACGCGTACGGATTACAGCGCAGGCACGACAGAAAAGTCTGCAGAGCAATCTTTACCACTTCGATCGGCTCGCCCCTCATAGACTTTGACGTGTCGACTAATATGTAAACGGGTAATCGGCGCAAACTTCCTTGGTAAAATGTTTCACTCGCAGGCGTAATGTAAAACGGCTTCGGCGTTAACGTAAGATCGTTGAAAAACGCATATGCAGGGGCAGACTTAGGCCTGTTAAAGTTAAACACCTTCTGAATAAGCTGATCCGCTCCTAATCGGAACTCAAGCTTAGCGGTAAGTTTAATCTGAACGGCGCCGTCGAAAGGATTCGTCGGTCTACCGCCGTCCCCCGCGCCAGAGACGCGAAGAACGCCCCTCTCGATTTCACAGTTAAGGCCGATGTCGTTAAAACCTTCTACTTCCTTAATATAAATCTTTTCATGGCTTAGATCTCCTTCCAACAATTTGTACCAAAAACTGTATGGTTCTAAGATCGTGCCCGGATCGAATTGCATCTTTTCAATCCGCGCGAGAAGAACGTTTAACTGGACGACGCTTGCTTGCGGATCCCAAAATTCCGCGCCGATCGTCAAGGAAAGTTTCGCGGCCTGTTCGGCGGGCGCCAGGGTCTCGTTAGAGGCGTTTTCCGTACGCGCCGCGTCTTGACCGGGTTCTTCCAAATTGAGTTTATTCTCTTCGCTCATCTTTGAGGTTCCGCTGAGGTTAGTTTTGAGTCGACGACGGCGCTTCGTCGGCCCCTCTGTTCATTTTACGTCTTAAACCGTCGTTGACAATCGCAAGTACGGTCCGATCGTCGTGACAGCCCCGAACTCTAAAATCCAATCCTTTGAGGAGCGCTTCGGCGCGTTCTGTCGGACTGAGCTCCGCGTCAAACGCGTTTGGCGCCTCGGCCGGGAGTTTTTCGGTCCAAAATTCCCGCCAGCATTCGAAATCGCGCAGTTTGGAATCCGACGGAAAGAACGGGTCGCTCACGCCGTCCGTCGCCATAACGATCGCCTCAAAATCGGCCAAAACCGTAACGCGCGTACGTTTCGACACGGCCGCAGGGTCTAGCTCTCCCGGCGACGTGAGAAAACGCGTCTCGCCCGCATACTCGCCCGAATCGGGCTCGCCGAGCAGAAGAACGCCGTCTTTCGCGTCGGGGCGATAGACGCCCATCGCTCCGTCCCCTACCCAGTAGGAGAGCGCGACCCAGCGGCCGTCGTCGGGAAAGCGTTTTAACGCGAGCAGCAAAAGCGTCGTGCTGTAAAAACGCGAACTTGCATGAACACCGTCCGCCTCGGCCTTTATCGTTCTGCACGCGTCATAAACCGCGCGATAAAACAGTTCGTCGACTCTTCCTTTGACGTTGGCGTCTAAACGCCGTTC
>CADACS010000208.1 GCA_902786505.1 uncultured Planctomycetota bacterium | reverse complement strand
CGCCCAGTAAAGCCCAAAGTTCCTCCGCAATATGCGGAGCAAACGGCGAAAGAAGAAGAACAAAGGTCTTCATAGCCGACTTAGGCCGCACCGCCTGACGGCTAAAGAAGTTCGCGAATTCCATCATACAGGCAATCGCCGTGTTGTAGGAAAGATTTTTAATATCTTCCGTAACCTTTTTGATCGTCTTGTGAAGGACGAGATTCTGTTCTTCGTTTGGCTCGACGTCCTGAACCGCCTCGTTTAGCGCGTCGGATTCGTGATCGGCAGTTATAATCATACGCCAAACGCGATCGAGGAAGTTGCGCACGCCGTTGACGCCGTCTTGGTTCCAGGGTTTTACCGCCTCAAGGGGCCCCATGAACATTTCGTAAAGACGGAGCGAATCGGCGCCATACTGCGCAACGACGTCGTCCGGATTGACGACGTTTCCGCGGCTCTTGGACATTTTTTCGGATTTGCCGAGGACGACGATTTCCGGATTGGACGTGAGAATGTAGTTTTCGCCGCTCTTACCGATATCCTTTGCGGGAACTTTAATCGGCGTAACGGGGGTTCCGTTTGACTTGAGTGTCGCGGCTCCCTGTTTGTCTACGTCGACTTCACGCGCGGAAATCCATGCTCCGTCTTCAGTTTGGAATCCGGTATATTCCATTTCGCCGAGAATCATGCCTTGATTGACGAGCCTCTGGAACGGTTCCTTTCTTGAGACCAACCCAAAGTCGTATAAAACCTTGTGCCAGAATCGCGCGTAAAGCAGGTGCAGAACGGCGTGTTCCGCGCCTCCAACGTACAGATCGACCGGAGCCCACGCTTTTTCTATTTCAGAATCTACGAAATTCTCGGAGTTTTTCGGATCCAAATATCGGAGGTAATACCAGCACGACCCCGCCCATTGCGGCATGGTGTTGGTTTCTCTCTTATACTTCTTTCCGTTGCGTTCAACGTAGAGCCATTCTTTGGGCGCGTGTTCGAGCGGCGGCTCAGGGGAATGCTTATTAGCGTCGAATTCGTATCCTTCCGGGAGATCGAGCGGAAGTTCCGAAGGATCAAGCGGAAGGACGATCCCCGTGGGTTCGCCGTTCTCGTCGAGTTCGCGCAAAAGCGGGAAGGGTTCGCCCCAGAAGTGTTGACGGCTGAAGAGCCAGTCGCGCAGTTTATAGTTAACCGTCTTGCGTCCAAGTCCGACGCTTTCGAGTTTTGCGGTAAGCAACGGCTTAAATTCTTCGGTCGGGGTCCCGTCGTATTCGCCGCTGTTAATCGCGACGCCGGTTTCGGTGAACGCAACCTCCATCTTGCTCGCTTCCTCGGCAGAAACGGACGATTTCGGACCGGGCGCTACGACCTGAATTATGGGCAAATCGAATTGCTTTGCGAATTCAAAGTCGCGCGTATCGTGGGCGGGAACCGCCATGATCGCTCCTGTTCCGTAGGACGCGAGGACATAGTCGGCAATCCAGATCGGAATTTGCTCGCCATTGACGGGATTGAGCGCGTAAGAACCGCTGAAGACGCCGGTCTTTTCTTTCGCGAGATCGGTGCGGTCTAAGTCGGATTTAAAGGACGCCTGACGGCGGTACGCTTCAACAACTTCCTTTTGTCCGGATGTAGTAAGCCTTTCAACCAAAGGATGTTCCGGAGCGATTACCATATACGACGCGCCATACAGGGTGTCGGGACGCGTTGTAAAGACGCGCAGCACGTCCTTAGCGGGCTTGCGTGTAAAACCGCTTGCCGCGCGAGATTTCTTCCATGCGTCAAATTCTTCTTTGGGACCGATGAAGAAGTCGACTTCAGCGCCGACGCTTTTTCCGATCCAGTTTCGCTGCAGCGCTTTAACGCTTTCCGACCAGTCAAGATCGGCAAGATCTTCTTCGAGTCTGTCCGCATACGCAGTAATTCGCAGCATCCACTGCCTCAATGGTAGACGTTCGACGGGGAAACCTCCGCGTTCGCTTACGCCGCCGACAACTTCTTCGTTAGCCAGGACGGTACCCAGTTCCGGACACCAATTGACGGGCGCCTCGATCTGATACGCGAGTCTTGCGTCGTCAATGTATTGTTGAACCGCTTTTGGACCCTCAGCGCGAACGTCCTCAGGTATCGGGAGTTCTGAGATAGGGCGCGCTTTCTTTTGTTCTTTGTCGTACCACGCGTTGAAGAGAACGAGGAAGATGTACTGAGTCCACCGAAAATAGTCGACGTCGGTCGTGGCAAGCTCGCGATCCCAATCGTAGCTGAATCCCAGCATATGAAGTTGCCGTCGGAAATTCGCGATGTTCTGTTTGGTGGTGATGCGAGGATGAATTCCTGTTTTCTTCGCATGCTGTTCGGCGGGAAGACCGAACGCGTCCCACCCCATGGGGTGCATGACCGCATAGCCGTTCATGCGCATATAACGGCAGTAGATATCGGTCGCGGTATATCCTTCCGGATGTCCGACGTGCAAACCTTGCGCGCTGGGATAGGGGAACATGTCTAGCACATAGGCTTTCTTCCCATCGGGATTATTCGGCAGATCGCTTGGAAGGCGCGGCGCCGCAAAAGTTTTGTTATCTTCCCAATATTTGCGCCATTTGGCTTCAACGACAGAAGGATTATATCTGGACATAATGCTTACAAGAACCGTTCACAAAATCAAAAACATCAGTAACCGACTGAGAAACGCAAATGTGCGCCGCTCATTCTCTTGAATTATAACGGAATTCAAGTTATTTTCCACCCCGTAAGAGTGAAATTTTGGATTGGAACAAACGTCATGTTCTCTTCTGTTACAACATAAATAAAAATCCCGAAGAACGCGTTTTTTCAAACTGTTCTTCGGGAGAAGAGTAACGTCAGGACGTTAAACCTAAGGCGCGAGGTTTAATGTCGCGGCCCTCCGTGTGCGCCCGGCGCGGGCGGTCCTGCCG
>CADACS010000207.1 GCA_902786505.1 uncultured Planctomycetota bacterium | reverse complement strand
CCGAAAAGTGGATGAAAACAAATGAGAAAATATATTTTTGCCTTGCTTCTGACCGCGACGGCGTTTACCGTTGGTCTTGGCGCCGAAGTTTCAGCCGGCGAATTGAAATTAGCCGATTCCGGGAAATCGGAGTATAAAATCCTGACGCCCGCGAACGCGACCCCGGTCCAACAGACCGCCGCGAAAGAACTTCAAACTTATTTTCAGCGCGTAACGGGCGCGGAACTTCCGATCATTTCAGAAGATTCGGTCGATTCGTTCGACGGCGAGAAGCTGTTTATCGTCGGCCCGGGCCCCGTTTCGAGCCGCGCGCTCGGCGGATTCGACGAATCGTCGTTTAAGAGCGACGAAATCGCCGTGAAAGTCGTCGGAACGTGCGTCGTACTCACCGGTTCCGCGCCGCGCGGCTCCCTGTACGCCGTCTATGAATTTCTCGAAAACGCGCTCGGAGTCCGCTGGTTTTCGTCGCAGTTCGAGCGCGTTCCGTCGTGCCCGACCGTAACGCTCGACGACTCGCTCGACGTCCGCTACGCGCCTCCGATGGAGTATCGCGAATCGTTCTATCGCGACGCGTTTATCAGCCCTTACGCGCCGCGAATCCGCTGCAACGGCGACTCGGCGCACATTCCGCCCGAATTCGGAGGCAAAAACGAGTTCATTTTCGGCTGTCATTCC
Organism: uncultured Planctomycetota bacterium; assembly: GCA_902786505.1. Lineage (GTDB taxonomy): Bacteria > Planctomycetota > Planctomycetia > Pirellulales > Thermoguttaceae > RUG369. Next base: position 2,461 of record CADACS010000207.1, on the reverse strand, counting down.
GCGTTTACGCTCATTCCGCCCAAAGAATACTTTCGCGAACATCCGGACTGGTTTGCGGAAATCGACGGGGTTCGCCGCGTCGGCGCTCCGTTCTGCTGGGGAATGGAAGATCAGCTTGGACCGGGCCAGGCGTACGGCCGCGGCACGCAGCTGTGCTTCTCGAACGACGAAATGGTCGAGGAAATGATTAAAAACGCGCGCGAGGCGGCGCGCAACAATCCCGGCGCGACGTTTATCGACGTCAGTCAGAACGACTGCGAAGGATACTGCGAATGCGAGAAATGCCGCGCGATCGACGAGGAAGAGGGGACGCACGCCGGCTCGCTCCTGCGCGCGGTCAATAAGGTCGCCGAGGCGCTCGAAGACGAATTCCCGAATCTTTACGTCGAGACGCTCGCGTACCGGTATACGCGCAAGCCGCCCAAGATTACCAAGCCGCGCCGCAACGTCGTTATACGGCTGTGTTCGATCGAATGTTCTTTCGCTCAGCCGCTCGACTCGGACGTCAACGCGAGTTTTCGAGACGATCTCCTCGGCTGGAGTAAGATTTGCGACAAGCTGTTCGTCTGGGATTACGCGACCGATTTCGGATATTACGTCCTTCCGTTCCCGAACTATCGCGTTCTGGCGCCGAATATCCGGTTTTACGCCGATCACAACGTTATCGGATTTCTCGAACAGGGCGACTATCACAGCCCGACGGGCGACTTTATCGAGCTGCGCGCATGGCTGGTCGCGAAACTCCTCTGGAACCCGCAAGCGGACGTGAGCGCCCTCTTCGACGAGTTTGTCTCCGGATACTACGCGCCGGAACTTATTCCGATCTATCGCGAATACTTTAATTTACTTTCCGACGCCGTCGAAAAGAACGACTTCAATCTGGATATCTATCTCATGACGACGCGCGACTGGCTCGACGTGGAGACGCTCTTTAAAGCGACGCGTTTGCAGGAGCAGGCGCTGGAAATCGCGCAAAAGCTGGAGCGGGAGCAGCCCGACGTCTATTCCGGACTCGCCGACAGAGTCGAACGCGGCCAGCTGCCGCTCATGGCGGTCTGGGCGCAGGAATACCGGCGCGCGCTCGTTGAATCGCGTCTGCGCGGACTCGAATTCCCAGGCCCGGACGACCCCGTCGCGATGTGTAAAGAGTACCTGCAAAAGCTCGACGGTTACGGATTTATTAAACGCCGCGAAAGCGAGCCCGGCGATATGTACCCGACGTTCCGCGTGCAGACCCTCGCGGAATATACCGAATGGCGAACGCCGTTCGCTCCGAAACCGGACGTCTGCGCGAACGCGGCCGATTCCGCGTGGCTCGATCTCCAAGAGTACGAATTCGTTCAGGAGAAAGACGGGCCCGCGATCGTCGAGAGCGCGAGCGCGTCGAACGGGTACGCCGTCGAGATAAAAGACGGTCAGCGCGGAAGCTGGACCGTTCCCGAATACGCGTCGCTGCTGCGACCCGAATCGGGCGCCGACCGCGTCTACGCGTACGTAACGCTCGACGAGTCCGCGCAGATCGTCGCGACCGCCGCCTACCCGGACGGCGCCGAGACGGAGCTCGCGCGCGCGTCGAAAAGCGGAACGCTCGATCTTGGCGCCGCGAACTTAAAGCCCGGCGCCAAAATTCGCATTGCCGCGCAAGGGGGAACCGCGCGCGTCGACCGTCTGGTTATAGTTCGCGCGGCCGCGCCGGTCAAGGAATGACGGAAAAGCCGTTAGAGGCCGAATCTTAGCTAATCCATTCGACTTAGTTTAAATAAGCGGCTGTATACATTAGCGCGTCTTGTTCGTTTGAGTTCAAGACGCGCAGTTTTGTTTTTGTGCAATTATTTAGAATTAATTCTAAATTTTTAATGTTTGGTTTGCAAACATGTTTGTGCAATACAACTCTAACAGTTAAAAGACATTGCGTTTTATTTAAGACGTCTTCTAAGGCAAAAGCGCGCGCCGCCTTGTTTTACGGCCGTACGGGGTATTTGTCAGCGTCTCTTCCGTCTTTCGCGCCTTGCTTGTTTTGACTTGCGCAACTGCCGTTTACTGGTATGATTTCAACGGAGAGCATACGTTCGGGCTTGGCGCCCGATCCGGGTTTAGGAACCGAAAGGGTAATATGACGTCTTTAAACCGCAAATTGGACGACGGCGAATCGCGCGTTCGTTTTGTTGTTGGAATCGACCTTGGCACGACCAACTGCGCCTGTTCTTACGTCGATCTCGATCGGCTTGAACGCGGAGAGGGCACGGCGATCGAGACGTTTCTGATTCCGCAGGGCGTAGCGCCGAACGTGGCGGAAGAGCGCGACGTGCTGCCCTCGTTCTTTGCCCGAACGCCGAATCCTCCGGCGCTCGAATGGGAAACGCCGGATCAGCGCCGCGATTTCTCGCTCAAAGGACGCGCCGGACTCGCTCCGAAAGACGGGAAATACGGGGTCGTCGGGACGCTCGCGCGCGATTACGGC
>CADACS010000206.1 GCA_902786505.1 uncultured Planctomycetota bacterium | reverse complement strand
GACCGGAAATTTCTACTGTTCGACGTTCCCAATAGTAAGTCTCGTTCGCGTCGAACGTCCGGTCCGTTATCCGCTCAAACGCGCGAACCGACCAGAGCGCGCCCTCGGAATTCGGAACCGGGGTTCCCTTCTCCAGCGCAAAAGAAAACGGAAAGAAAGCGCCCAGCAGACGCAGGTCGGGCTCGATCGTCAAGCGTTCGAGTTCCGTTAGTTCGAGCCGCGAATAGAGCTCGCGAAAAGCGCGTTCAGACGCCAGCAGACGCGCGAGATCGAAACCGAGCCGCGCGTCGTAAAATACCTGAAACGTCGTTCCGGGCGCGGCAAAACAGAAACGCCGCCCCTGCCCGTCGGACAGAACGGCGCCGTAAAGGACTGAACCGTTCGGCTCCTCTCGCGAAAGTTCCGCAAGCGTCGCGACGCCAAACCGCAGAACGTTCGAACCGTCCGACTCCACACCGACGGCGCGGCGCCAACTCTCGCAAAAGAAAGAATCGAAACGCGAAAAGAGGGCGCGCGAACCGTCCGCGGACTCATAGCGCGCGTCCCGGCGCGATAATTCGCGTTCAAGCGCGGATAAATTCGAAAAGAGTTCAGGCTTGCCCGAACCTTGAATCCAACTCCGCGCGTCTGAAGCTCCGTTCTTCCAATAAACCGCCATTTTGACGCCTGTTTCAATAAGATACGTCCATGTCCCGTGCGCCGCAAACGACCGCGCCGCGCGCAATCTCCCATCCTGAGAGCGCTCCGATCATACCGATTTTGAAAAAAAAGAGCAAGTGCGTAACAAAGAGGCTGTTTTTCCGTCTTAAAACTTGACTAATACGGTCAAATGTTATACCATCGGTCTATCTGCGCGCTCTAATCCGTGCGAATTACTCCGCCGGACTGTCAAGTTCGCGCTATTTCCCTTTCTTCGATACTTAGGAGAAACATCATGACAGACGTTAGAATACGGTTCAAACTTCTGAGCCGCGTCTTACCCGCTCTTCTCGTTCTCACGTCGTTCGCCGCCTCTGTCGCTAAGGCCGACGACGCGCAGACGAAAATCATCGCGAGCGTCACAGTCGCCGACAACGACTCGCTTTGGAACGCCGCAGAAAAAATCGCCGCCGAAATGAAGTACGACGCGGCCGTACGCAGCGCAAAGTCAGTCTTTTCCGCCAATAACAAGCTCTTCGCCGCGCTTGACCCCGCGAAGCAGAAGGGAATCGTCGTCTTTACAAACGGCACCGACATTGTGCCGTTCGCATATCTGCCCGTTACGCCCGACTCCCTCGACGAAGCAGCTATTAACGAGCTCAAAGAACAGCTTAACGACAAAACCGACGGAAAATTCGACGAGCTCTTCCTCAAAGACTCCACCGTCTACGTCTGCAATTCCAAGTTCAAGGACGCCGTAACTTCTCTCGACGAAGGCTATAAGACTGCGGCGGCCCAAGAAGGCAAAACGACGCTTGTCGCCGTCGACGTCGCCCTCGGCAATATTCCTGATCAATTTATCGAAGCGGGCTTGGCGAACGTACGTCAGAAGATCGCCGAGTCCCTTTCAGACGCCGACGCGGAAGCAACCGAGACGGTCGCGTCGCTGCTGGATTTCTATTCCACGCTAATCGATTCTATCGAAAACGTTAAATTCGCCGTTTGCGTCGACTCCGAAGCAAACGTTACTGTTAATGCGTCGGTGAAGAGCGTTTCCGGCAGCGAACTCGAGGATATTATCAACGGCAGCGCCAATCTTACGACCCGTTGGACTTCATTCGCCGAAACGAATAATTTAGCCTTGTTCTCCGTCAAGGCGCAGAAGCAAATTAAAGCGCTCAACGATATCCGCGCGAAACAAATTCACAACGCCATGCACGAGAATCTCCTCAACTCGCTCGACGTCCAGCTCGACAGTCCCGAAGATCTCGACGTTGCGAAACAGGTCGTTCAGATTATCGAAGACGAAGCGCTTGCTTCTCTTGAACTCGACGTGGTCGACTGCGGATTCGCGCTGGGAATCGATCCGTTTATTATTAAAACGGCGGGTTCGGTCGCTAAGCCGGACGACGTCAAAAAGGGGTTGCAGCTCGTCGCCGAGCGCATTAAGAAAGACGTTGAAGACTTCGATAAATACGCGTCGGTCAACGCGGAAGAAAAAGAAGGATTCTCCGTAACCAAAGTCAACGTTCCTATCTCCGACATTTCAGACGACGCGCCCGACTTCCTTGCCGGCAAGTCGCTCTCCGCGCGCATTGGAATCGACTCGGAATCGTTCGTATTCTTCTTCGGGCTTGACGGCGAAACGCTCGACGCCGAGTTCGCCAAGACGCTCGCCGGTTCAAAAGAGAAGAAACCGGTCCCGGCCGAGTCCTTCCTCGACCTCGTTCCGATCGCTAAGGGCGCGTATCAGATTCTGTCCCAAATGGACGACGTCAATCCGCCGGCGCTCGATTCCGTCGAGGCCGCCGCAAACGCGGGCACGATCAAATTCGTCTGCAAGGAAGAGTGTAAAGACGGCGCCGTCGACGTCGATTTCGTAATCGACCACAACTTCTTCAAGACGGCGGGCGAGATTCTCAGAATCAACGTAACCGGAGGATCCACGGAAGACAACAGCGAAGACGTAGACGATCTTTTCGAGGAATAATCAGTTTTCCTGCGAAAGCTAAACTTCGCAACGACGGGCGCCTGTCTCAAAAGGACGGGCGCCTTTTTTATTGAATCGCCGTAGGTTGGCAACTTTCCCAAGAAAAAACTGCGCTGAATGACAGCGCCGGCGTCGACAAAACGCAGATAAAAAGAGCGCTAAGACCAAAGGAATAAGCGCTCGTAATTCTTTCGTCGGCATGAGTTCCGCGTTTTATAGCGGAGTTCATACGACTTGAATCATTTCGCAGGCACGTGAACGGCGGCGCCGACGTCGAACGTCTCGGCGACGTTTTCCTTACCGACGGTAATCGTCAAGTCGCTCGTCTCCTTTTTCTTATACTTCGTATCGACCGTTTCAAAATCCTGTCCGACAGTCCCGGCGTCGCCGTATTCTTCGCCTTCTGATCCGCCCTCGGTCACAAGCTTGGAGACGCAAACCTTCGCAGTACCCTGCTGCGCTCCGGCAAAACTGTACGTCAACATCGTGGCGACGCCTTTTTCGTCGGTCACGCCGCTGGTCGTGTACTTGA
>CADACS010000205.1 GCA_902786505.1 uncultured Planctomycetota bacterium | reverse complement strand
CAGGAGTAGGGTAGACGATAATCTTACCGGCGCCCAGTTTGTAGAGATCTAAAAACCAAACGTCGTCTATCTGTTCAAGCGAAACTTTTTCCGCGGAGGTAAGCGCCTCGCTAAGCTCGCTCAAGGGTTCGTTGCCAATCAGAACGACGTTTCCGCCTTTTTTGACATAATCAAGAATTTTATTCTTCAATTCGTCAGACCATAACGCCCCGCGGTAAAACACAACGACGGGCGCCGACTCGAGGTCGCGGCAAAGCGTCTCGTCAATTTCGATCTCAACGGCGTAATTAAGCTTCAACAGTTGCTTCAAAATTGGCCGTTGCCAAGTTATCATCGGAAAAAGAGGACCGCCAGAAGCTGCTGTATTCGCATAATGCTGACGCGTAGGACAATAGAGAACGACCTGCTGAACGCGGGACGAATACTGGCAAACATGCTGCCGCGCTCTGCAAAATTCGGCCGTTTCATGCATGGGGGGCAATTTATCAAGATTGACGGAACCGTCGGGATTCTGAGTTATATAAGCTTGGAACGCGCCCCCTTGAGCTAAGACGCAGGCAGCTTCCCGTGAGAGCTGAACGCCAGTCTTGCGCCCTCCGTTGTTTGAATCTGTTCCGAGAGCAAAACTCCACGCCATGAGGTCCCAAGGCATATTTTGCGTAGACATTAAACGGGACGAGTAACGCGCCGCCGTCACGGAATCGTTCGGTGAATAATCTCCCGATATGAAATTGACGTTTGCGGATACCGGATCAGGCATATGATCGGTAAACGCCCAATTGCTCGCCACTTGGAAATTTGGGGCTTTTGATTTAATCGCATCGACGTAATTGCGGAGGTACTGACGGAACGCCTCCTGATGGAAGGATCGCCATTCGAGCCATCCTTCCTGTCCAGGCCCTGTTGGAATATTTTCGATCCCGGTTTGAGCCTTAAACGCCTCTTTTGCCTTTTCTGAATAATCGAGTTCAGTCGCCCAGCATTCGCCGTCGATCCATACTCCGTCCGTTCCATAAACAAGAGCTTTTTCCAGAATTTGCGGTATCAGCAGTTTCGTCGCATAGTCTCCAAATACGGAAGTTTTTTCTTTGGAACGACTCCCATCGGAATAAGTAACCGCCCATTCCGGATGAAGCGCGACCGCTTCATTGTCCCAAACTCCAGAGTAATGGGTATAAAGAGCAACTCCGTTTCGAGCGGTCACTTCTCGCCAAATCTTCAACGAGTCCGCAACGACCCCGGGAGCGGGATTGCCGACTTTTGTCGGATAGCTTGTCAGACCAGGATGTCCCTTACTGTCAACCTGTATAAAATCCGGATGGAGCGAATCGATAATAGCTTGCACCATTTCAGGAGTTGTCGTCGCGCCAATATTGGGAGTCCCTTTTCCAGCATGAAAATCAAAGTGAACCCCAAAGAAAGATTCTGAGCGTTTAAGCCGCTGAGGGACGTCGCTGGCCGGGGTTGGCTCGTCGGCATGGGCTAAACCGACTTCCGCGCACAAAAACGCAAACGCCAACGCGACGCCGGCGTTTATTAACAAGCCACAACGTTTATGCGTAAATCTCATGAATAACCCAAACGTCCTTCCGGAATTTAAAGGTCTTTTTAAACGGTTAAAAAAGAAGAAATAAAACACAGCCGGAAGACTTGTCCAGAACTAAAAGCAAACTATAGTTCTGAACAAGTCTTCGCGGTCGGTTATTCAAGACGGCGCAATTCCATTAATTGCGCCGCGCCAAAAGCAGAGGATCACTTCTTGACTTCGAACGGCGTGGCCGGCAAACCTTCGGCGCTATACAAATTGCACCCTTCGGGGAACATTTGCCAAGCGTAGCGAACAGCCGCGACGTCGACACCTTCGGCAGATACGACAACTTTGTTTTTGTCAACGATCTCCGCGTCGGCCCAAACGTACTTTCCGTCCGCGCCGGCAACGGCAAAACGAGCCAGTTTCGCGTCGGTCTTGGTAAACGTTCGATCGTTAAGCTGACCGGCGACAAGACCCGCGCCTACATGATCAAAGGTAACGGTCGCTTTTCCGTCGGCGAACTGGACGTCTGAAACCATAGGCGAGCAGCATTCGCCAACTTCCTTACCGTAGGTTTTAGCCAAAGCCCAAAGGGCAAGTCGGTTTCCAACAACCCACTTATTGCGCGGGTGAATGTCTTTGATTTCACCGGCGTCAATAATGACCGCCTGACCGGTATTGGCAACCTCAAGACACATGGTCTGACCATTGCGGAGGTAGGGCCAATCGCCTGTTTCGTTCGGGTCGTCTTTAGGATCGGTAAACGGCGCAAGTTGAACCCAATAGAAGGGGAAATCGCCATTGCCGAAGACCTTACGCCATTCCAAAATCATGGCCTTTTGCTTGTAGTAATAGAATTCGCGTTCGCCGGCGTTTGTGCAGCCTTGATACCAGATAGCGCCGCGGAAATTGTAGCCTTTCCAGGGAGCGAGCATCGCGTTGTACATACCGCCGCATTTGGCCCCGTCGCTAGCTTCCGGCCGCGCGGCAATGAGCTGCTTGCCAACTTCTACCGTTTCGGGAACTTGATTCCATCCGGCGTCCGGGATCCAGCTATTGATGTTGGAACCGCCCCAGTTAGAGTCAATGAGCCCAACGGGCACGTTCAGTTCCTTGTTCAAACGAACGGCAAAGTGGAATCCGCACGCCGTGCAGTCTTTCTGTTCGCCGCCTTTGCAAACACGCCAACCGCTGGTAGCGACGTCTTTGAGTTCTTCGCTCGTAACGACGTGATTAGGACGGTTGAAGCGAATGAAGCTGTAATCCCCGTTGATTTCTTCTTCCGTACAGGCGAGACGGGGCTGGCCCCAAGAGTTGAGCGGCATTTCCATATTGGACTGCCCGCTGCAAATCCACACTTCTCCAACGAGAATATTCGTAAAAGTAAGGGTATTCTTACCCTTGATCACAAGGTCTTTTCCTTCAAAAGAAGCTTCCTGAGCGGGAAGTTCTACCTTCCAAGACCCTTTGTCGCAAGCGGTCGTCGTCGCGGAAGCGCCGTTAAACGTAACGGTAACTTCTTCGTTAGGATCGGCCCAGCCCCAAACGCAAATCGGCTTTTCGCGCTGAAAAACGCCGTTGTCCGTAAAACATTTCGGAACCGAAACGTCCGCGCGGACAGAAGAAACACATGCGATAGCCACGAAGGCAAACGCAAAAAGGGTAAATAATGCTTTTTTCATCTAAGCGCACGCTTTCTAAAAGTGGGAAAGTAACACAGGAGCAAACGATTCGTTAGCAACAAACGAAATCGCGCTCACGAAAAGGTTTATCG
>CADACS010000204.1 GCA_902786505.1 uncultured Planctomycetota bacterium | reverse complement strand
GCGTTGCGGTATCTTGGTTTAGGCGTCCGCCCCCAATGGGGGCGGCTTTCCGCCTTCGGCGGAGTGACGCCTCGCGGCTGACGCCGCTTCGTCGTTCAACAAACGCAACGGTCAGCGACCAACGGGAGCGGTTACCGCACGCCCGCGCGGCAGCGCGAACAGGGAGCCGCGCCTCGCGGCCCGCGCGGTAGCGCGAACCGGGCGCGTCGCCGCCGCCGTGGCGGGCGTTGCGGTATCTTGGTTTAGGCGTCCGCCCCCAATGGGGGGCGGCTTTCCGCCTTCGGCGGATTGACGCCTCGCGGCTAACGCCGCTTCGTCGTTCAACAAACGCAACGGCAAGCGACCAACGGGAGCGGTTACCGCACGCCCGCGCGGTAGCGCGAAAAGGGAGCCGCGCCTCGCGGCCCGCACGGTAGCGCGAACCGGGAGCGGCGCCTCGCGGCCGGGATATAAAGCGGAACTGAACGAACCGTTCCTTTTTTTACTCAAATTTTTGTCAGATTTGCATTTTCGCTTGAATTTCAAAATCGGAACGTTTATAATACGTTTCGGGAGCGGGGAGTCTGACCGCCGGTTATTCGGTTCGGCCCGATTTGCCCCGTTCCGCATGTCTGAATTGGAATTTGCGATCCCGCCGCGACTCGCCTTTTGCGGCGCCGGGTCCGTATTTTGTTTTTATTGTTTTTCAGGGGATCATAATATGCCGCGTTACTTTAGTTCGGTTCGGCGCAAGGGCTTTACGCTCGTCGAGCTCCTTGTCGTTATCGCCATTATCGGAATTCTCATTGGGCTGCTGCTGCCCGCGGTTCAGGCGGCGCGCGAGGCGGCCAGACGCATGCAGTGCACGAATAATCTCAAGCAGATTACGCTCGCGTGCTTTAACTACGAGAGCGCCAATAAATTCTTTCCGCCCGGCTCCATGAGCCTGCTCAACTCGAAAGGGAGCCTGACCGGCTCGAATCAGTATTCCGGCTGGACGATCGCCATTCTGCCCTTTATTGAGCAGGCGCAACTCGTCGCCGACTACTACGACTTCAGCAAACTGATTCAGTCGAGCTACGTTATCGATCCGGATATCAACGCGATTCTCCGCACGCAGCTGTCCGAATACCGCTGCCCGACCGACGTCTCCGATCCGACGTCGCGGACGCGGCCCGACGGCGGCCAGTATCGGGACGCGGAACTCGCGACCGGGTCCTATCGCGCGGTAACGGGCCGTCTGGACGAAGTCAAGACGGGCAAAGGGTCCGCGGCGAACCCGAACCTGGGCACGTTCGATATGCCGAACGACTCGATGGATTACGTTCGCTGGGACTGGCGCGGCGTGTTCCATACGGCGGGCCACGTTAAGCGTTCGGGCGCGGCGAGTATCGTCGCGCAGGAGACGCCCGCGTCGATTGTCGACGGAACCTCGAATACGATCGGGGTCGGCGAGATGCACAAGGTCCGGTGCACGTACAGTAAGCGCGCATGGCCCCTTCCGACCCTTTGGGGTTATAATTACGGCTGGTATAATAAGTCGGTCGTACTGACGGGCGGCGGGAATCTCGACGTTCATCTCCGCGACTGGAATTCCTACTGCGGCACGGTGATCTCCGAAGGCGCGGCGCTGCGCGGGTGGGGCGCGTACCATTCCGGCGGGCTGAATTTCTCGCTTATGGACGGGAGCGTCCGGTTCATTTCGACGACCGTCGAGCCCGGTATTCTCGCCGGTTACGCGGCGGTCTCCGACGGCGCTACGTCGATGGGCTCGCTCTAATTGCGGAAAGGTTCAACGAGGCTATGACGAGAAATCATTTTATCGCGATTATGCTCCTGGCCGCGCTCGCGCTCGTCGCCACGCCCGGCTGCAAGCCGAAAGAGGCGGTCGTGCCCGTCTCCGGCGTCGCGACCTATAAGGGCGCGCCGCTCGCCTACTGCTCGATCTTCTTTACGCCGTCCGCGCCGGCTAATCCCGACCTGTGCATAACGTCGGTCGGGAAGACGGACGCGGAAGGCCGGTTCGAGCTGACCACGACCGAACTGGAAGCGCGCAAAGGAGCCGTCGTCGGCAAGCATAAGGTCGCGTTTAAGTTTATGCAGTGGGGAACGGAGTTTAACGAGGACGAAGGGCCAGAGGCGGTCGACGTGCCCATGCTCCCGAAGGAGTATACCGAAGGGTCGAAGATAACCTTCGACGTGCCCGAGGGCGGAACCGATTCCGCGAACTTCGAACTTGAATGAATTTCCTAACTTACGGGGCGCGCGCAACTAACCGCGCGCCCTTATTTTTTTGATTATTAGAAGAACGACTATGTCCAGAAGCATATCTTTTATCGCGCTCGCGCTGCTGTGCTGCGCGTTCGCTTTGCGTTCCGACGCCGCCGAGCCGGCGGCGGGTATTCCGTTCGACGCGGAACATACGTACGCGCTTGAACTTCCGAAGGGCGCGCTTACGCCGCGCGCGCTGACCGTCGCCGCGTGGGTCAAGTCGGAGAATCCCGCCGAATCGCAGGGTATTTTGGATATTGGCCTGCCCTCCGACTTATTCTCGTTCTATATCTATCGGAACGCGGTTCGCATGCTCGTCGAGGGCGACCGCAGCGTCGGGGAATATGGGTTCGCGCTCGCGCCCGCGCCGGAGAAGGGCGTCTGGACGCACTACTGCGGGTCGTACGACGGCAAGTCGATTCGCGTCTACCGCAACGGCAAATTGGCCGCCAGTAAGGAGATGGCGACGAAACTGCGCGATACGGACTTCGACGGCGCCGCGCTTCATATCGGCGCGATGGAGCCGGAAGCGGCCCGGCCTATGCTCGGCGAGCTGGCCGACGCGGCGGTCTGGAACCGCGTTCTCACCGACGCCGAGGTCGCGTCGCTCGTTTCCGACGGCGCCCGGGCGCTCGCCGACGGCCGCGTTGCGCTGTGGGACTCGTCGAGCGTCTCGGCGGACCGCGAGCGGCTCGTTCCGGTCGATTCGGACGCCGCGTATTCCGCGGACCGCGTCGTCTTCGTTCCGCTGCTCAATCGGAAAGATTCGGGCTATCGCGGAATCTGGTATTACAATCAGAAGCTGACGAACGAATACGTCTATAAATATTCGGGCGGCATGGGCACGTATCCTGCGAACCATTATCCGTTTGCGGTCTATCGTCCGGAAGTCGATAAGACGTTCTTCTGCTACGGGGGGACCGATCCGAACGAGAATACGCTCTGGCATGAAGTCGGCGTCTACGACCATAAGACGAAGAAAGTCTCCCGTCCGACCGTGCTCGTCGATAAGGAGACGGAAGACGCGCACGACAATCCGGTTATGACGATGGACGACGAAGGCCGAATCTGGGTCTTTTCGACGTCGCACGGGACCGGACGGCCGTCTTATATTCACCGAAGCGTCCGCCCGTA
>CADACS010000203.1 GCA_902786505.1 uncultured Planctomycetota bacterium | reverse complement strand
GAAATTTGCGTCGCGCGCGTCGGAGGTCTTTTCCGCGGGCCGCGACGTCGGCGTCTTCTATAAGCCGCTCTCGCCGCGCGTCTACTGCGCCGTCTTCTATCCGAACGGCAAGCAGCACGACGAGCTCGGCGGCAAACGCGCGGCGGTCGTGCTCGACGACTCGGACGCCAAGTCGGTTGATCCGGAAGAGTTTAAATTCGATTGGAACACGTGGCTCGACGCGTACAATCTGCTCCAGTTCATTCCGGGCGCGTACATGACGACGGTCTCGGCGCTGCGCGAGGGCTCGCCCCTTCCTCTTTGGGACGACGCGGTCTTTAAGAGCGTGGCGCCGAGTCCGGACGACGCCGTCTGGCGCGAGGCGGAATCGGAAATCGACGGGCTCGACGGCGCGCTCGAGGCGCTCGGCGCGGCGCGCGCGCTCGGATGGGAGCCGCCGGAAACGTGGAGCGACGCGGAAGGGCGCGACGGCGCGGCGCTCGGCAGCGCGCCGCTCCTTTGGCGCGCGCGGCGAACGCTCTGGACGGACGACCCGTCGCTGCGCGAGGCGGCCGAACGGGAAGGGTGGACTTTCTTTACAACGGAACAGAATTAGCGTTTCGGAACGCGAACGGAGAGAACGGGATGGGCGAATTCGGCAAGATATGCAAAGTCGGTTACGCGATAACCTTTATGAAATCGTTCGGTCAGTTGACGCCGAGCGTTTCCGGGCAGGCCGTTAAGACGATCGAAAAGATCCAGACCGACCTTTCGGTCAACGGTCTTAATTTCGAGGAGCTTCACGGCAAGAAGAATTATTACAGTATCCGCGTCAACGACGACTATCGAATGATCGCGTTTATGAACGGGGAAGTTCTGCTCGCGCTCTGGGTCGATAAGCACGACGCGGCGTATCAGTGGGCGGAGAGCCATTACGTGGCGTACGACGCGCGCGCGAAGGCGCTTGCGGTCGTCTGCGTGGAGACGACCGCGTCCGCGCCGGCCCCGGCTCCTGCGGCGGCGCCGGAGAAGAAGCCGGGCAAGCCGGCGGCGCGCGAATTTCATATGCTCTTCGCGCAGTTCGGAAAGGAGAAGCTCGCGGCGCTCGGAGTCGCGCCGGACGTTATGAAGAGCGTTCTCGGCGTCGAACGGCTCGACGAACTCGAAGCGCTTCAGGACCGCATGCCGGCGGCGACGTACGACGCGCTGACCTTTTTGGCGGCGGGCGAGGATTACGCGGAAGTTCGCGCGCTCTATGAAGATACGGTCGCGCCGCCCGTTCCGGATCCGGATCCCGAGCCGGGCGCGGAACCCGAGCCCGCGCCCCCGGCCAAGCTGCCGGACCCGAGCCCGAACGCGCCGGTCGCCGCCGACGCGCTCGATCGCGCGGAGTTCGAAGAGGCGCTCGGGTCGACGAGCACCGGCGAGCAGTTCCTCGTGCCGGAGAATATGCGCGAGCTGCTCCTGGCGCTGGAGGCGCCCCTTGAGACGTGGCGCGTCTTTCTGCATCCGGCGCAGCGGAGACTTGCCCGAAAGCGGTTCAACGGTCCTGCGCGCGCGCTCGGGCCGGCGGGGACGGGCAAGACGGTCGTTGCGATTCATCGCGCGAAGTATCTCGCGGAGAACGTCTTTACGGGCCCGAACGACCGCATTTTAGTTACGACGTTTACGAAGAATCTCGCGTCGGACGTTCGCGCGCTCCTGGAGTCGATCTGCGCGCCGGACGCCATGAAGCGGATCGAGGTCGAGAATTTCAGCGCGTGGGCCGTACGGTACGCGGAAAAGCACGGGTATCGCTCGAAGATCGACTACGACGGCTCGATTGCGAAAGGGAACTGGGAAGAAGCGATTAAGACGGCGGGTGGCGCCGTGAGCGATCGGTTCCCGCCGGGATTCTTTAAGGACGAATACGAGCAGGTCGTTATGCCGCAGGGGATAACGTCGTCGCTCGACTATAAGCGCGCGTCGCGGGTCGGGCGCGGCCGGCCGCTCAGCGGCAAGGACAAAGGGGAGCTGTGGCCCGTCTTCGCGGAGTTCCGCGCGCTCTCGGCGGAGCAGAACGTTAAGAGCTACGACGAGCTCTACGCGGACGTCGCCGCCATGCTCGCCGACGCGGAGAAGCGCGGCTATCCGTACAGGTCGATTATCGTCGACGAGACGCAGGATTTCAGCCTGACCGCGTACCGCATGCTGCGCGCTATGGTTAAAAAGGATCACGACGATCTGTTTCTCGTCGGGGACGCGCGGCAGCGAATCTACGGGTATAAGAGCTCGCTGAGCGCGGCCGGAATTGATATTCGGGGCCGGGGCTCGAAGCTGCGCGTGAACTATCGGACGACGGGCGAGATCTACGATTTCGCGTCGGCGATTCTCGAAGGGACGCCGTTCGACGATCTCGACGGGGGCGTGGACGCGTCGAACGCGTGCGTGTCGCTCCGGCATGGCGACGCGCCGGTGATTTTGCGCGCGCGGACCCGCGAGGAGGAGCGCCGGACCCTGCTGCGAACGGTCGAGGCGCTCCGGGAAGAGCTCGGCGGGGACGCGGAGCTGCGCAACGCGTGTCTTACGGCGCGAACGACGGCGCTGCGCGACGAGTACGCCGATTATTTGCGCGAGCATGGCGTTCCGACGGTCGCGATCGAGAAGCGCGGCTGGACGAACGACGGCGCGCCCGGGCTGCGCGTCGCGACGTGCCACCGCGTTAAAGGAATCGAGTTCGACTATATGCTCGTCGCGGGCGTCGAGGACGGCGTTATGCCGTTCGAGCCGGACGCCGCGGCCCTCGACGCGGATCCCGTCGCACGCGAGAGCGCCGAGAAGCGGGAGCGGTCGCTCCTGTACGTCGCGGTAACGCGCGCTAAGAAGAAGGTTTGGATTAGCTATGCGGGCAAGCCGAGCCGGTTCCTCGCCGGACTTGGCGCGGAATAGCGGACGCGGGGCGTTGTTTTTTTGGCCGGAACGTAGAGTCAGGCAAGCGACCAACGGGAGCGGTTGTCGCAGTTCCGCGCGCCGCGGCGTTTTCGATTGTTTTTTGACGGCGCGTGTTCTTATTTGCGGCGTCCGCCGGCGCCGCCGGCGGCTCACCGCCCTTCGGGCGGGGGGGCGTCGCATTTTTTGGCCGGAACGTAGATTCAGGCAAGCGACCGACGGGAGCGGTTGTCGCAGCTCCGCGCGCCGCGGAGTTTTCGATTGTTTTTTGACGGCGCGTGTTCTTACTTGCGGCGTCCGCCGGCGCCGCCGGCGGCTCACCGCCCTTCGGGCGGGGTGCGCGGCGTTTTTTTGGCCGGAACTTAGATTCAGGCAAGCGACCAACGGGAGCGGTTGTCGCAGTTCCGCGCGCCGCAGCGTTTTCGATTGTTTTTTGACGGCGCGTGTTCTTACTTGCGGCGTCCGCCGGCGCCGCCGGCG
>CADACS010000202.1 GCA_902786505.1 uncultured Planctomycetota bacterium | reverse complement strand
CGCCCAGCCGGACGTAACGTCCGGTTCGCGCGGCGTTTAGCAGTTCCAAGCCGTTAAAAATCGGGTATTACTGCGAATAAAAATCGAACCGAAGTTTTCAATACGGCGTCAACGCGGCGCCTGATTCCGGGCGTCCGCCGCCATCGGCGGCGGCTCACGCCCTTCGGGCGGGGGGCGCGTCGCGGTTTCTTTCCGCGGCGCGCGTTCTAATTCCGGGCGTCCGCCCCCAATGGGGGCGGCTTTCCGCTTCGCGGAGTGACGCCTCGCGGCTGGCGCCGCTTCGCTTTGTTATTTCGGCCGCGTTACGCTCCGGCCGTCTTCTCCGCGTACAACTTGAACAGATGCGCGACGATCTTCTCTTCGTCCCCGCCGAAATCTACCCCGTACGCCGATTCTACCGCACGGTCGAGCGCCTTGTGCGCCGATAAAAGGTCGCCCGGCGTCTTGTCCGGATCGTAAAGATCCGCGAGCGATTTGCCCGGGTGGTTCGCACGCGCGTCGAGGACCGACTGCGCGCATTGTTCGATTGCTGCTCGCTGGTCTGGAGTGGCGTTGGGAAAGACAAAACTATTGTAAACAGCAGGAGCATAGCGGTACCTACACTCAAGTCTTCCAGCAACAACTCTCATCCATGCGTTGTGCATTTGAGAGGTCATTAGCCCAAAAATGTATAAACTGGCATCAGGGATTACGTAAAGAAGGTTACTGACAATTGACTCGGCTGTTAAATACCCAATTGGAATGTATTCACGACGCTCTGACGAAACTTGGGGTAGTGCCAAATAATTCGTATCCGGTTGTCTTATTTGTGTGAATAAATGCGGCGTTTTGGAATCCTCACGAACCGAAGCTGTTGGGCTGGATAGCCTTGTCTCACGTACTGCTTTCAATCTTTGTTCAATCTCAGGATAGGAATAACGCGAAATGTCGGTTTTATAAAACCACAGGCACCACCGTTCTTCACCGTTTAAGAATTCACGCCCCCCGACAAAAGGTCGGATGACTTCGTTAAGATCCGGATGTCGTTGTACCAGATTGACGCGCTCTTCACTGGACAAAATAAGGTGTCCCCCATCTGTAGGCTGATTGCCTTTGATCATCTCATGAACTCCGTCGTTTACAGGTCTGCTACGATTGGCAATGTAAACATCGGGAGCTGGGGATAAGTAACCATTGATATGATCAACTTCAACATGATGTCCCAAAGCGTCATATATCGTTTTCTTAACCGAACTTGCTTCTCTACAACTGAAACCGAGAATGACTACGTGAACACGCGCTTTATTAGAAGCTTCGTTGTCCCATACGAAGGAAGTGTGTGCAAAATTTATCACAAAACCTTCTTTCGTAAGGTATCGCCAAAGTATTCCAACTGATTCGCCCTGACATATTGAATTCGTAGATACTAACGAGCAATGTATCTCAGTTTTTTGAATATATTTAGCGCTCTTCTGGTACCAAGCGCATACATAATCAAGTTTTCCGTATCCATGAACGCCTTGGAATACATGATCCATGTCCGCCTGCTGTTCAGACGTTCTATACTGATGTCCCACAAACGGCGGATTCCCCATAATAAACGAGCATTCCCCCGCGGGCAGGACGTCGTTCCAATCTAATCGCAAAGCGTTCCCCAGCACAATATTCGGAGCCTCGCTGAGCGGAAAATCCTCGCCTCCCATTTCGATAAACATGGACGTTTCGCCGTTAGCCTTGAGCCGGCTGATCCATAGCGCGGTTCTCGCGACGGCGACGGCGAAATCGTTGATCTCGATCCCGTAGAACTGGCCGAGATTGACGCGTGCGCCGGTGAGCGCTTCGTCGCCGAACCCCATAGCGGTCTGCCCTTTCCAGAGCTCGCCTAGAACGGCGTCTTCCAGTTTGCGCAGGCAGAGATACGTTTCCGTGAGGAAATTTCCGGACCCGCACGCCGGATCGAGGAATTTGAGGGAGCAGAGCTTTTTGTGGAAGTTGGCGAGCGCGGCCTTCTTCTTTCGCGGCGTGGCGCCGACTTCGTCGCGAATAGCGGCGAACTCCTCTTTGAGCGCGTCGAGAAAGAGCGGATCAATGACTTTATGGATATTTTCAGGGGAGGTATAGTGCATGCCGCCCGACCGGCGCGTCTCCGGGTTCAACGTCGATTCGAAAATACCGCCGAAAATCGTCGGCGAGATCTGGGACCAGTCGACCGGCTTAGACGCCTCCTCGAGCAGAAAGCGCTTCGCGTCCTCGGTAAAATTCGGAATCTCGGATTCGCCCTTAAAGAGTCCGCCGTTAACGTACGGGAAATTCTTGACTTCCAGATCGTACGGGTCGCGTTCGGCGATCGGCGTGTCGAGCGCGCGGAACAGGTCTTTGAGCGCTTTGCGAATTCCGGTCGCGGGCAGGTCTTTGAGATAGTTATAGAACGCGTCTTTTTCAAACAGGTCGGCGTCTTCGCAATAGAGGCAGAAGACGATCCGGACGCACAGCACGTTGAGCGCGCGCTGATTCTCTTCGGAGTCCGGGTCGAGATAGCCCGCGCGCAGTTTGTCGTAGAGCTTGCCGACGAGCTCGCCCGCGCGAATCGAGGCGCGTTTCTCTTTTTCGAGCCGGCTGTTGGCGGGGTCGTTGATAAAGGCGTGCCGTTCGGGATGGTCCGCGAGTTCGTCGAGCGTGAATTCGAACGCGTTTTTGGCCAGTTCGCTCCGTCCGCACAGATTGCGGTCGTAGACGCGAAAGGTTGCGAAATTGCACGTTACGACGAATCGCGGCTGTTCCGGGAGCGGGAGTTCGTCGACGTAATCGAGCGCCTGCTCCAGCGGGGTCTTGAGTTTGCCCTGACGCGGCTCTGGCTTATCGAGATCGACGCCGAGCGATTTCTGCTCGATAAGGGTCGACGCGTCGCGGAGCCATACGTCGATAAAACCGCCCGACGGCAGATGGCGCTCGAAAAGGACGTCGTTCGAGTACGGATAGCCGAGCTCTTTGAGCAGCTGCAGCCAGAACTGCTGCGTCTCGCCCTTTTCGTATCCTTTTCCGCGCCAGCGGTCGGCGAATTCCTTGAGCGGTTTTTTATTGACGGCCATTGATTCTTTCCTTTAGATTCCCTGAGCAGCGTAACCCCAACCGGCCGAAAGGCCGGTATAACCGACGCCCGCGACGGCGCGGGACCCGGTTCGCGCTACCGCGCGGATCTGCGGTTTTCGCTCCCGTTGGTCGCTTGTCCCAAACTGCCGTCCCGGCGCATACCCACAACCGGCCGCGCCGGCCGGTATAACCGACGCGCAATAACCCGCCACGCATACCGCCGCCGCGCCGTGGAAGGCCGCGCACGCGCCCGTCAGGGCGCCCAGCCGGACGTAACGTCCGGTTCGCGCGGCGTTTAGCAGTTCCAAGCCGTTAAAAATCGGGTATTACTGCGAATAAAAATC
>CADACS010000201.1 GCA_902786505.1 uncultured Planctomycetota bacterium | reverse complement strand
TACCTCGCCATCGAGTATCTCAGCCCCCTGGTGATCTGCCAGGCGGCGGCGGTGCTGGCGCTGGCGGAGAAGCTGCGCTTCGAGAGCGCCCCGGTCAATTTCCTGGCCAGCGGCGCGCTGCGCGTCTCCGGGGGCGTCTGGCTCGCGGAGCTCAAGCCGCTCTTTGAGGACGGTCAGACGTACCCGTTCGGCAGGTTCGGCGAGGACTATTGGTTCATGCCCAAGCTCTGGAAAGAGCGTATGCCGCGCTTCGTTCATACCGGGCGTGAATTTAAGTACGCCGACTCCGTCGCGGGCGGCAAGCGTCCGAAGCGCTACGACGACTGCATGCGCGGAACGCTCGGGAGTGCGAGCGACGGCTATCGGGACGAGATTTACGAAAAGTTCCTCGAACTTGGGCGCGAACTCGGAATTCTGCGCCGATACGAGTCGAGCAAACTCGGGGTGAATTGGGGATTCAGCCCGGACGCGCTCGTTATCGAGACCGACGTCGACCGGTACGTTCAGGAGGGAACGCGCCGCGTCTTCTACGCGCCCAAATCCGAAAGCGCAATTTGGGACGGCGCCGAATGTTACGCGTGGGACGCCTGCGCCGTATGCCGGCTCGATTCGAAGGACGCGGACGGAGAAGAGGAGGCGTCGCGACGGTTCTACGAGAGCGCCGACGTCTGCCGGATCGTCGCGCGCGAGCATACGAGCCTGCTCGACCGCGCGGACCGCGAGGCGCTCGAAAAGGACTTTATCGCCGGCTCCGACGCGAATCCCGCCGCGACGAATCTCCTCTCGTGCACCCCGACGCTCGAAATGGGCGTCGATATCGGGGACCTGTCGAGCGTCGCGCTCTGTTCCGTGCCGCCGACGCGCGCGAATTTCGTACAGCGGGTCGGGCGCGGCGGACGTCGGGACGGGAACTCGTTCAATCTTGTCGTGGCGGCGAACCGTCCGCGCGATCTCTATTATTTCAACGATCCGGCGGAAGCGTTCGACGGGCCGATCGATCCTCCGGGCGTCTTTCTCAACGCGCCGACCGTGCTCGAACGTCAGCTGCTCGCGTACGCGTTCGACCGCTGGATTCAGACGGAGCTCGACGCCGCGAAGGGCGGCGCGGCCAAGCGGCTCGTGCCCATGAATCTCAAGACGCTCTTCGCGGCGCGCAAAAACGACGTCGAACGCGCGTTCCCGCGCAATCTGTTCGCGTTCGCCGAACGCGCGCGGGACTCCATTTTCGACGGCTTCTGCGCGCTCTTTGGCGACGTTATGCGCGGCGAAACGAAAGAGGCGCTCCGCAAGTTCTTTATCGACGGGCAGTCCGAGAACGGATATCAGTGGAAGATCGAAGAGAAGCTCGAGCGGACCGCGGCGCTCCGGGACGGGTACGCCGCGAAGGGCGCCGAGGTCGGCAAGAAGCTGCGCGAACTCGAAAAGGAAGTCGAGTCGGACGCCATTAAGCTGGAGAAGCAGAATCTGCGCGACGAACGCCGCGCGCTCGCCAAAGCGCGCGATCTTATCGATAAGATAACGACTTACGAATATTTTACCGACGAAGGGCTCCTCCCGAACTACGCCTTTCCGGAGGAGGGAATGAAGCTCCGGACCGCGCTCTGGCGCCGGCGCAATACGAAGCAGGACGCGGACGAAGAAGAGCGCGAGCCGATCGCGGAGGAATATTCGCGCGCGGCCCGCGCGGCGATCTCGGAACTCGCGCCGGGCAACAATTTCTACGCGGGCGGACGCAAGCTTTTAGTGAACCGAATCGACACGGCGGGCCAGTTCGAAATCGAACGCTGGCGCTTCTGCGGCGACTGCGGCTGCGTGCGCAAACTGTCCGATTCCGATACGAAAGGGAAATGCTGTCCGAAGTGCGGGAGCGCCACCTGGAGCGGCGGGAATCAGACGCGGAACGTCGTTCGGCTCGACCGGGTCGTCGCCGAACAGGAGGAGTCGGAGACCCGCGCGTTCGACGAGTCGGACCGGCGCGTTCCGAAACTCTTCTCGCGCAAAATGTTAATCGAGTACGTCGGAAACGAGCCCGACGTCGGGTTCCGGCTCGCCGACGAGAGCGTTCCGTTTGGGTTCGAATACTGGTCGAAAGCGCGGTTCCGGGACGTCAACTTCGGGGAGCCGGGGGACGCGCTCGCCGGGGACGCGCTCCGGATCGCGGGCGAGGATGTTCCGGCGGTCGGCTTTCGGGTCTGCGCCGAGTGCGGCATGGTCACGCCCCCGGACAAAGAGCCGCGCCATCATGTCAGCTGCAAATATTTCCGGTCCGATAAGAGCGCGCAGACGCCCGACTGCCTCTATCTCTATCGGGAATTTGAGTCGGAGGCGCTCCGCATGCCGATTCCGGTCGTCGAGAGCTATTCCGCGTCGTTCGTCGCCGCCGTGCGCATGGCGCTTCAGGAGTTCTTTAAAGGGAACGTCGGGCACCTGCGCGTCGCCGTTCAGAACGAGTCGGTCGACGACTCGAAGGTCGCGCGAAGGTTCCTGACCGTCTACGACGAAGTGCCCGGCGGAACCGGTTATCTCAAGCAGTTTTGCGAGCAGCCGAACGACCTGCTCGAAGCGTTCAAACTGGCCCGGGACCGGCTCCAGAAGTGCGCGTGCGAGCGCGATTCCGATAAGGACGGATGCTACAGGTGCATTCTCGCCTACGCCAACGACAAGGACGTCGTCAACGTGTCGCGTTCGCGCGCGCTCGACGCGCTCGACGCGGTTCTCGAGTACGCGCGCGACGGCGAGCCGTTCAAAAAGATCGTTTCGGTCGGCGCCCTGAACTATTCGTCGCTCGTCGAAAGCGAGCTCGAAGAGATGTTTACGCAGAAGTTCGAGGAATACGCCGCGGCGAACTCCGGACTGAACGTCGCGATTACGAAAAAGCTCGTTCACGGAACGAAAGGGTATCTGCTGACCGTCGGGGAGACGAGCTACGAGATAACGCGCCAGAAAGAGCTCGGGCCCGCGAACGGAGTCGACGTTCTGTCGCGCGCCGACCTCTATATAACGCCGACGCGCGAGAATACGGGCGCGCTTCCGATCGCGGTCTTTACGGACGGCTACGAATATCACGGGAATCCGAGCAAAGACATGTACTTCCGAGTCGTTAAAGACGCGTCGCAGCGGTCCGCGATCGCGCGTTCGAAGTCGGTTCCGCGGCTCTGCTGGTCTCTGTCGTACGACGACGTCGCGCACGCGGGCGCGAAGCCGACCTTCTGGGCCCCGCTCGCGCCCCTCGAATGCGTTAAGACGAAGAAGTCGCCCGCGCCCGAAATATGGCGCATAGCGCGTCTTGGCGCGTTCGAGGCGCTCCTCGAGCGGCTCGCCAGGCCGAAGCTCGGCGGCGCGAAGTGGCAGGATCTGGCGTTCTTCGCCGCCATTTCTCCGGAGCCGGGCTCCGCGGCGGGGCTCGACCGATTCAGCTTTATTACCGAGTCGAGCGCCGCGGGAATGTGGTCGGCGCTCCTCGAAGGCTTGACCTATT
>CADACS010000200.1 GCA_902786505.1 uncultured Planctomycetota bacterium | reverse complement strand
GAGCGTGCTTATTGGCGAGCTTGGCGTCGATCCGGATAAAGAGATGCGCAAGATCGGCGGGCTTATCGATTCGATGACGCCCCTTGAACGCCGCAAGCCGGAAATCATCGACCTTCGCCGCAAAAAGAGAATTGCCGCGGGCGCGGGCGTCGACGTTAAGCGCGTCAACGAGCTTCTCGATATGCATCAGAAAATGGCGGGCGTGGTTAAGAATTTCTCCTCGCTCGGCGCGGCGCAGCGTATGCGGCAGCTCCAGTCGATGACGGCGAATCCGTTTGGCATGCTGGGCGGCCAGCCGAAAAAAGGATCGACCGGCAAGCGCCTTACCCCGAAAGAACGGGAAGCGCAGCGCAAGCGGCTTGAAAAAGAACGCCGCAATAAGAAAAAGAAGAAGTGACATATCCGGGAACGGTCCGGCGCTTTGCGGCGATCCGTTCCTTTGACTACCGAATTTAATTGGGGTTGTCCCCATTAAATAAACCGACCGACGCGTCGAGCGCTCCGTTTGCGCGCGCGTTTCCGTAAAACGCGCAACCGAACGAGTTCCCGATACCGCGCACGCGGCGCGAGGGCGGAAATTGGACTCCCGTTCACGAGGGGACGGGAAATACCTTTATTGTTTTTAGGAGATAGATTAGTGTCTGTTAGAATTCGTATGAAGAAGTTTGGTCGTAAACATCGACCCTTTTTCCGTATTGTCGCCGTCGACGGCCGTCGTCCCCGCGACGGACGCGTTCTCGAGGAATTGGGAACGTATGATCCGATGGTTCCCGAAACTGACGCGCGCGCTCTTCTTAAGGGCGACCGTATCGCTTATTGGATTGGCGTTGGCGCTCAGCCGAGCGACAAGTGCGCCGTTCTGATTAAGAAGTACGGTAAAGACGGCGTCTGCCTTGAAGCGCAGAAAGCCGCGATCGAACGTTTGGCCGCCGGCCGTAAACGCAACGTTCCGGTCGCCGCCGCCGCGCCTGCCGCGCCCGCCGCTGAAGAAGCGCCCGCGGCCGAAGCCGCCGAGTGAGTTCGGACGAACGAAAAATCATTCCTCAGCGAGGAAGTTTGAAGTTTAATTGAGTCGTTTGCTCCGCCTTTCGGAAAGTCTTTTAAAAGACGCGATTGAACGCGGTCTCATCGAGATCAATCTTTACGACATGCGGCAGTGGGCTCACGACAAACACAACACAATGGACGACCGTCCCTTTGGGGGCGGGCCCGGCATGGTGTTAAAAGTAGACAGAGTCGTACCCTGCGTCGAGGAAGTTCAGGCTTTCTCGGAAATACCGGGGCGCGTCGTTATGACGACGCCTCAGGGCCGTCTACTCACGCAGCGGGTAGTAGAGGAACTGGCGCGCGAAGAGCGGCTGATTATCCTCTGCGGACGTTACGAAGGGTTTGACCAGCGCGTCGTCGATATACTTCGACCGGACGAAATCTCGATCGGGGACTACGTTTTGAACGGCGGAGAAGTTGCGGCGGAGGTCATCATCGATTCTGTAATGCGTTTGATACCGGGCGTATTAGGCGACGAGAATTCGGCTGTGGTCGATTCTTTTTCGTCTGGCAACCGTCTTTTAGAAGAAGATCAGTACACGCGTCCTCGCGAATATCGCGGGCTCAGCGTTCCGGAGATCCTGCTCAGCGGCGATCACGGGCTGGTCGAGAAATGGCGGGAGCACAATCGCAAGGTAAAAACGTTTGCCCGCCGTCCCGAACTACTGGACGGCGAGACGTCGGAAGACTGAAACGCTTGCGGCAATAGGAAAAAAAGAGCCGGCCGTTTCGTATTCGACGTGAGGAAGGCGGGTTGACCGATTCGCGCTGTGCGCGTTAATCGATCTTCTTTCTAGGCCGACGCGGTTATGTCGGCAGTTTTTAACGCGTTCCATTCAGTTGCATTAGAAAAATAAAAGGATCATATCCATGAGTCAGGAATTAATCCGTTTGGTAGAAGCTCGCGCCAAGAAAGAAAACGTTTCGAAGTTTGAAATTGGCGACGTCGTCAACGTACACTGCAAGATTCTCGAAGGCGACAAAGAGCGTATCCAAATCTTCAACGGCGTCGTCATTGCCCGCAGCGGCTCTGGCGTTCGCGAAACGTTCACCGTGCGCCGTATCGTCGCCGGTCAGGGCGTCGAACGTAAGTTCCCCGTCCACAGCCCTCGTATTGCCAAAATCGAAGTTGTGCGCTCCTCCATCGTGCGCCGCGCTAAGTTGTACTATCTCCGCAACCGCGTCGGTAAAGCGACCCGTCTGGCGCAACGCCGCGTAGAACGCGCCGAAACCGAGCAGAACGTCGTTAAGACGATGAAGCGCGGTAAGAAGGCCGCTCAGGCTCGCCGCGCCGCGGCCGCCGCTAAGAAAGCCGCCGAGTGATCGATTTGGCGTTGAGACGTCTCCGCGCGCGTCGCGGCGGTCGTCTTGAATGAATTAAACGCGCTCCGTTTCGTAGGATTCGGGGCGCGTTTTTTGTTTTCAGTAACGTCGCAATAAAAAACGCGTTCCGGGCTCAGCGTCCGGAACGCGCTTTTCGTTATGTTCCGCGAGTCAGCTCGCGGATCTCGGAATTGGATCAGAGAGTCCAGCCGTCGCGGTATTCGGTCTTAATGAAGTCGTTGGCCGCCTTGTTGTTGGTAACGAGCATCTTATCGGCGTCCCATTCGAGCTTAATCTTACCGGCGCGGAGCGAGACGGCGCCAAGCTGGACCGCTTCGGCGAGACGGCCGGAATACTCGAAGTTGCACAGCGGTTCCGTCTTGCCGCCGTCGATAATCGAATTGAGCCATTCGCGGTGATGACCGGCGGACTTGGGAATCGACTTGGCGGGCCGTTCGTACTTGGCGAACTTTTCTTCCGGATAGAGGCGAATGGTGCCGTAGTCGGCTTCGAGAATTCCGTCTTTTCCGACGAAGATAACGCCCATGCTCAGCGGTTCGAGCTTCTTTTCGTCGATAACGGCGGGTCGCTTTTTACCGTCGTACCAAGTGAGCGGGAAGGTCTTGCCGTTGAGTTCGAATTCATACTTGCATTCGACGTCGAGCGGGCAGCACATCTTGCTGATTTCGGTATCGCACGTGGCGTGGATCGTCTTGGGATATTTGAGGTCGAGCGCCCAGAACGGGAGGTCCATGAGGTGGCACGCCATGTCGCCGAACGTTCCGGTTCCGAACGGCCAGTATCCTCGCCAGCGCGCGGGGAGATAGCAGGGATTGTAGTTGACCCACTGCGCGGGGCCGAGCCATTCGTCCCAGTGGATGTTCTTGGGAACGTCGATCTTTTCGGTCGACGGTTCGGGGTATCCGCCCCAGCCCTTGAAGCACCAGACGTGGCATTCGGTTACTTCGCCGATCGCGCCCGCCTGAATGAGTTCGACGACGCGGCGGTAATTTTCCGTCGCGTGAATGACCGTGCCCATCTGGGTCGCGAGCTTCTTTTCCTTCGCGATCTTCTGCATAGCGCGGATTTCGGCGACGTCGTGCGCGAGCGGCTTTTCACAGAAGCAGGGGAGCCCTTTCTTCATGGCGGCCATCGCGGCGACGGCGTGGGTGTGGTCGGGCGTGCTCACGAGAACGGCGTCGAGGTCGTCCATTTCGTCGAGCATGGTACGGAAATCGAAGAACCGCTTGGCGTTCGGATATTTTTTACCCTGCGCTTCGAGGTTGTTGTCGTCGACGTCGCAAATGGCGGCGAGTTCGGCGATCTTTTCGGAGCCGCCGAGCAGTTCGGAGATATTGCCGGCTCCGCGGCCGGAAATACCGACGACTCCGACCCGAAGTTTGGAGTTGGCGTCGGCGGCGAGCGCGATCGACGGCGCCGGGAATTGAGAGAGCCCTAACGCGGCGGCAGAGAAGGCCGACGTCTTAAGGAATTGACGACGATTGAGCGACATAACGAATCTCCTGTTGATAATCTGTGAAGCGTTCAGAAAAGGCGCGAACGGACGTCCGTTGAAAACGCGCGAAAACTTCCGACGCGAGTTGCATATTCGTTTTCAGTATAGCCAAAATACGCGGCCGGGGCAAGTAGTCGTTGCGCGCGGCGCGTGTTAACGGCGCGTTTTTGTCTATTCGGCTCCTTTCTCGAGGTTGTTGAGGAGCGCGACGAACCACGAGCGATTATCCGCGCTGCAGTAGGTCATGCGGCCGCCCATACGGCTGAACGTCTTGCAGTAGCGCAAGTAATACGCCGGATCGTCCATGGGCGGTTCTCCGTTTTTCGTCCAGTCCCACGCTGATTTTGCGAGATCGACCACGTGAATGGAGAAATCGCTAATCGTCTTATTCTGCCGCCGGGCAAGGTTGCGCGACATGGAGAGCGACTTCTCAAAGATCATGGGGGAGAGAACGGCGGAGCCGACCGAGAGATAGACGCCCCCTTCGAGCTTTGAGACGGAATCGGCGTAGGAGAGGAAATCGCGCTGAGCCGCGCGCCCAATCGAGGCGCAATGATTCGCCGGATGCGTATAGATAATATCGCACCCGATCATGGGGCAGCAGCCAAAGAGAACGTTGGCGGCGCGCGCGCGATAGGCGATCGAATACTCGCGGGTTGGGTGCGGAATCGGCAGTTTGCCGTCCGGGAGCGCGAATCGGCGCTTGGCGCGGAGCAGGTCGGCGGCGGCCGCGGCGCGG
>CADACS010000199.1 GCA_902786505.1 uncultured Planctomycetota bacterium | reverse complement strand
CAAATTATGACTTTTTGGATTGGCTTGGCGAACAGGCTGCAATGGAGATTGGAAATCTCGTTCAGTACGCGCGAAAAGGAAGGGTTTCAAGTCAATTTTTTATGGGCCGCGAGTACCCGTGGGACCCCAAGATGAACGCGTTCGGGCGTTGGGTAACGAACGTGGGAGGCGGGAAATACTTCATTCGTTTTGAAGAAGTTGTAGACCGCGCCAAAAACAAGAATAAACCGACTGACGAAGCCTTCGCTGTATTGATAGGATCGCGCCCAAATGTTAATAAACGTAAAGAATTACTAGAGAACATGCGTTATCACGAGTTCTTTGTGCGAAAAGAACTTTCAAGCGCTCGGGCGGGTAATTATTCCAGACGGCGGGACTGACGGCAGCGTTTACGACGAGCCGTCTTTGCCCCTTCGCTGCAAACGCTATGCGGGAAAAACCGTCGCTCTTTATCAAACGCTTAAAAAGACGAACGTAAAGGTATTGGTAAAGAAACGCATATACGATAACAACGGAGACGTTTTGCAGGACTTTGACTTTTTTCACGGGAAAGGTTTTCATATCTTTCCTCATATTCACGTATGGTTTAAACTTGGTCCAAATTGTTGGTTTCATAGCAAGCCGCTAAGATATCGTGCAAAGGAGACAAAAAGATGAATCACGACGAATTATGGAAAGCCGCTATGAAAGAAAGTCCGGAACGGTCGTTTGAGAAGGGTAAACAATGGCGCGTTAAAAATGGGCTCGACGATGGAGAAAGGCTTTCTCGCTTTACAGGTTGGTCTAAGGACTGGCATATGGAGTCTATTAAAGACGTCCTGTTGCTGCTGTCTTTAGGTTGGGAGTTTGACGTTACATTTCGCGGGGACGAGTACTTTATAACGCCCAATTGGTGTTATTCGATCTGGGGCGAGTGTAACGAGATGCTCTATGGGACTCTTGACCTCGACGATTTCGGCGAGAACGCGCGTATCGGCGAGAACGGCGAGTTCTATCTGAAAGACGTTATCGACGAGCTTGAATTCTAACGGTCGGGCCGCGACGGCGGTCCTTGCCGGACGGGCTTCTCGCGACGGCGACGGCGCCGTTCCCGGTTCGCGCTCCCGCGCGGAACTAAAAAGACCGCTCCCGTTGGTCGCTTGCCCTTGCCGGCGCTCCGCGCTTCCGGAACATGCATCCGCAAAGCGCAGCCCGCGCCGCACAACGGGCGGCGCCCAGCCGGAGGAAACCTCCGGTTCCGCGCGAATGCGCGCAAATTCCGCCACTACGCAAAAGACCGCCCCCAAAACGCGCCGATCAACGGCGCGCGAAAAACCGTGAACCGATCTTTACGCCGTTCTACTTCTGAGGAGAAAAAAATTCTGTCGCCGAACGTCACAATCCAAAATACCATGTAAAATATCCGCCGAAACGGTCGTTAGAGCCGGGAAAGATTTTTTTGGCAAGGAGACTTTAATAAGGTTTATTTATGAATTCAAATTACGACCTTTTGGCTTGGCTTGGCGAACAGGCCGCAATGGAGATTGGCCGTGAGGTCGTCCTGTACGAAAAGAAACCTAGTAAGAACGTCGGCGGCGTCGAATACGTCTGGAACGAAAAGCGCGGACTTTACGGACGTTGGGCGAGGAATAAGTACGGTGGGACATTCTTTACCCCACTCGAAGAGACCGGAGAAGAAGCCGCGCAGAACATTGGAAACGAGGTTGAGAAAAGTCGCAGAGGCTCGCCAGGTCCGAACTATCAGAAGATTATTCCTCCGTTTGAAAGAATTGAACCTTCGTATTGTCAAAAGTACGCGGACAAAATGAAGACGGAAGGCGAGAGACTGGAAGGAATATTTGGAGCGCCGTTAAATTCATTCGTTCTGCCTGACGGGATTTATGGGGAAAGCAAGGTTTTTCCATATGAAGACACGGCAGACAAAACATATCCAATGCCGTCGTATTCAAAAGAGTACGCTGGCGCTACGGTTGACAAATACGGCGTCCACCCAATAACGGGCGATCGGATTCTCGTTCAACGGCGTGTGTATGACACACAAGGTTTTGCGCTTCAAGACATTGATTACTGTCATTCAAGGTTCAGACTTCACTTTTTCCCGCATATTCACATTTGGATAAACAGAAAGACCCGAAGCTACGCTATCGAATATAGATAAGGAGAAGGAAATGGTAGAGACGAATGGGGAACGTTGGCTCAGAGAACATAATGTTCCTGACGACTTATTAGACAAGTATTTGAGAGGAGAAAGAGACGACGGCATGAAAACCGTTTTTTTTATTCAGGTTCTCCTTTCTTGCGGTATGGAATTTGACATTGTATTCCGAGAAAAAAAATATTTTGTCTCGCCCGTTTTTGGAGAATTTACTATTTTGTCTCCCGATTGCGAGCGTGTTTTGTACGAAACAGACGATCTCGACGATTTCGGCGAAAACGCGCGCATCGGCGAGAACGGCGAGTTCTATCTGAAAGACGTTGTCGACGAGCTTGAGTTCTGACAGCCGGCCGCGACGGCGGTCCTTGCCGGACGGGCAGTTCGCGCTCCCGCGCGGAACTAAAAAGACCGCTCCCGTTGGTCGCTTGCCCTTGCCGGCGCTCCGCGGCCGCGACGGCGCGGCTCCCGGTTCGCGCTCCCGCGCGGAACTGCGGTAACCGCTCCCGTTGGTCGCTTGCCAATGGCCGCGCTCCGCGCTTTCGGAACATGGATTTGCAAAGCGCACAGGCCGCCGCAAAGCAACGCAAAAGGTACTTGTCCAACGGCGTATTTACGACGGACTCGGATATGTTCTGCAAGACTTTGATTACTGCCACGGCAAGGGGGCGCATATCTTCCCGCATATCCATGTATGGACTTATCCTGAAAGTGGCAATAGAAAGAAGAGAAAGAGAAAGAGAAGCGCTCCTCTAAAGTACCAAACGATGGGGAAAAGAAAATGAATGAAAAAGAAAAAGAGCTATGGGACGCCTATAGAAAAGAAGGCTACGATCTGAGATGGAAGAAGCGGGATCAATGGCGTATTAGAAACGGACTCGACGACGGGAAAAGACTTGATCTCTTTGAACGTTGTTCGTCCAAGGACTGGCCTGTCGAGTCAATTAAGGACGTCCAATTGCTTTTGTCTTACGGCTGGGAGTTCGACGTCACGTTTCGTGGGGACGATTATTTTATTACGCCCAATTGGTGGTATACGATTTGGGGCCCGGGAAACGTCCCCCTGTATGAATCTCTTGACCTCGACGATTTCGGCGAGAACGCGCGTATCGGCGAAAACGGCGAGTTCTACTTGAAAGACGTTGTCGACGAGCTTGAATTCTGACGGTCCTTGCCGGACGGGCAGTTCGCGCTCCCGCGCGGAACTAAAAAGACCGCTCCCGTTGGTCGCTTGCCGACGTCGGCGCTCCGCGGCCGCGACGGCGCGGCTCCCGGTTCGCGCTCCCGCGCGGAA
The DNA here is from genome assembly GCA_902786505.1 of uncultured Planctomycetota bacterium. Taxonomy (GTDB): domain Bacteria; phylum Planctomycetota; class Planctomycetia; order Pirellulales; family Thermoguttaceae; genus RUG369. The sequence continues at coordinate 1,306 of CADACS010000199.1, read as the reverse complement.
CTAAAAAGACCGCTCCCGTTGGTCGCTTGCCCTTGCCGGCGCTCCGCGCTTCCGAAAGATGGATTCGCAAAGCGCACAAGCCGCCCCGTCGCGCTGCGCCGCGCCCGCGCCGCACAACGGGCGGCGCCCAGCCGGAGGAAACCTCCGGTTCCGCGCGAATGCGCGCAAATTCCGACCATGACGACGCCGTATTTTATTGAAACGGTCCGCCGACTTCCGTTTCTTCCGCGGCGTTTCCGTAAACCGGATGTGCGAACGAAAAACAGAAAAAAAGACGTAATAGAATCGAAGACCAATAATTATCGAATCGAGAGGATAACAAAAAAATTTTAAAAGGTCTGATACGGCGTGTTACAAACGTTCCCCGTTTTATCGGCGTAGTAACCAAGCTCAAGTTCAGTTCGGCTCAACCCTTCAGCATATCCGCCAGAAATAGTTCTAACCTCCCCGTTTCATCGACCCACATGCCGAGTCGCGCTTGCCAAAGCGATAAGCCTTCAACACAACGCCCTATTGTGTCGTTTAAATGCTGATTTTGGTCATATGTCAAACCAAGAGCTTTTTGAGCTTTGGAAAGACCAGACTGTAAGTCCGCTATAGACTTATTAAATTTAACGTTGAATGTTTGATTGTCGACAGACAAAGTTCTGCCATTAACGAACACGCTTGTTTTGGGCATTGTTATCTTTCGTTCTTATTAACGATCTTTTTAAAGAGGATTCATTAAATTGTTCAATAGTTGGAATTACAGAATCCTCGTAGAGAATATCCGCAATGATAATGCATATCAAAAAAACAATTGTGCCAACAAACAAACCGATTAAGGATCCATCCACGCCTCTAAGTATCCAACCTAAAAAACAGAAAAATACGTCGGTTATTAAACCCCCGATTCTTACTGCACACGCATTGCGATATGATTTTTTTTGCGTTTCGTTTCGATCAACCCCAAGGTCAAAAATCGTTATATAAGGTCTCATAGTAAAGTCTCCTTTCACCCTATAGTATGCAAAAAGGAGACGATTACTACAAGAATCCGCCCGTTTTTCACCGAATTAATTCGGGCCCTAGGCGGGCGGCCAGTTCGAGCTCCCGCTCGGCTCTGTGAATTATCGCTCCCGCTCCTCAGCCGGAGGGGCGGTTCGGTCGCTTGTCGTCGCCATCACGCTGATGAACGCCATGAAGACGGCCGCCGGAACGTGCAAGGCCGCGCACGCGCCCGTCAGGGCGCCCAGCCGGACGAACGTCCGGTTCGCCATAACTCTCGCAGTTCAAAGCGTTAACTGGAGTGGAATACGACCAACGC
>CADACS010000198.1 GCA_902786505.1 uncultured Planctomycetota bacterium | reverse complement strand
CGGCATGTCCGAGGGGAGACAGAGCGTTCTCGACTTTGACTATCCGTCCTTTGTCAGTTCAATCCTAAGGATAGAGTTTCCGAAAGGAAGGGTTGGCGAACCCTATCGTTTTGAAATCAACTTGACGCCGGACGGGTTCGATCTGCTGTCGGCGGACGGTTTCGATTTAAAACGGTCGTCGGGATTTGAAGAGTTGGGGTTAAGCTGCCGCATTAACGACTCTTCTTTACTCATTGAAGGGACGCCGACGCGGACGTTCGCCGGACGGGTCGAGTTCTACGGCTACGAGGAGTCTTCGCTCGGCAGGAGCGGCGAATTCTCCATTTACCGCCCGATTTCGATCGCCGCCGTTCCTTTCGAAGCGCTGAAGAAACACGATCCTCCCAAGGACGCCCTTTACGCCGATATTCCCTACGACTGCAGCGACGGATTCTTTATCGACGGCGAACAGCCGCTTTCCGTTTTAGCCGCGAGCAAACGCGGCCGTCTGCACGAGCATCTTGGCGCGTTCTGCAAGAGCGGCTACGCCTGCGCTCTAGGCCCGAACGAAGACGGCTGGCACGTGTTCGCCGTAGCTGAGGGCCGCGAGTCGGCGAAGTACGGGCATAAAGGCGCCGAGCTTCGCTGCGACGCGTGGACGCGCGTTCTGGAATCGCACTTGAACGGCTCGTTCTGTCAGATTACCGACGCGGTAGAGAACGCGCTTCTCGAAACGTACGAACTCGGCGGAACCGACGTCTTTCCCGAACGCGTCGAGCGGAAGACGCTGCGGGGCCAAGCCGACTTGCTTTTCTCCAAAATGGCGCGCAAGGAAGCGGAGATCATAGCCTCCGAGGCGCAGGCCAAAAAGAGCGATCCCGACGATTACCGCGCCTCCCTTCAGTGCGTCGCGATAAAGCGTTTTCCCGGCAATGGGAAACGCCCCGACGTTTGGACCGTTCTTTCTTATGGGGCCGGAGACGGAGTCGCCGCGATATACCGCCCCAACGGCGCCGCCCAAGTCATTCTGCTTAACCCGTTGGAGGAGGCGAGTCTGCGCGACGGCGCGTCTTTGGAGTTAAAGAGGGAGTCCGCGCCTTGGAAGACGGTCCGCCACCGCGCCCATATAACGTTTCTGACGGAGTTTGGCGGGATTTTTTTAGCGACGAAAAGCTTGCTGGCGCCCTTTGTTCCGTCCGACTCCTTCGCGGACGAATACGCGCTCTGGGAGAAGTTTCTGACAAAGACGTTTCCCAATTCGGCGCCCGGCGCGTTTGACTTGGATTTTAGCTGCGAAGAACGCGCCGAGGCGGCGTTAAAAGGCCTTGAAATTCAAATACCGGGCTACTATGACGACCGCGCGTTCGTCGCGATTGTCAACGACGCAATAATGCAGGAGCGGTCGGACGACGACGAACCGGACGACTTGATAACGCCGAGCGATCTTATTGAGGAGGAAGAAGAGGAGGACGACGGCGGCAATCCGACGCCCCTGTTTTCAGCGCTGGAACCGCCCCCGCGCATGGCCGAAAAGCGCGAGCCCAAGCCCGCGGTCAGCCTTTCGCGTTACCGCGCTAAATTTAAAATAACCCTTCTGGCGCGGTTTTTAGATCCCAACAGCTGTTTCGAACAGTTTAACCGTTTTCTCAAACGAATGGAGGAATTGACGTTTGACGAAGGGGAGACGGCCGTTCGCTACGATTTTTCCTTCCCCCTGGCGGATAAGAGTATCTACGACGCCGACTTTGCCCTCCTCGACGCGGTCGGTTTTAAACAATACGGTTTTCGGTGCGAAATTGACGGGGGCAAACTTAGAATTAGAAGCGTCGACCGCGCCGGGAAATCCCGGCCGTGGTTTAAAGGTCAGATTTCGATAAACGTCGTCGCGCACATTTATTCGGAACTTTCGGGAACGTCTGTCATTACGGCGCTTCCTCCGGAAGAAGCGGCGCTCGTTCCGGTCCAAACGGCGACGCGCATGAGCAGAATTCCCATCGCGCCTAAACCCTTTATTATTTCGAAATCGGCTGGAGAAGAAGAGGAGCCGGAACAGGAGCAGACGGCCGTTGAAGAGACGTTTGCGCGACGGTTGCCCGTCTACATATTGCTCGACACGTCGGGGTCGATGCGCGGCGAGCCGATCGAGGCGGTAAAGGTCGGTCTGCAGTCGCTCCTGTCGAGCCTCCGCCGCGACCCGTACGCGTTGGAAACCGTTTGGCTGAGTATTATTTCGTACGATCTTCACGCGAGAGTCCTCACGCCCCTGACGGAGCTTTCCAAAGTAACGCTCCCCTCGCTTTCCGTACCGCAGACGTCGCCGACGAATCTCGGAGAAGCGCTCGCGCTGCTCGTCGAACGGCTCAGAAAAGAAGTTCGGCTTTCGACGGCGTCGGTGAGAGGGGATTGGAATCCTATTTTGGTCGTTATGACGGACGGCGCTCCGTCCGACACGCTGCTCTTTAAACGCGCGGCGAACGCGATTAAGAAGTATCCTTTTGCGCGGATCGCCGCATGCTGCGCGGGTCCGCGCGCGAAAGTCGAGCCGCTGCGGCTCCTTACCGACGAGATTTATTCGCTCGGAACGATGGACGTCGCCTCGTTCGCTAAGTTTTGGGACTGGGTTTCGTCGTTCGTTTCCCGCGACAGCGTCCAGGCCGCGGCGCCGCCCGACGACTCGGAACTGCCGCCCCCGCCGGCTGAAATCAGAATTGTTAGGTAGCGCTCGCGAGTCCGGAGGAACGAATGGGATATTTTTTCGGTAGAAAGGATCTGAGGCCGCCGACGCCGCGCAAAGACGCGCAGAACCGCGCCGATTGGCCCGATTCGCCTAAAAGCGTTCTGGCGATTGAGATTGCGTATATTGACCTTCCTTACGACGGACCCGACACAGTCGAAGAGGTTATCTTTCGCGAAGCGGTCGTCGGCATGTCGTTTAAAAACGGAAAAATCGGCGAACGTTACAGCGCCGAATTCCGGCTTTTCGACGTCGCCGGACGCCGCCCCAAAGGCGAGTACGTGCTGGAAGACGCGCAGGGATTTGAGGAACTTGGACTTGCCTGCCGACTCGAGGGCGAGCGGTTGACGGTCGAAGGGACGCCGACCGCGCCCTTTGACGGCCTCGTTCTGGTTTCCGCGTTCATCCGTCCCCAAAAGGGGTCGAAAGACAAGATTGACGAGATTATCGTTCGGCGTTCGTTCAGTATCCTGCCGAATTCGGTCGACCTTTGGGAAGAGCACGATCCTCCTAAGGACGTTCTGTACGCGGATTTGCCGCTCGCGAAGAGCGACGGATTCACGCTCTGTCCTGAACTTGGAATCACAGCGCTTGCCGCGCGCAAACGCGGGCGCGCGCACGCGCATGTCGCGGCCTTTTGCGACGATTTTTACGTCATGCGCGCGGCGCCAAACGCGGATATGTGGCGCGTTTTCGCGGTCGCCGACGGAGCGGGCTCGGCAGAGTACTCGCGCAAAGGCTCCGAATTGGCGTGCAGCGTCTCGACGCAGCGGCTTTTCGAAGAACTGAACTACGCGGCGGATCCGATTATGCCGGCGTCCGCGGAACGGCGTTTAGACGCCAACGTCAAAGGAAGAGTCGACGAACTGTTTTATCGCGCGGTTTATGACGCGTGCAGAACG
>CADACS010000197.1:3636-5598 GCA_902786505.1 uncultured Planctomycetota bacterium | reverse complement strand
TATCCCTCTTCGTCAGTCAGATAAATAAATGATTTTTCATAGGTATCCACCAGCAGCGCGGTCCGCGGCAGGTTCTTTCCTTCGATCCCCGCGCTTCCGGGATTGATCCCGAAACGCCGTCCGCTTTCTCCATAGCTGATCGGGCGGTTTTTCAGCTCATACGTGAAAAACTGCCACATGTTGGTCATGCTGGCGGAGGCAAAAGTAAAATACCCCGGCACGTGGGTATGACCGAAGAGAAAATGCGGCGTACGCAGATTCTCCGGATTTCCGAACAGCCCGCGGGTCACAATATTCAAATCCCTGGGATACAGGTAGCATTCGCAGGGATCCGGCTGATAACCGCTGTTGCCGTGACAGGCATAGCTGCAGCCATGGAAAAGCGAAAACTCCCCTTCTCCCTTCTCAGGGAAAACCTTTACAGCCGTCCGCGAGACCCATTCCAGCAGCGGACGGTTGCCTTTCTCAGAAAGGATCTTTCGGCGCTGGGCCAGCTGTTCAGTATGTTTTCCCTGATCTTTGTCGACACTGTCCCGCTCCGGATGGGTGAGCCAGTATTCCCAGTTTCCACGCACGGCAAGGCCTTTGCTGCGCGTGAGGATCTTCAGATCGTTCAGGACCGGCTGGGTCAGATTCTCCACCCCGGTGGCATCGATCGAATGCCCGAAGACATCCCCAAGAACCCAGATATCGTCAAACCCTTTGAAACGCCGTTCCGCGATCCGGATAAAGCGCTTTAACGCCGCAGTGTTTTCATGAAGGTCTGAAAGGACCAGGTGACGCTTGTTCAGATCGCCCGCCTTTCATCCGCCATTGCGGCTGCGCGCAAAAGAATATCTTTCAGCAGCGCGGCAAATTCTTCTTCATCAGCATATCCGGCTGCAGCCGGGACCATGGCACGGATGCCCTTTTCCAGATCTTCCCCGGAAGCGCTCCGGTTTTTCAGCGCTTTTTCGTTCGATTCGTCGACGGAGTTGCCGGAGTCGACGGTAACGCGCAGCGTGTGCGCGCCGGCGGCGAACGATCCGAGATTCAGCGTGTAGTCGAGAGACGCGTCGGCGGCCAGACTCGGAATCGAATATGTCTTAACGACGCCGTCGTCGACGAAGACGCGCGCGACAAACGAGTTATTAATCGGCACGTTCGACGCGTTCGTCATATTAAAGCGAACGTAATAATCCTGACCGATCTTATACGTTCCGGCGTCGGAGGTCGCGGACGCGTCGCTCGTCATCATGACGCCGGCGTCCCATCCGAGCGGCGCGGTAAAGAGGAGATTCGCCTTCGGAGCGAGCATGTACTCGTAGGCGCCCAGGTCGACCACGCTGTTATAGACGCGCGTATTGCCGGTAATATCGCGGTTCGACACGACGTACGCGTTGTCGCCGACGTCGACCGCCTGCGAATTGGCGGGCAGGGAGTAGTCGCCGTTCTCCGCGTCGGTAAAGAGCGGCTTCGTCGGAGAGTACGTCTTATTGCCGGTCGCCTGCGTCCACTTCGTATAGCTCGTGAGGGTGTTGACCGAATAGAGCGTCGAGCCCGTCCCCTTCTCCAGATCGGCGCCGGACGCGCGGTTGGACGAGTTGAGCAGGACGATTCCGTTATAGACTTCGCCGGAGCCGTTTTCGACGTAGATACCGCCGCCAAAGTACGTTACGCTGTTATTTACGACCGTGCAGTTCCACGATTTCAAACTGTTAATCGCGTAAATACCGCCGCCGTACGAGCCCGCCGTATTGTCCGCGAGCAGCGTGTCGACAAGCTCCGCGTTGACGGCCAAAATCGCGCCGCCCCCTACGCCTTGAGCCGTATTGCCCGTAATGGCGGATCCCCAAACGGAAAGGAAGCCGGACGCGTTAATCGCGCCGCCAGACCTGTTCGACGTGTTGCCGTAGAGCGAAGAATTGACGACCAACAGGGTCGTGTTCGGATCGGACGCGATCGCGAAGACGCTGATGGAGT
>CADACS010000197.1:0-3621 GCA_902786505.1 uncultured Planctomycetota bacterium | reverse complement strand
GGCGCTCGTTACCGCGTTATTGGCGAACGTACTGCCGGTAACGGTCGCTTTGCCGGCGGCAAGGCGCAGCGCGCCGCCGTAGAGCGGAGTGGAACCGGTCGCCGTCGCCGTATTCCCTCTGAAGACGCAGTTGGTCAGTTCAAGAATGTCCACATACGCGAAGAGCCCGGCGCCGTCCTCGTTGGAAGTCGCGCCGTTGGCGAACGTTACGCCGATAACCGAGAGGTATTCGGAAACCGACGACATAATGCGGCCGGATCCGCCCCCGTCGAGCGTAATTCCGTCGGGGAGCGCCGACGCGTCGATCGTGAGCGACTTGGCCGTCGCGAGGGTCGAACCGACGGAAATCGTCTGGCCGTTGAGACTCGGCGCGAAGACGATCCGGTCGCCGTCGGCGGCGCTCGCGAGCGCCTGACGCAGCGTGAGAGGATTGGCGCTCGCCGCGTCGCTCGTCGACGCGACGGTCCAGACGGTCTGCGCGCCGACCTTGCCGGAGACCGCCGCCGCGGTCCCGTAGCAGTTTCCGTAGCCGGTCGCGACGACTTTCAGGAACATGCTGAGGTCTTCGTTCGTGGGCACGTAGATCTTATCGGTCGCGCCGGGAATCGCGGTCATATTCTCCACGCTGGAGCCGCGATACCACTGATACGTCGCGGTCAGGCCGTCGTACGGAAGAACGGCCGAAATCGGAAGCCCGACTTTCGGCGTCGCGGTCGAAAGAGAAATCGCGGTGAGTTCCGGATTTTCGAGCGGAGTAATCGTCAGGCGGTAAGGAATCGCGCTCTTCCAGGTCGACGCGTTAACGCGCAGATAGAGCGAATCGTCGGTCGTAAGCGCGTAGTACGTCTTCGAACCGTCGGCAAACTCGTCCTCCCATTCCGAACCGTTGTAGAACGCGGTCTTCAGGACGGACGTTCCGGGCGCGTAAGCGTAGTCGATCGTTACTTTTACGCCGGAATAGCCGGACGCCAGCTTGAAATTGAAAAAGTCGTAGTCGTTTCTCGGATCAATCTGCGCCGCGAGGGTCGTCGTTTCGGAGATCACGCCGAGCCGATAGGCGCCGATTTGCGTGTCGTTCGGTTCGTACGGGTCGTTCGATTCGGACGAAAGCTCCGTCTTAATCGTATAGGCGCCCAGGCTCGCGTAATCGGAATAGATCATTTTGCCGTCGACCGTCATTCCGGTCCCTTCGACCGACATGTAATAGGTTCCGGCGGCGAATTCGGAGACGTCGATCGAGACGTAAAGCGTGTTCGTCGGGTCGTAGGTCGCGATAAGATTCTTCGACGAGTCGTAAAGAGAAACGAGCACGTCGAGATTCGTAACCGCGGTATACCCGCCGACCGTAATCACGGACTGTTCGCCCGAAAGTTCGAACGAGAAGAAGTCGACGTCGTCGTTGCGCTCGATAATACCGGACGCGAGCGTTCCGGTCGTGGTAAAGGTCAGAGCGCGCGCCTTCGCGAGCGTGTCGCCGTAATCGTCGACGCGGTAGTCAAATCCGTTCGACGTAATCTTTTCGAGGTCGTCTTCGTGATTGTTCGCGTCGACGTATTCGCCCTTCGACCATTGCGTGAGCGGCTGACTGTACCCGACGCCCATAATCGGCGCCCAGCCGTCCGCGCCCCCGTAATAACCTTGAGTCGACGTGCCGTCGTGCGAGAGGCCGAGCGTGTGCCCGACTTCGTGCGAAGCCGCCTCCGCGACGCTCTTCGCCGAATAGAGCTGCTTCGGGAAGACGTACGCGGGCGTGTCGCTGTTCCATGTGAACGAGCCGACGTACGCGACGCCGCCGCAGCTGCTGTTGTACCAGTCGTAGCAGGACCCGCCGACGCAGACGCGGACGCCGTATTCGTTATCCCCGGCGCTGCTCTTGGCAAGCTGGGCCGCCGTCGGCTCTTTCGTCGTAACGTTCACGTTAAACGGCATATAATCTTCGCTTACGCGCAGCCAGATTTCGTAAATATCGCGAAGTTCCGCGTTCGAGAACGCGGTCGAATCGTCCCAGCTGAAGACCGGCGTTACGACGTCGTTCCCGCCGTTCCAGTACGTGCCGGTCGCCGTATGGCCCGTAAAGTCGAGGTAGATCGTATACGTCGAGCTCGGATTGCTGTTCAGATTGAAGATGAAGTCTTGGGAGAGATTGTCAGGATTCTGGCCCGCTTCCGTGAGGAGTTCGTCCATAACGTTCGTGAGGGACGTCGCTTCTTCTACGACCGCGCCCTGTTCGAAGCCCTCGTAGACCGGAATCGCGCAGAGACCGGAGCAGCCGGTCTGCAGCGGCAAACCGTCGACGGACGGATCGAGCGGAGTGGCGCTAAGGAGCTGGCGCGCTTCGAGCGCTTCCATGCCGAGTTTACGCGATTTGGGGGACCGCGCCGATTCACGCCGATCGGAACCGGATGCGCCGAACATACCTAAGATACGTGTGCGTAATGATTTCTGATTCATATATTTCCTCGCGTTCGAAAAAATGAAACGGGCCGTTTCCGTCTCGTCTGGAAGAATCGGCAACCTTGCCCTCATTTTACCTAATGTCAAACTGAAAATCAAGGAACTGACCGCAGAAATAGCAATTTCCGATAAAAAACAGGAGAGACAAAAAAGGACGGCGCCCCCGCAAGGAAGACGCCGTCCGCGTACGGAAAGAATCGACGCGCGACCTTAACGGATCATTTGATCCCGGAGGCCGCCGACATAATGTTGTAAATGTCGCTGTTGTAGATATATTTTCCGTCGAACTTCCAGAATTCGCCCGCTTTCTTATCTTCGCCGCGAACGAACTTGTAGTAGGAATCGGCGCCCGCGCCTTTGATAAAGACGGGAACGAGCGCGTTCGTGTGGCCGCCGCTCATATACTGAACGTCCGGAACTTTCCCTTTGGCGCTCGCCGGGACCGGCATGAATTCGTTGAACGTGTCGTCCTTCGCCTTCCATTTCCCGTCGTCGTTGTCGTCGTCAAAGGTTCCGGCGCCCCAGATTTGGCCCGTCTCGTGGTCCGCGGTTACGATTACGATCGTTTCGTCCCAGGAGGAGTACTTTTCGATCCAGTCGCACGCGGCGTCGACCGCTTTCGAGAAGCCGGCGTGTTCGAGAACCGAATTCGCCGCGTTATTGGCGTGATTCGCGTGGTCGATATTGCCGCCTTCGACCATAAGATAGAAGCCGTTCTCGTTCTGCGCCAAGACGTTAAGCGCGCCGAGCGTCATTTCGGTCAGGGACGGAATCGCGTCGACGGTCTCTTTCGTAAAGCGCTTGATCATCGATTCGGGATCGTCCGCGTCTCCGTCGATCGGGGGCACGTCGCCGTTAGTTCGAACGACGCCGAGAACCTTCTTCGGAACGTCTTCTTTCTTATCGGGCGTCATCGCGGCAAGAGAAGCGAAATCGGGTCGGTCGTCAATGAACGTCCAGCCTTTATATCCGTCGTTCGCGCTGACCTTCTCCCAAACTTCGCGGCCGCCGACAAATTGATAATTCAGCTCGTCCGCGTTTTTATCGATCTTTTTGCCGTTGTTGTAAACCGGATGCCCGGCGCCCATGAGGACGGAAATCGGAAGATCGTTAATCTGTTCTTTCGAGATCTCTTCGTAATTGCCGCGGTTCATATTGTGAGCGCTC
>CADACS010000196.1 GCA_902786505.1 uncultured Planctomycetota bacterium | reverse complement strand
AGGCGTCCCGGTCGTTGCGACGGCGGTAACGTTGTTTAAGACGTTGTCCAACGAAACGATTAGCGATTTGTTGGTTATCAGTCCGCATGTATACTATCTTTCTTTTTTGGCGCTTCTTTCCATTCGGCTCGCCTCGCGGCCGACGCCTGGCCCGAATAAGTACGGTCCGGAGCCGAAGAAGCGCCTGTAGGCGTTTGGCTTTTAACCGTGAAGGAAATCATAAGAGATGAGCTATTGTTCCCAATGCGGCGCTGAGGTGAACGGGCCGTTCTGCGCGCAATGCGGCGCGGCGCAGAATCCGGACGCGGCGGAGCCCCTTCGCACGAGCGCGTCGAATCCGTTTGAGGCCGGTTCGCAAGAGCCTGCGAATCCTTCCGCCGCCGATTCGGCGACGCGGCCGCCGTCTGATCCGAGCGCTCCGAATATCCCCGGCTTTTTCGGCGCGATTCCCGCGTGTTTTCGCAAATACGCGTCGCCGCACGGCCGCGCGAGCCGCTCGGAATTCTGGTTTTTTGCGCTGTGGTTCTTTTTTGCGCTCGTTCTCCTCATCGTTCTGATCAAAGCTTCTTCCGGACCTGTCGATCCTGTGCTGTTGCGGCGCTCCCCGACGGCTTTAAGCTCCGCGCTGACTTGGATTGGCTGGCCGGTCGTTTTAGCGCTGTTCGTTCCTCTGTGCTTCTCCGCGTGCCGGCGTCTGCACGATTCCAATAAGTCGGGCTGGTTCCTTGGGATCGGGCTTTCCATAGGCGTCGGCGCTTGTGTTGCGACAGAGCTTACGAGATGGCCGTATCCCACGACGGCCCTTTTGTTGGCTTTCTGCACGTTTGCTTTTTGGATGTTTTTTCTGGCGATTTTGACTATGCGGCTCGCCGCACCGCCGACGCCAGGCCCGAATAAGTACGGGCCGCAGCCGTGGAAGCGCCGCTAGAAATCGAACGGAAATCCGGCGCTTGAAAAGTCAAACAGAAGACGCTATATTAAAGCGGCGTAGGCGTCTGTTTTTTACCCGGCGTCCGCATTTTATTCCCAAGCGTAAAGGAGAGCGGAATGAGTTTTTGTAGTCAGTGCGGCGCGGAACTGCATGGGCCGTTTTGCACTCAGTGCGGCGCGGCGCAGACCCCGGAAGCGGAAGCGGAAGCGCGGCGCGCGGCGAATCCCTTTGAAGCGGGTTCTCAGACGCCGTCGCATTCTGCGGCGGGGCCGGCTGCCGATCTCGAGGCCGCGGATATCCCCGGCTTTACGGGCGCGTTTACCGCGTGTTTTCGCAAGTTCGGAACGACGCGCGGCCGGGCGAGCCGGTCGGAGTTTTGGTATTTTGCGCTGTGGTACTTTTTGATACTCTTTCTGCTGTGCCTTCCGTCGGGAATTGCCGGAGGACTTGAGGCGGCCGGCTCGCCGAGCACGGCCGCGTGGTCGCGGATCGCGGATTTTGCAACTGAGCGGATTGGCCCGTGGGTTATGCTGGCGCTTTTTATTGCCGCGTGTTTCGCGGCGTGCCGTCGCCTGCACGATACCAACCGTTCGGGCTGGCTCGTTGGCTTCTGGCTGATTTTAGGCTTTGCGACGACGATAGTCGACGCGTTTGCCCCCGTTCCGGATCCGGAAGCGGCGCGCGAGTTGAACGCGCAAGGAATCGCGTTGGGCATGGCGGTCAGTTGGCTGCTTTTAACGCTCGTTATTATCGTTCTGCTCGCCCTTCCGCCGACGCCCGGCCCGAACAAATACGGCCCGCAGCCGAGAAAACGCCGATAGTCGGCGCTCGCGCGGGCTCTTTTGCCTTTAGAAACATGCTAACTTCATGCCATAATTATATTTAGTGCGTTCCATAGATATGGAACGATTGCATTATTTATGAATCCGTAAGTTCATTATAAAGCTGAGTTTAAAGACTGTGTTTTTGGAAATGCGCATAATTTTTCTTTTCTAGAAAATTTATGTGCGTGTTCCTCTTGACGCCTTTATTCTTTGACGTTATACTAACTAAAACGTTTATTATTGAGCTCTTGGATCTGACGAACTGCGAAAGCAAGAGCAGGATACGGATGGCATTGTTTTTTACGCGTAAAAATTGGCTGTGAAGGTTCCGACTCTTTGCGAGATAGTTTAACTTTATTTTAGGGAATTCATGGTTATGTTTTTTAGGAAAGCCGCTTCTTCTTTGTCCAAAAAGTTCATCAAAAGAAACGATACTTCTCGTCTTGAAAATTCTGCTCGAACGAGAAAGACGGTTATAGAACCTCTGGAACGCCGGGAAATGCTGTCCGCCGCTCCTGACTATGGGATTCTGTGTACGGTTATCACCTATGACGAATACTTGGCGAGAACCGCGCTTACTGCGACAGAGCAAACCACGCCGACCTTTTCCTATGCGAAGAACATGAGCTTTAAGGAAATGCTCGATTCTCTGGAAAGATTGGAAATTGAAACGGCGGATTCAGATCCGTCCGGTTCGAACGCGTCCCTTTTGCCGGCTGATCTGGAAACGAAATTCATTAATGGAGTCGAGTGTTGTTCGCTCAGGCAGTTAGAGGCGCTGCGCGTCGTTTTTGAATCCTCCGGGCTTTCTGACGAAGACGACCTGTTTTTGTCAGAGGACGAAATTATCTCACTTAACGGACCGGATCGTCCCGCGTCAGGCGGCGGAACCGAACCGATCTACTATCCCATCAACGTAGAGACCGACAATTCTAATACCCACGCGGCCAATGTTACCGGAGTAACCAATCCCTTGCTCGAACGTTTTGACAACGTAGGGTTCTCGACCGGAAGCGGTTCTTCGGATTACGCGACGATTACGCTTCCGGCTTTGCCCGCCTCGTACTATTCCATGGTTTCTCTTAGCGGAACGGCCTCTTACGGAGTCGATTACGAGCTCTATTTTTCAGTCGACGTTCAGGGCGTTCAGACCGTTCAGGGCGTCTCCGTGTCCAACAATTCATTCTATTACGCGGCGTCGGGCGGTTCCACCGATTTTTATCTTGTGCCCATTAACGACGGTCTTCTTGAATCTGACGAGACGGCCACGCTTACCATGGGAGATATTGTTCCGCCGGTTTCGGGGGGCGGCGATTACAATTTCGACTATATTTGCCGATCTGCGACCGCTACGATTGTCGACGACGATCACTGGCAGGTTTCCATCGCTGAAACGGACGAGTATTACGTCCTTTTAAGCGCCTCTTACGATGAAAACGGGCATGAAATCCACACGACCCTTTCAGAGACCAATGGGGGCAGGGGATACTTTCTTTTGACGCGGAGCGACGACGGGAGCGGTCGATCGGGCGATTATTCCTATCCTGTCGCCGTCTGGCTTAATTTTACCGGACAGGCTGACGCCGACGATTTTTCATTGAATTATTACAATTCCTTGAACGTTCAGACGGAGTCTCCGCTTGACACGAACAGCAGTTCTGGCGCGTGTGTTTCCGTTTTGACGATCCCTGCGTCTTCATCCTCAATGCGTTTGTACCTTGAAGCGACAGACGATTTGTATGTCGAACGTTACGTTGAATCAGTCTCCGTTTCGGTTTCGTCGGCTGAGAGTTTAGGTTCCGGCCCTTTGTACGGTTTTCTTTCTGTCGGCGCGACCTCTAGTCTAGTCGATATATTGGACAATGATCATTTT
>CADACS010000195.1 GCA_902786505.1 uncultured Planctomycetota bacterium | reverse complement strand
TCTTTTTGGCGTTGCGGCGTATGGTTTTAGGCGTCCGCCCCCAATGGGGGCGGCTTTCCGCCTGCGGCGGAGTGACGCCTCGCGGCGGCGCCGCTTCGCCGTAAATAAACGCAACGGCAAGCGACCATCGGGAGCGGTTATCGCAGTTCCGCGCGGCAGCGCGAATCCGGAGCGGCGCGGTCGCCGCCGCGAACCGGGTCCCGCGCCGTCGCGGGCGCGAATCCGGAGCGGCGCGGTCGTCGCCGGCGCGGGTCAGAAGAATTCGTAAGACTCGCGTTCTCGGCATTGGAGATAATCCATAAAATGAAGGACCCCTTCGAAGCCTCTGACGTCCGCTTTCAGCCGCGCATGATAGAACGTCATAAAGCTGGCGTTCCTCTTTTTGAGCGCAAGCAGGAACTTTTCGACCGTATCCGGCGACTCGCGGCGCTTAATCTTATAATAGCAGCGCTTCGCGGCGCCAATCAGACCGGCGCACACTTCCCGTTCGAGCTTATCGATTCGCTCAGCCTGCCGGCCGTTCGGCAGTTCGTCGTTAATCGCCCTAAAGCCGTACGAGCGCATCTCCTTAACCCAATTGCAATTGCATCGCGCCGCCTGCAGTTCGGCGCCCTGCCTGACGTTGGCGCCGTCAGACCCCGACGCCTGCAGATAGCTCGCCAAATCGGGCCGCTGATACGCGTACGGAAGCCACGTTTGAAACGGACGTTCGTCGGGCAAAAAGACCGTAACGGCGCGCCCGTAAGCTTCATGACGCGGCGAATGATTCACCTCGTCCGCGACATAGAGCGCGCGCGCAAACGCGCCCTCGTCGGCGTATCCGCGCGACTCCGCCTCGCGCGGCTCCGAATCCGCCGCAGCCCGCGCGCCAAATCCAATAGCGCGGCGCGCGCCGGACTTATCCCGCTCGATCGGCCGCGCGGCGAACGTCGCCGTTCCCGACTCGCGCGACGCGGCTTCCGCGTCTTCTATCGCGACGGGCGGCACGTAAACGGTCGCGCCGCACGCGGCCGTAATCGCTTCCGCTTCCGCGCGCGAATAGAACATTTCCAGCTGCGCGCGGCTCTGAAGCGCGAGCGTAAACCGGACGTCCATCGACCGCATCATATTGAACCGATTGGCGCAGTCCGGAATGTAGCCGACCGCGGCGGCGAAATCGTCGAGAAAGACGAACAGCGGCCGCGGCAACTTGGCGCCGGGCATGCGTTTAGCGGTCCGCGCAACCGCGTCGAAAAGCTGGCTCATAAACATATTCGTTACGGGCCGAACGTTCTGACAGACGTCCTGAGTCGCCTCCATAACGAGCGCGGTCGGCTCGTTGAACAGGGACTCGATCTGGAAGTCGTCGCACGCGGTTACCGTCGCTAAATCGTCGTCGATAAACGCCTTGATATGCCCCTGCGCTTCGACAATAGTCGTTTGCAGATTATGATTCCCATTTTCCAAATAGTTAAATAGCTCGCTCAGAAACGGTCGATTTTCGCTTTTCGCCTTCTTAAGCAGTTCGAAAACTTTCGACGTCGAATTCAGAATTTCAAAGACGTCGACCGGGCGCGCGTACCAGCCGATCTTATCTTCCAGCCAAAGAATAACGCCGGCAATGAGCATTGCGGCGCCGTTCCGAAAGAAGGGATCGCTATGATAGACTCCCTCCGCTTTGAGCAAAATGTTCGCGTTCTCCATTGCGGCCCCCTTGCGGTTCTTCGCGTCCGGCCGAGCCAACGGGTTCCAGCCGACGGTCGAACGGCGCGGATCCGACAGATTCAGGCATTCGACGCGCCGAGTCGGGCATTTAGCGCGGCAGATCGCGCTCACAACGTCGTATTCGTCGCCCTTGGAACCGAGTATAAGCGCCGACGCGTCCTGACGTTCAAGCGCCGACGCGATCATGGGGAACATAACGCGCTGCGTCTTGCCGGACCCGATCTTGCCGAGGACCATAACGTTGCGCCGCAGTACGTCGTCCGGCAGAAAGAGCGTCTGATTCTCGCGAACGTCGCAGCGATTCTCGAGCCGATTTTCGAGAAAGAGCGTCGCGCCGCAAAGACTTACGCCTAAGTCGGTATGCTTCGGACGAAGATAGCGATCGAGCTCGCGCGCCGTCGCCGCATGCGCGCCGCCGAAAAACGGCTGCGACGCGCGCTTCATAAAGAACGGGCGTTCGGCCGACGCCCGACGGACAGATACGCGCTCCTGTTCGCGCGCGGGTTCGGAAGTAAGACGGGAAGAAATCTGTTTGGTCATAGAATTGCTCCTTTGGTAATATATTGGGAAATAACGATTTCAATTACTTGCAAGTTCAAACGGCCCGGCGCCGGCCGGCGACGGGGAAAGCGGTTGTTGATTGAGCTAATGAAAACGGCGAATTTAAAAACAATCTCTTTTCAGCGGCTGTTTAGCGCGGCTTCTAACGCGTTCGTCGCAAAGCGCCGGAAAAGGCTGCTTTACGGCGCGACGGCGTCGCGAGCCGCATGGCCCGACCCGGGGTCGCATCCCGCAGGTCACGGCGAACTACCGGAAATGTAAAACATCTCCGCCCGCGACCACGCGCGTCCTGTGGTCGCTTGCCCGCCGATAGGGCCGATCTACCTGAATGTAAAATATCTGCGCCTGCGACGGCGCGGCCCGCGACGGCGCGGGACCCGGTCCGCGCTCCCGCGCGGAACTGGAACGAACCGCTCCCGTCGGTCGCTGACGCGGAACTGCCGTCCCGGCGCAAAAGGGAACGCAAACGAACGTTCGCGTTAACCGACGCGCAAGCAACCGGATAGCGCACAGGCCTCCGCAACGAGCCAAGACCGCGCCCGCGCGGAACTGGAACGAACCGCTCCCGTTGGTCGCTGACGCGGAACTGCCGTCCCGGCGCAGAGGGGAGCGCCCGAACCTAGGTTCGCGTTAACCGACGCGCAAGCAACCGGATAGCGCACAAGCAGCCGCAACGAGCCAAGACCGCGCCCGCGCTCCACAACGGGGAGCGCCCAGCCGGAGGAAACCTCCGGTTCCGCCGCAAACGCGGCGCAAAAAAGGGCAAAGCGACGCCGCGCCCGGCTGACGTCGGTCGGTCTGAAGCAAGGGGAACAAAGAGAGCAAAACGCGGCGTCCGCCCGGAAGCGCAAACAGCCCGTCCGGCTCGAACTCAATCAACAAGAACTCTTCAACAAGATCAAATCTCTATTACAGTTGGAGCTGTATTCTGTGACCAAACATACTTTTGAAACTAAGAATTGAGGCAAACGGAAAGGAGCCCAACTCTGAGATCGGGCTCTTTCCAAGGTTTTGAATTAAGAGGATTCCGCCTCTGTAAAGACGTAAGACGCGGAAATAGTTTAAACGTTTCCAAAAAAACAAACAAATTTTAGTCGGCGCCCCTTCGCCGTTAAATAAACGCAGCGGCAAGCGACCAACGGGAGCGGTTATCGCAGTTCCACGCGGAAGCGCGATCCCGGAGCGGCGCGGTCGCCGCCGCCGACGCGTCGCGTAAGGCCGCGCACGCGCCCGTCAGGGCGCAACCGGCCGACAGGCCGGTCTAACCGCCGCGCAATACCACGCCAAGCATTCCGCCGACGCGTTGCGTAAGGCCGCGCACGCGACCGTAAGGGCGCAACCGGCCAACCGGCCGGTCTAACCGCCGCGCAATACCACGCCAAGCATACCGCCGCCGCATTGCGTAAGGCCGCGCACGCGCCCGTCAGGGCGCAACCGGCCAACCGG
>CADACS010000194.1 GCA_902786505.1 uncultured Planctomycetota bacterium | reverse complement strand
TTTGCGAGGCATACTGTGATGAGAAAAAAATCGGGTCGTCCGTTCCGCTCTCTTTCGGAAGAGTTCATTCCGAAATTCGATCCTTTTGGGCATGCGCCTCAGCCGAGCTCGAACGTCGGCGGCGAGCCGTCGGAGTCGGCGGAACGCATTGCGCGCCTCGAAAAGGAAGTCGTCTATACGCGCGATTTGACCGCGACGTGCAAACGGTGGTACGTCGGCGTCAAAGAGCTTTTGTCCGAGAACCTCCTTGAAGAGTTTCTCGTTGAACTCAAGAATCGGAACGCCACGGCGATCCAGTTCTTTCGAGTCTATCTCGATTCGGGCAGGGAAGACTTCGTCGGAGTCTTTCACCGTCTCGAATTTCAAAAGGACATAGGCGGAGAGAAGGGCGCCGCTTAAAGCGCGCGCTCGGCTCTCCGTTAGGCGGTTGTTCTTTTGACGGAATTTCCGCGTCTTTGCCCGTCGGGCTGACGCTTCTCCGTCTTTATCTGGCGATTTCGGCTCCGAAAACGCGCGTTTTCCGAGTCCGGTCGCCGCCGTCGCCGGACGTCCCGCAGTTGCGCGGCCGTTCGTATTTTTCGTTGTTCTTTATTATTACGCCGCGATTGTCTCGCAGAGTCAAGCAAACCGATCTGCCTAAGTCGCGTCAGTCTCGACGGCGCCGAAATTCAGTTCGACGCCGATCCAATTTGCATGGAGTTTTACAATGTCTGCTTCTAACCGTCCCCGTCCGAATTCTCAGCCGAATCCGGATTCCCTCCCCGTCAACCCCGATCCGTCTTCTTCCGTCAATCCCAAACAGTCCGCCGATAAGGAGCCGTCCGTCGAAGAGACGCGGCCCGTCGACGAAGAGCCGTCCGCCAAGCCGGCGCGGCACGTCGATAAAGGGCCGACCGCCAAGCCGGCCGAGCCCGTCGATATGGCGCCGGCCGTTGAACAGGCGCAGCCCGTCGATATGGCGCCTACCGCCGAACCGGCGCGGCCGATCGAGAATAGGCTGCCCGTCGAAAAGAAAACGCCGGTCGAGAAGAAGCCGCCGGTCGAGCCGCCGAATCTTCGTACCGTGAATTTTCCGCAGCGCCGGGCCCGGCGGTCCCTCCGGCGCCGATTCGAGCCGCCCTTTTTCATTAAGCGCGCTTGTTACCCCATTTTCGGGAACGCGCGCTGTCCCGAATATAAGACGCTCAAGGAGAGGAACTTCGTTCGTCCGAAGGATATTAAACGCGGGCTATTTATTCACGGCGCGACGCTCATTCTCGAAGACAGGGCGAAGAACTGCTGCGATATTCGGGAAGGGGAATCTCTCTTCTTGCCCGAAAAGATTCTGCAGACGAACGTTCTTACCGTAGGGGCCGTGGGCGGCGGCAAGACGCAGCGCGTTATGTATCCGTTAATGATCGACGCGCTCTTGCACGAGGACTGCTCCGTCGTTATTCTAGGGAGCAAGGGGGACGAGGCAAGTCGTATCAGCGCAATTTGCAAGGATTTATGTCCGAATCGGCGCGTTATGGCGCTGAACTTTTCCTTCGCGAGCCGGTCAACCGTAGGGTGGAATCCTGTCGCGACGGCGGCCGGAAAGAATCCTGAGGCGGCGGCGATGGAAGTCGGACGCGTGCTGACGGAAGCGGACGGCGTTAGTAAGTCCGAATCCGCGTTCTTTCGCGTGGGCGCGAACAAGCTCATTGGCAGTATTATCGTCGCGCTCGAACTGGAGACTAAGAAGCCGGCCCGATTGGCCGAAGTGAATCGGCTCATTAACGATATTTCCGGAACGTCTGAACTGTTGGCGAAGGCGAAGGCGTTGAACGTGCCGGAAGTGAACGAAACGATCGAGTATATTAGGAGCGGCAATACGAACGTTCAGACGCTGCTTGTCGAAGCGCGCAACGCGATGCGCGCGTTTGTCGACGACGACGTCGCGACCGTTACCTCTTGCGACGATTTTCGGTTCGAGACGCTCTTTGACGAGCCGACCGTTCTCGTTTTAGAGTCCACTCAGGACGCGACGAAGACGGTGCAGCCGCTCGTTAATATGTTCTTCAGCCAGTTCTTCAGCGCGGTTACCGCGAGGGCGAAGATCAGTCCCGGAGCGAAGCTGCCCAGGCCGCTGTTCGTCTTTCTCGACGACTTTGCCGCCGCCGTGGGATATATTCCCGACTGTGCGCAAAAAGTTAATCTAATGCGCTCTATGGATTTACGTCTTATTCTCGCGATTCAGACGACCCGGCAGCTGGAGCAGTATTATCCGGCGCCGGAGGCCGAGTCCATTGTGGCGGCATGTAAGACGCGCATTTACGTTCCGACCGTCGAAGCGGTCGACGCGAAAAAGGCGTCCGAAGAGTCCGGAACCGCGACTTTTGCCAAGCGGCCGCAGAAGCCCGTTAAGAAAGAGGATAGCGCTCCGATCGGATTTCTTCAGTCTGGGCGTCCGCGTCGGACTAAGGCGGAGGAAGAAGAGGAAATTCCCGACGAGGGAGCGTACGCGCGCGCGCTGTTTCTGCCCGACGACGTTCAGCGGTCCCCGTGGCATGAGGATCACGGGCGCGCGGCGACGATCTTTCTGCCCGACGTGGATCCGTTTCAGGCGTGGCTGCCGTTTGCGTATAAGAATCCTGAGTGGGCGCGGTACTTTAGTCAGGACGCTCCGACCGGAGTCGAGCCGATGGAAGGATCCGAACTCAAGGCGGCGCTCGACGATCCGAATTGGATTGTGAAGCTGCGAAAGCGCTCCCCGCTGAGTCTGCGGTTCGAGATTATGATGAAGTTGAAGAAGAGCGTCGAGCAGGCGCAGGACGGTAAGTCCAGCGATAAAACGCCTGGCGGATATCGGCCTCCGAGGGACGAGAATCATAAGGACGGGTACGATCCGAATCAGGATTTGAGCGGCGTCTTCTAGGCGGTGACCGCGCCGCACCGGACTCGCGCTGCCGCGCCCGCGACGGCGCGGGACCCGGATCGCGCTTCCGCGCGGAACTGCGATAACCGCTCCCGTTGGTCGCTTGCCGTTGCGTTTATTTACAGCGAAGCGGCGCCAGCCGCGAGGCGTCACTCCGCCGCAGGCGGAAAGCCGCCCCCATTGGGGGCGGACGCCCTAAAACCAGACGCCGCAACGCCAAAAAGAATCCGCGCCGGCGGCGACCGCGCCGCTCCGGGATCGCGCTGCCGCGCGGAACTGCGGTAACCGCTCCCGTTGGTCGCTTGCCGCTGCGTTTATTTACAGCGAAGCGGCGCCAGCCGCGAGGCGTCACTCCGCGAAGCGGAAAGCCGCCCCCACTGGGGGCGGACGCCTAAATACAGACGCCGCAACGCCAAAAAGAACCCGCGACGCGCCCCCGCCCGAAGGGCGGTGAGCCGCCGGCGCCGCCGGCGGACGCCACAAATGAGAACCCGCGCCGTCAAAAAAACAATCGAAAACGCCGTTCTTTTATTCCATACAATCCCCGATTACAAAACGCGCAGAACCGCTAAACTCTTCGCGAACCGGACGTTGCGTCCGGCTTGACGGCGGCGACCGCGCCGCTCCGGGTTCGCGCTCCCGCGCGGAACTGCGATAACCGCTCCCGTTGGTCGCTTGCCGTTGCCTTTATTTACGGCGAAGCGGCGCCAGCCGCGAGGCGTCACTCCGCGAAGCGGAAAGCCGCCCCCATTGGGGGCGGACGCCTAAATACAGACGCCGCAACGCTAAAAAGATTCGGCGCCGCGCCCCCCGCCCGAAGGGCGGTG
>CADACS010000193.1 GCA_902786505.1 uncultured Planctomycetota bacterium | reverse complement strand
GACGTCTTTGTTGTCTTGCAACGCCTTAAGAGCGGCGTCGCCGGGGATTTTGCCCAAGCAGACGGCGGCTCCGTCGACAATACGTTTGCTCGGCGACTTCAGCAGTTCGGCGACTGCGGGCACGTTTTTGTCAGTTCCAATGTAGCCGAGCTGCTCAAGGAGCCAGACTTTCGTTTCATCGCTCACGTCGGCCTTCATAGCGTCGATAATAAAATCGCAAAGTTCGCTCAGCGCGGCGTCGTCTTTCGCCGACTGAGCTTCCGCCATTTTCGCACGAAATTCGTCCCGCGCCTTAAACATAGGCGTTTCCGAGTGCGGGTTAACAAGCTCGCCGACATAGACGCCTCCGCGACCGGTAACGACGTCCCGTTCCAAGGTAAAGTCGCGGGAATTCATTCTTTGCAGAAGATCGCCGAAATCCGCCGCCATGAGATTGGCGGAAATCATCGACAGGGCGATCGCCAATGTAATCATATATTTCTTCATATGAACTAACCTTACTGTTCGTTCGTTATTGTTGTGTTACAGGAAGAACTGCCGTCAAACTGAATTCGCTCGAATCTTTCGATCAAAGTTCAATTTGATAAGGCGCGCGTTGGATTTTGGAAACCATTGCGGTCGCTTCGCGATCGTTTTCGAATTCCATCTTATCTTTGTCCCAAACGAGGTCTCTTTGGAGCTTATACGCAATAATACACATGTGACCGTAATCGGAAACGTTAGCTCCGTAGAATACGTCTTGGAAAGGTCGAGTTCGGTGGCGCACGCAATAGAGGAAGTCGTCTGCGATATTGTCAGCGCCGCCGCTGTAGCGACGTACGTCGACGGCATGCAGCGCGTGAATATCCTTGGTTTTACCGAAGATATAAACGCCTTCGGTACCGACGATCGTGATATTGGAACCGGCGCCCGGATAATCGCCGTGATAGAAATTAACGCCGTTTTCCATCTCGATTTTGACGCCGTTGAACGGGTTACGGTCGGTATTAGGCGCATAGATTTTTTTCGGAGCGACATGGTCCATACCGCACGAATAGAGGGCGCCGCCAAAGTTGTGACCGCCCCAGTCGCCCAGACCGCCGGTGCCAAAGGCCGAGTTGTAACGCCAGGTCATTGGGTCAATTGCACGTCGGCTGTATTCAAAATACGGAGCCTGACCGACCCAAGCGTCCCAATCGACTTCCGGCGGGCAAGGTTCAGGATCATAGGTTCGTTCAGACGGCGCGCCCCCGCAGTTGGCGTAAATCTCTTTAACTTCGCCAATAGCGCCGGACATAATAATCGGGGCAAGATAACGGCCGTAGTCCTCCATAACACGCTGAGAACCGCTGGAGACTACCTTATCGTATTTTCTCGCGGCGGCGACAATTTGCCGACTCTCCATAAGGGTAAACGTCAACGGTTTTTCACAGTACACGTCTTTACCGGCCTTGCACGCGTCAATAGTCATGCGGGTATGCCAATGGTCCGGCGCCGCGACGGATACTACGTCGAGTTCGGGAAGTTCGTACATTTCCTGATAGTACTGGAACCCCTTAACGGGATGACCGTCCATCTCTTTCGGAATGCGCCGCGTGTCGATATCGCAGCAAGCGACGAACCGAGCGCCGGGGCGGGAACCGATGTTGCTTCGTCGGGTTCCCCAACCAATCAAACCGACGTTAATCGTTTCGCTGGGGGGAAAGAAACCGTCTTTTCCAAGAACGCTTCCCGGAATAAACATAGGAAGCGCGCCAACCGCCGCAACGTTCAAAAAAGCGCGGCGCGAAATTTTGTTATTTTTGGTCATTTTGCATATTCCTTTTAATAACGCCGTAGACCGGAATGCATTAGAACTTTTGAAAGTTCTCCAGCATACCGGCGCGTGAAATACTTTGCAATTTAACGGAGCAAGCGACATTAATTCATTCGATTCGGCGCCGATCTACGTAATTAGAAGCCAACGCCGATCAAAGAAAACACGTATTCCCACGTTCACTTAGTCAAAAATTTAATTTTGCAAGGCTTGTTGTCTACAATCGCCTTCGAGACCGAGACAAGAATGAAATTGTCGGTAATCACCGGCTCATACTCCTGTCCTTCGATAATCTCCACATTGCTTACCCGATTGGGAAGAAGTTGGAAAATGGGGCGATTGGAACGTTCCGAACCGTTCGCGTCGGCAAGTTTAAAAGATTCGTCGCCGACAGATGGATCAACCGTAAACGTCCAAACGGTAGAACCGTCTTCCGCTTTCTCTGATTCGAGCGACTGCTTCCATCCGGATTCCTGAACGGCGAGCGCGTTCTGCCACGCGGGATCGCCGTAAAGAACGACAACGTTCGCGTCGTACTCAAGTCCCTCTCGCTTCATATCGGGAAGGAGTTCAGATTTAGGCGCGTTATTCTCTCTCGCTTTCTTATCGTTAACGAGAAGATTCATTAACGCCTGATTATTGGCATAGAAAGCTTCCGCAACGGTAAACCGTCCAGGCTGTTCAACATAGTAATCCATAACCCCCCAGCCCATGTAGCCAAACCAGGTAGGCACGACGTACCCCATGAACATATCGACGTTCGCGTGCCGAATCATCATGAGAACCATGCAGTCGCGTTTATTGATATTCCCCCAAAGGCAATTGCCGCACGCGAGATGAATCTTTGAGCCGGAAGCCTCAACGAGAAACGGCTTATCGTTGGAAGGGGCGCCAATTAACTTGCCGTCTTGAGCGACAAAGAAGCCGTTTTTGTAAGCGTAGCCAATGCTCCAATTATTCTCAGAAGCGTGACCGGACGTTACGAACAACTGAGCGGAATTAAGGGCTTCGGCAATCGCGTGCGTCGTATCGTCGGGCGCGTCGTTGCGATCTTCTTCTTTACCGTCTTCTTTAACACGCCAGTGATTCTTTTTGCCTTCGTCAAAAACGACGCAGGATTTGAAATATTTGGAGGCAATAGACGTCGCGCCGCACGCGGATTCAACCGTCATGGGTTTGACTTGGGTAAGGCGCAAAGCGTCGGCAGAATCGTAACCAGTGATAATCGCCCAGATAACGTCGCCATAGGGATCGTCGTCAAGTTCGCGGGTTTTATTCCAGACGGTCGCCAAACGCTCGACCGTCGCTTCTTCTGGTTTTACAACGAAACAGGCGTACTTCGGGAAAACCTCGCGCAATTTATCAAACGCGGAATCGTCGTCCCACTTAATGACGTCAACTTTAAATTCGTCCGCATATTTCGTTTGTAAAGCTTCGACGACTTTGTTCCAGTCGGCGTCGTCGAGAACGCTCGGCGTAGCGACAATTGCGTACCCCTGTTTCGACGAACTTGAATCAACTTGCGCGTTATCGGCCGTAAATGCGGTCGAGCAGGTCAGAAGCAGACATGCCGCCGCTATAACCGAAAACGCTTTTGAGCGGGATGAGAAACTCATATCTTTATCCTCTGAAAGTTACACGAGGTCTCCTTTTGCAGGAGACTCCGTTAGAAACAACTTAATATTTTCGTTATTATAGCGATTTGGGACGATTCGCTCCATTAAACGTTCGACGTCGTCGCCGTACGGTGTGATTCACTCCTCAATAACCAAAATTTCGTAAATAGGAATCTCCGTAACTGAAAGCTTCGCTTGGTTATCCTCCCACGAGAAATCCAAATCTGTTCCCGAAGGTTCCAACCGAATTCTTTTCGGTTTAGCGTTAAGGTTAAGCGTAACTTCAACGTTCTTGACCGGATCAATGGATTCGATAACGCCGGCGCTTTCGTGAGGGCCGGACACATTCACAAGATGAACGCTTAAATCGCCGTCCTGCGTTTTGCGAACAGAGACGTCGAGCGGGTATTTTTGCGCGAATTGAACGATCGGTTTAGGAAACGCTTCCGCCATA
>CADACS010000192.1:4335-6566 GCA_902786505.1 uncultured Planctomycetota bacterium | reverse complement strand
ACTATCCCGCGGGGGACGCCGTCGACCCGACCGGCCCGGCGTCGGGCGAAGCGCGCGTGCTGCGCGGCGGGAGCTGGCACAGCGTTCCGAGCCGCTGCCGGTCCGCGTTCCGGCACAGCGATCCGCCGGAGCATAAGCACGGGTACGTCGGATGCCGGGTCGTTCTCGCGCCGAATCCGGACGCGCCTCCGGCGCTCGTCGAGGCGGAATTATCTCAGGCGCCGCGCCAATAATCTCTCTTGCGCGCGTTGAAATCTGCGGTTCTTTCCGATATAATGTCCGCGTCGGCTCGCCGAGCCGAGAGAAGACGTATTCTTTCCGGAAACTGCCGAACCAATGAAAATATTTTTAGGGGGCCGCGTCGAGCGCGCCGAATTTCACGAAATAGAACGGGACGTTCAGGGAATCGCGTTTCGCGCGCAGGCGGAACTCGTTTCCCGAACGCGTCTTACCGTCGATTCTGTCTTTGACCGCTTTATTGGCGAATCGTACGAGGGGCCGGAGCCGACGCTCCGTTCGCTCTACGACGTCGACGTCTTTCTGCTCTGCCGGTCCTTTCCGGACGAATTCAGCGCCGCGGACGTCGCCGCGCTGCGCCGAACCGCGCCCCTCGCTCCGATTGTCATTGTCGCGGGCGATCTTTGCGCGGGCGAAGACCGGACGGGCGAATATTTTCCCGGCGCGCGCCGGTTCTACGTCGGGTCGTGGCGGGAAGAAGGGCGGCGCGAATTTGAGCGCTTTTTCGATAAGTCGGGCGCGTCCGGAATTTTAGCGGACGCGCCGCTGGCGTCGCTCGTCGATCAGCTCGCGTCCGGAAAGGGGGCAGACCCGCGTCCGGCGCCGCGCGGATCGGGCCGCGCGATTCTTCTCGCGGACGATCCCGATATGGCGGCTTTTCTCAAAGATGCGTTTCAGGACGCGGGTTACGAGCCGCAAATTGAGAGTCTTGCGCGGTTTCCGAACGACGGCGCTTCGTGGGGCGAGGGCGTCGCGCGCGTTGTCGTCGACGCGGTCGATCTCTCCGATCCGAGCTTTCCGTCGAAACTCCGCGCTATTAAGGCGGCGGCGCCGGGAACGCCGATCGACTTAATCGCCTTTGCGCCGCGCGCCGACGAGCGGCTCTTTTACGAACGGCGCGATCTCTGGGGACGCGTGCGCGTCCTGTCGTCTCCGTTCGACGTCGAATATCTGGTCAATGGAACGCGCGACGGACTTCGGCGTCGCGAAAGCGCCGCGGAGAACGCGCGTTAGTTATTGGTTTTTTCGCTTAGGTCAGGTTGTGCTATGAAAGCGTTTGCGTTACGTTTGGCGTTCGGCGTTCTTCTCGCCGCGTGCTTGGGGACGTGCTACGGTCAGAGCGAGAGCGCCGCGATCCGTCAGGGATTCGCCGCGCCGCCCGCCGGCTATGGGGAAGTTCCGTTCTGGTGGTGGACGGGCGAGAAGCTCGACGTCGACCGGCTCCTCTGGCAGCTCGACGAGCTCAAAAAGAAGGGGATTTCCGGCGTTCAGGTCAACTACGCGCATCAGGACGTGCGCAACGAAAAGCAGCCGAACTGGCTCACCTATCCGAACGAGCCGGAAGTCCTGACCGACGAATGGTTTGACGTCTTTGAGAAGGTCGCCGAGCATTGCGACGCGCTCAAGATGGGCGCCGGGCTCAGCGGCTATACGCTCGACTGGCAGCATTCGCCGAACAATCTGTTCGACCGGCTGATCTACAGCGACGTCGAGACGCAGAGCCGAACCCTCTATATCGGCGTCAGAAAGCGCGTCGCCGCCGGCCAGAAGTTTTCCGAAGTTCTCGGCGCGGGCGAACTTGGCGATCGCGAAGACGACAAGGTCGTTCAGATCGCCGCGTATCCGGTCGACGCGCAGGGAACGCTCGACGCCGCGGGCGTCCTCACGCTCGACCGCGCGTCGCTCGATCAGGCGGCCGAGACCGACTGCGAAGCGATCGTCTATCGCGCGAAACGTTCGCCGCACACGCTCAATCCTCTCCATCCGGACGCGGGCAAAAAGGTCGTCGAGCGGTTCCTTAAGCCGTTTGAAGACCGCGCCAAAAAGCGCAACGCCGCCGACGACGGAAAATCGACGCTCGGACTCGAATATTTCTTTCAGGACGAACTCCAGCTCGGAACCGGCGACCTCGTCTGGCATGACGACGTACCCGACGTCTTTGCGCGGAGCAAAGGGTATTCCTACTGGTCCGCCGCGCTCGCTATGTTCGGGCT
>CADACS010000192.1:0-4321 GCA_902786505.1 uncultured Planctomycetota bacterium | reverse complement strand
GAACGTTCGAGTTAAGCTCGCCGAAGAGCGGTATTTCATACCGATTTACCGCTGGCACGCCGACCGGGGCCGCATTTACGGCTGCGATCCGGGCAGCCGGGGCCGCGATCCGAGCGAATTCTGCGACTATTTCAGCGCGATTCGCTGGTATACCGCGCCGGGCCACGACACGCCCGGCGGACGCGCCGATTTCATTAAGAATAAGGTATCCTCTTCTATCGCGCACTTTTACAACCGTCCCCGCGTCTGGCTCGAAGGGTATCACAGCTTCGGGTGGGGCGCGGAGCCGAAACAGCTCTTTCAGGCGACGAACGAGAATTATCTCTACGGCGCGAATCTGCTCAATCTTCACGGACTTTATTACACGACTTACGGCGGATACTGGGAATGGGCGCCCCCGTGCTATCATTTCCGGCAGCCGTGGTGGGAGACGTTCGGGTCGTTCCTAAAGTATTTTGAACGCCTTTCGTTCGCGCTCACGCGGGGCGTCGAGCAGACGGACGTCGTCATACTCTATCCGGTCTCTCCGTATCACGCGAATCTGGACGGGCCGCGCGCGCGCGACGTCGCGTTTGAGGCCGCGTCGCGCGTCTACGCGACGGGCCGCGACGTTCTCTTTATCGACGACGAGTCGGTCGCGCGCGCTGAAGTTCGCGACGGCAAGCTGTGCGTCGCGGGGGGCGAGCACGGCGTTCTCATTCTCCCGTCGATTAAGGGAATCCATTGGTCGACGCTCGAAAAAGCGTTCGAGCTCCTTAGTTCGGGCGGAACGGTAATCGCGCTCGACGCGCTTCCGATTGCGTCCGATCGCGCGGGCCGGAACGATACTTCCCTCGACACGCTTCTTAAGGAGATCTTTGACTTTGATCCTTCGGAAATGTTTACCGACACGGTCAGAATAGAGACGTCGATTTCGAGAACGCCGAACGGGGGCGTGGGGGCGTTTTTTTCGCCGTTCGCGCCCGCAATGGAACTCGACGGGTCCGACAAAATCGGGCCGGGCGGCGTTATCTCAAAGATTCGGGAATACGACGGCGGATTCGCCGGCAGGTGGGTCTGGTCGCCCGAACTCAAGCAGAACGTATACTTTAAGTGGGTCGCCGACGGACTTGGCGATAAGCCGCGCGAATATCCCGTTCGGTTCCTGTGCGACAATTCGGGCGCGCTCTACGTCAACGGGCGTAAAATCTGCGAGAACGCCAATTACAGCGTAGGCTGGACCGGAACGGTCACGCTGCGCGACGGCGACGTTATAACGCTCGACTGCCACGACGACGACGCGCCCCGGCCCGGTTCCGCCGGCATGTTCTTCTCGCTCCTTCGCGACGGCGTCTCGTTTGCGAGCGCGGAAGATTTCCTCTGGACCGACGTTAAGCCGACCGACGAATTCCGCAAGAGCGTCGAAGGGTACGATAAACTTGGAGACGTCAGTATTTGGAACGTTCACGTGCTGCACCGCACCGGCGTTAATTCGGAAGCGGCCGGAAATCCGAAACAGGACGCCGCGCGCAACGACGCGCAGATGTGGGCTAAATTTACGAAGTTTATTGAGGAATATCCGCGCGACGTCTTCGACGCGGAGTCGGGCGCGCCGTGCGCCGTTATGAAGCGAACGTTCGACGGCGGCGAGCTTTATTTCGTTATGAAAGGGAAGAAGGGCTCGAAGCTCGCGTTCCGGTCGCTGGGGAAGGTCGAGTTCATGAACCCGTGGGACGGA
The DNA here is from genome assembly GCA_902786505.1 of uncultured Planctomycetota bacterium. Classification (GTDB taxonomy): domain Bacteria; phylum Planctomycetota; class Planctomycetia; order Pirellulales; family Thermoguttaceae; genus RUG369. The sequence continues at coordinate 2,604 of CADACS010000192.1, read as the reverse complement.
TCCTTTACCGAGGCGGTCGGCACGGTCTGTCCGCAAGAGGGCAAGCTCGCCGGAACGACCGTCGTGCCGTGGCCTTATAATGAAAACGAAGCGGGGCTCGTCGTCTTCTGGACGAACGAGAAGCCGACCGTTCCGCTGACGGCGCTTTCCGTCGAAGGGGGCGCGCTCGACGGGCTCGTTATCGACTCGAACGGGAAGCTTGCCGCGCGCGTTCTTGGGGACGGAATTGCGGGCGTTACGGCGACGACGTCCGACGGCGCTATTCACCGGCTCGTCGGCGCCGCGAAGAGCAAGCGCTCCGCTCTGCCGCTCGACGGCGATTGGTCGTTCGAACTCATGCCGACGCTCGATAATCGGTGGGGCGATTTCCGGCTCCCGATCGCGGAACAGATTCTCGGCGCGGAGGCGCAGCGGCTGACCGTCGAGGGGGCGGGCGAATTTCTATACGACTTCGGGCCGAAATTCCAGCTTATTGGGCCGTTCCCCGCCGACGCCGATTTAGCCGCGCTCGAAAACAAACTTGCCGCGCCGGGGCCGTTTGACCCGGCCGCGAAGGTCGCGCTCGGCGATAAGGAGTACGCGTGGCGGCCCTATTCGTTCTCGTGGCGCTGGGGCGTCGAAGGGAATCCGGGCCGGGAAGGGTATCACGGGCTTAAAGAGAGAATCGACTCCCGGTTTATTGCGCTCGGGAAGCCGAAAGAGGCGCACAACGAAACGGTTTACGCTCCGGAAGAAGGCGGATCCGTCTACTATCTGCGTTCGACGGCGCCCGTCGAACTGGCGCCGGAAGGTGCCGCGTCCGACGCCGAACGCGTCGACGTCTACGTTTCCGGGGGCGCGCCGGCCGCGATTTACGTCGGGGGCGCGAAGTTCGAGGACGGCAAGACGGCGCTCGTTCGGTCCGAGAAGAATACGCCCGTTCTGCTAAGATACGACGCGGCGGGCCGTTACGCGTGCGTCTTCCGGGCGCGGGCCGAGCGCGAGGGCGCGTCCCGGCTGATTGCGGCCGACGGCGCGGATTCCGGCGCGTATAACGGGCTGTCGACCGGGCTTCGGGAAGAGACGCCCGACTTCGCGCCGCAAGAGGTTGTGAGAACGCCCCTGTCGACCGTCTGGTTCGATCTGCCGAACGTGCTGCCTTACGACGTTTACGGCGCCGATTCCGACCGCGGCGCGACGACGCGGCTGTCGTTTGTCGCGCCGCCCGGCCTCAAAAAGCTTAGCGTGCCCTCGTACGGGAAAGTGGTCGCGGTTAGCGTCGACGGCGCGAGCGCGGAAGTCGCGCGGACCGAAAGAGTAATAGCGGGCGATCTCTTCTGGCGCGGCGAACGCGGCGGCGCGGAGCCGACCCCGGCGTCCGTTAAGCCGAACGTCTATTGGACGGAACTTGAATTGGCCGAGCCGGTCGAACGGGAATCGACCGTAACTCTCGAACTGGAAACGCCCGCGCGGCTCGGGCTCTATTGCGGCGCGCTCTGTCCGGAGCCGATTCGGCTGACGTGCGGGCGGGGCGTAACGACGCTCGGCGACTGGAACGCGCGCGGAACGCTCGCAAATTATTCGGGCGGCGCGAGATACGGCAAGTCGTTTGTGTGGAACGCCGCGGAGCATAAGAGCGGACGCGCCGTTCTGGCGATCGGCGCCGTCGGGTCGAGCTGCCGCGTCTTTCTCAATGGGGAGCAGGTCGCCGACGTACCCGCGCCCCCGAAGGAACTCGACGTGACCGATTTTCTCCGCGACGGAGAGAATACGCTCGAAATTGACGTCTATACCGCGCTGGCGAATTTCTATCGGAATATTCCGTCGCGATATAAGAACGCGGTTCCCTGCGGGCTCATTGGCCCGGTCGAGTTAAGATTCGAGCCGACGATTATTATGGGCGAATAGCCCGCCCGCGACGTTGGTCGCGGCCTCCAAAAACCGGCCGGAAACGGCCGGTTTAACCGTCGCGCAAATGAACGCGTCGCGGACCGCCGCCGCGTGGCGTAAGGCCGCGCACGCGCCCGTCAGGGCGCCCAGCCGGACGTAACGTCCGGTTCGCTATAACTTTACGGCGCTTCGCCGTTTGTTCGGCTTTAATCGAGAATACAATTTTCGTTTTGGCGCGCCGTTTTTGGGCGATAACGCGGGTTCTTGTTCCGGGCGTCCGCCGCCATCGGCGGCGGCTCACCGCCCTTTGGGCGGGGGGGCGCGGCGGTTGTTCTTTGGCGCGTTGCGGGGGCTTGGTTTGGGCGTCCGCCCCCAATGGGGGCGGGGCTCACCGCCCTTTGGGCGGGGGGGCGCGGCGGTTGTTCTTTGGCGCGTTGCGGGGGCTTGGTTTGGGCGTCCGCCCCCAATGGGGGCGGCTTTCCGCCTGCGGCGGATTGACGCCTCGCGGCTTTGCCGCATCGCTGTCGTGGGCGTTGCTTTTTTTACATTCGTGACGCTGGTTCTTATTCCGGGCGTCCGCCGCCGTCGGCGGCGGCTCACCGCCCTTTGGGCGGGGGGCGCGGCGGTTGTTCTTTAGCGCGTTGCGGGGGCTTGGTTTGGGCGTCCGCCCCCAATGGGGGCGGCTTTCCGCTTCGCGGATTGACGCCTCGCGGCTTTGCCGCATCGCTGTTATGG
>CADACS010000191.1 GCA_902786505.1 uncultured Planctomycetota bacterium | reverse complement strand
TGCACTTCGTCCAGAAACAGATAGAGTTTTTCTTCTCCGAGATATCCGTTCACATGGGCAAGGAGCGCGTCGGCGTTGTTCGCCGCGACAAGATCAAGCAGGGCCGGCGCTTTCGGCGCGGCGGGCTCCTCTTTTACGGCGGGTTCTTCTTTTGCGGCGGGGGGCGCCGACGGCTTGGCCGGTTCCGGGGCCGGGCTCGGCTCGCGGCCGTTGAGCGGCGGGAACTTGCGAAATTCCGAAACGCCCGAAAACGGATTAAAGCCCGACACGACGGGCCCGGTCGGCGGCTTGAGCGGCAGCTTTTTGGCGCGTTCCGCGGCGCGCCGCGCGTCGATCTCGGCCGCTTCAGCGAGCGCGTCGTCCGCCGCCTCGACGTCGAGCCGCGCCTGATCTTCGATCGCGTCGTCCGCTCCGGCCGGCTCCGGCTCTTCGGCGCGCGCGCGGCCCTTCCCGGACTCCGGCCTGCCAAAGAGGGAGCTGAGCGACTTGCGCGAATTCGCGAGCGCCGCGTCGTCGAGCGCGCTCTTCGGATCGCTCGGATCGACGTCGGGCACGAACCGCAGCTCGCGTTCGGGCGCGGCCTGCGGCCGTGGCGCGGGCTTTGGCGTTTCCGGCGCCGCTTGCGCGTTTGCGGCGAACGGACTCGCGGCGGCCGGCCCTTCGGACCGTTCCGCGGCGGCGGTCAGTTCGCGCGCGTTCGGGCGGCTCAGAAGATCGGAGCTCAGGAATTTCGTGCGAATCGCGCTGAGCAGGCCCGCGTAGATTCCCTGCGCGTCGACGAACCGCGCTTCCATTTTCGTCGGGTGCACGTTGAAGTCGACGAACGTAACGGGCACGGTAACGTTCAGAAACGTAACGGGATACCGCTGAACGAGCTGCAGACCGCGGTACGCCTCCGTTACCGCGTGCTGGAGCGCGTGGTCGCGGATATAGCGTTTGTTCAGAAAGAGATACTGGAGCGCGGTCGTACTCCGGCTCAGATCGGGCGAGCCGACGTATCCTTCGACGTGAACTTCTTTATACGTCATTTCGACGTGAATGAGGCGCGACGCGACGTCCTCTTTAAAGATGCGCCGTATTCTGTCTTTAACCCCTTCGTTGGCGGGCAGATCGTAAATGAGACGCCCGTTGTGCTTCAGAACGAACGCGATATTCGGATTCGGGAGCGCCATGCGCACGACCGCCTCCTGAACGTGCCCGAACTCCGTCTGAGGACTCTTGAGGAACTTCCGGCGCGCCGGCACGTTAAAGAAGATGTCGCGGACTTCGATCGTCGTTCCGACCGCGCGCCCTTTCGGGAGAATCTCGCTGCGCGCGCCCCCGTCGCTGCGTATTTCCGCGCCCTCGCGGCTCTCCGCCGACCGGCTTATGAGCGTCAGGTGGCTGATCTCGGCGATCGACGCGAGCGCCTCGCCGCGAAAGCCGAGCGTATGAATCCGAAAGAGGTCGTCCGGCTCGCTCAATTTGCTCGTCGAGTGCGGCGAAAGCGCCAAAACGAGCTGATCGGGCGATATGCCGCACCCGTCGTCGATTATCTTAATCGACTCGATTCCGCCCTTCTCGACTTCGATCTCGACGCGCGTCGCGCCCGCGTCGATCGAATTCTCGACGAGCTCCTTAACGACGTTGGCGGGCCGTTCGACCACTTCGCCCGCCGCGATCTTATTAATCATGCTTTTAGAGAGTTCCCGAATGATCGGCGCCATAGCGGCCTCCTCGAATGGGGGGGAGGGAAACGTAAACGCAAACGAAAACGCTCCTCGGAAGTCCGGGGAGCGCGGCGCGTTGCGTTAATCTTCCAGTGAAAAGACGAGCTCTTCGACGCCCTCGAGCGACGCGCGGTCGAGAACGACGCGCTCCATCTCGGCGGGCGCGACCCGGAGCCGCTTCATCTCTTTAACGATCGGGCCGTTGTGACCGTTGCGCGCGACAAGCCGTTTATTTTCAAAGACGTTCGCGACGCGCATAAAGAACGGAATCTTATCGGGCGCGGTCGCCAGATCGATCTTCTGGGGCACGACGTAGTTTATGAGCGCGCCGTTTCGCGCGGTCGCGCATTTCTGCGGGGTTGCGCGCCCTAACGCGTGCGCGGCGGCCGCCTTGCCGGCCTCTTCCGCCTCTTCGGAGACGAAGTCGACTAAGTCGTGAACGTGGAGCGCGTTCCCGCACGAAAAGACGCCGGGAATCGACGTTTCGCGCGCCTGCGTTACGACCGGGCCGCGCGTGCGCGGATCGAGCTCGACGCCCGCGGTCCGCGCCACTTCGTTTTCCGGAATGAGCCCGACCGACAGCAGCAGCGTGTCGCAGTCGAATTCAAGTTCCGTGCCCGGTATCGGCTGGCGCTTCTCGTCGACTTTCGCAACGCAAATCTTTTCGAGACGCGCTTTGCCGACGATCCTTGTCACCGTGTGCGAAAGATAGAGCGGAATTCCGAAATCTTCCAGACATTGGACGATATTCCGCTTGAGACCGTTGGAATAGGGCATGAGTTCGACGACCGCGAGAACCTTCGCCCCTTCGAGCGTGAGACGGCGCGCCATAATGAGCCCGATATCCCCGGAACCGAGAATAACGACCCGTTCCCCGACGCGCTCCCCTTCCCGATTGACGTACTTCTGGGCCGCGCCCGCGGTAAAGACGCCGCTCGGACGGTCGCCCGGCGTTCCGATCGCGCCCCGGGTCCGTTCGCGGCATCCGGTCGCGAGCACGAGCGCCTTGCCGTGAACTTTCCGGTATCCGAGAGTTGGCGAAACGATATGCGCGACGGCGGGCGCGTCCGCGTTTTCCGGCTCGTTCGACACGTTGAGCGCCGTCGCTTCGAGCGCGACCGTTATGTGGCGTTTGTGCAGCTCGTCGATAAACCGGCCCGCGTATTCCGGCCCGGTGAGCTCCTCGCTGAAGCGGCGCAGTCCGAAACCGTTGTGAACGCACTGATTCAAAATGCCGCCGAGCTCCTTCTCGCGTTCGACGACGAGCACGCGTTTCGCGCCCGAATCGTACGCCGAGATCGCGGCCGCAAGACCGGCCGGCCCGCCCCCGACGACTATGACGTCCCATACGGTTGCGTCGACGTCCGCGCCCGCGACCGTCGACCGTTGTTCCAGAGCTTCTTTTTCGCTCATTCCGCGCCCTTTCGACAGAGATTCGTCTTCACTCTTTTCAACGCGATTCGCGCCGAAAAATTACGACTAAAGTATAACCGCGTTCCCCGCCCGATTCAATAGCCCCGGCGCGAGAAACGCGAGATTTTATCGCGCCGGTCGTTCGGCCCGCGATCGGCAAAAAAAACGCCGCGCTCTCGGACGGGTCCGGAGCGCGGCGTACGGTAATTGCGCGTGAATTTCGATTCTACTTTTTGCGATTGACCTGATTGCGCGCGACGCCCGACTTGAAGTATTCGAGCATGATCTCGACCGCCTCGACGGCGACGGCGATCTGCGCTTCGACCGTGCTCGCGCCCAAGTGCGGCGTGCAGACGACGTTCTTGAACTTGAAGATCGGGCTGTCGGTGCACGGCTCGTCCGGATAGACGTCCATGGCGACGCCGCCGAGCTTGCCGGACTCGAGTCCGCGAACGAGCGCGTCCATATTGTAAATCCCGCCGCGCGCGCAGTTAATGAGATAGACGCCGTCCTTCATTTTAGCGATCTGCTCGTCGCTAATGAGGTCTTTGGTCTCCGGAGTGAGCGGCGTGTGGACGGTCAGGTAGTCGATTCTCGGAAGCATTTCGTCGACCGTTTCGACCTTTTCGAATCCGAGCGCTTCGGCGCGTTCGGGCGTGAGGAACGGATCGAACGCGACGACCGTCATGCCGAACGCCTGCGCGAATTTGCCGACGGTCGCGCCGACTCGGCCCGCGCCCACGATTCCGAGCGTCTTGCCCGAAAGCTGATGCGACGTCTTGCCGAGCGACTTGCGGTCCCAGCGCCCTTCTACGAGCGACTGATGCGCCGCCGGAATATTCCGGCTGACCGCGGGCATGTGGCAGAAGGTCAGTTCGGCCGTCGATTCGGTATTGCCTGCCG
>CADACS010000190.1 GCA_902786505.1 uncultured Planctomycetota bacterium | reverse complement strand
GGTTGCAGATAAACGATACTGCGCATCGACTGAACGGCGCGCCCCTCTTCGTCTATCGCTTGGAAGTAGACGGGCAGGTTCGCTGGAACGGTGAAATGAGCGCTTCCGTCTTTTTCAACAGGAACGGACCCAAGAATCGCGCGAGCGTTTGCCGAGCCCGCAAATCCGATTCTTGGCGAATTGCTTCGATAGTCGGGCGCCTTGGGAAGGAGTTGAATTATACGCAATTCTTTAATTGTACGACCTTCCGGGAAGGGCTTGAGACTTTCGTAAACATTGGAAAGAACGAAAGTTCCGGTCGGAGGATCTGTCGCGTTAGGATTGACCGGCGGTAAGGAAGACGGTATAACGCGAGGGCGTTCTCTTTCGGCGAGCGGTATGGGATAAAGACACGATTCCTCGTTGGCGTCGTTCTTATAGAGGAGTTCGAGATTACCAAACCGATCTCTGTAATAAATCCCTAATTTTCCGCATTTAGTCGTATTGGAGAGGTATCCTCCGATCGGATCGTGACTGTAAGACGTCAGCCAGATCTCTTCCGAAAGCGGCCAAGGACTGAAATAGTACTGTTTGCAAACCTGATTGCCCGTTCGAGAGACTTCCGGCGCGGGTATTTCCGGCGTTAACCATTCAATGGAACTCAAATCGTCTTCGGCCGTTTCGGGATCGTATCGAACTTTATTGGGGTCGAGCATGACGAGCGTGCCGCCTACGTCGAGATGATGAGCGCCCGCGACAAACATAACCTTGTTGGAATTAGGAATCGCCTTTGACTGATAACAGGCGTTCGTTTCAAACGTGTAATTTCCGAATAGAATTGCGGAATTGGTTCCGTCCGGATTGGTTGTCCACAGACCGTGATGCCGGGCCGCGTTGCGATCGACATAGTCCCATCGGGTATAGAGAACGCGTCCGTCGTGCAGGAACGTCGGCTGCCATTCGTTTGTTTCATGCCATGACAGACACGAGACCGATTTGTCGGCGTTAAGACGGTGCAGCGTATGAGCGCGGAGCGGTTCGTAATGTCCGTGGCAGCGTCCGAATCCGCCGCGTCGAGTCGACATGAAGATAACGTCGCCGTCCGGCGTTTCCGTCGGATCGAAATCGTCGTCGGGACCGTCGGTGAGCTGTTCGACGGAACCGTCGGCAAGATTCATTTTATACAGGTGAAACTTGCCTTCAGACTTTTTCATGTAGTTTGAGTCAAAATCTTCAACGTAAGGACGGGCCTGCAGCGCGGTAATGTCCGTCTTAGGCATATCGTCCGGCTGAACCTTTGAAAAATCTGCGAAAGCGAAGTAGACGGTTTTAGCGTCGAAAGAGAGGGAGAGCGTCTGGAAAACGCCCTTGGGAAATTTACCTTCCGTAAGCGATTCTACCTCAAAAGAACGTCCCGGTTCCTTTAAGACATAGACTCCGCCCCCATGCATACCGCATTCCTGATAGTAATACGACAGATACTCGTGCAACATCTGCCAAGTAAAGCGTTCTTCCTGCAAGAAGACGATGGGGCGTCCAGCGACGTCGGGATTGGCGAGCGCTATGTTGCGGATTTGGCTGCGGAGATCTAAGTAGCGCCGGATCGTTTCAACTGGCGACTGCGCCGCGTCTTTCAGATATTGTTCGTTAGAGTCGAGCGTCTCATTAAGCCGGTCTAAGCCCGCCTTGTCGACCCAATCCTCGTCTGACGCCCAGTCGGCGAATTCTCGGCCGCGTTCAACGACGGCTTGCAGAGACTGCACAGAGGAAATTTCACGGCTAAAATCACGCTCCTGCTGAATCCAGTCGGCGACTACCGCTTCCTGATAGGCGTACTGAGGATTGGCTTCTTCTGAGAAAGCCGACGGGGAAGAGAGGCTGGCAACGATAAGCGCCGCCGTCGCTACGAATAAAAGTCTCCAACAGCGTTTCATCTCGTTTTTCCCTTTATTGCAAACGGTTTCAACTCCTGAAAAGGCGCGGCGTCGAACTGATCGAACGTTCTTAAACACGCTTTCCTATAATGATAAAATTTTTTGATAAAAAATCAAACAAACCTTTCTTCTTGAGAGAATAAAAAAGGCCGAGGACTCGGAAAGCCCTCGACCTGCTTCGGCTGCTTTAAAGGGAGACGAACGTTATTTAACAATCTCAGCTTTGAACAGGGTAACGCTGAACGGAGCCAGATTGACGCCCGCGGCAATATCTCCCCCGTCCGACTTAACGACGTCGACTTTCTGTTCCTGATCGGGATCGTTGTAGATCATCGGATCGGGATTCGAAATTTCAAACCGTTCGCTTGTTTGAGCGACTTTTATATCTGCCGAAATTTTGAATTCAGCGGCCTTATCCGTCGGATTGACGACGGCGACGGTCAGATATTTGCCGTCTTGCGTTTTCGCGGCTGCAACGTCGAACGGTTGGGGAGCGTCGACTTTCAGAGGCAGCGTTCCGTATTCGTTACGGTAAAGCTTCAAAACGAGACCGGTCGTTTCGAATTGCGCGTTCGTTTGGGAAGTCTTAATGCACCCGATAACGTTGACCGTTTGCGCATAATTTGCCATAACGAAGATATCACTGTTGCGATAGTATTCGTGCAGACCGGCCGCAATTCCCAGACCGTCTTTGAGGAAGTACCGAGTTCCTAATTCACCGAAAACGTGAGGACCGTACCAGTAGTTCCATTCGTCCATCGCGATACGGATATCTTTCCCTTGGAGTTCGGGGAATTCCTTTCGGTATTTGCGATGAGCGTCGGCAACGCGGCGAATCGAGTTGGGAACGAGAGCTACGTGCTCGGCGACGTTGGCTCGCTCCTGAACGTAAAAGTGTTCGCTGATCCAGTCCATGTGGTCGGCGCACTGACGCATAATGAGCTCGTCCCACGGGCCAATGGAACCGACGGAAATTAATGTAAGATTCGGATCAAAGTTACGGAAACCGTCGACGAAACGGTTGTTTTTGAGCGCATATTTATCGGTGGACATATGGCCAATTTGCCAGTTCCCGTACATCTCGTTGCCGATGCACCAATGTTTGACGGCGTAAGGTTCCGGATGACCGTTGGCCGCTCGGATTTTACCGTACTTGGAATCCGCTTTTCCGTTCGCGTATTCGAGTTCCTCGAGCGCGGCTTCAACTTCGCCTGAGCCGGTATTGACCGCAACGTCCGGTTCCGTATTGAGATACTTGCAAAACGTCATGAATTCGTCGAAACCGAAATCGTTATGTTCAATTCCCTGCCACGCAGGATTTTTTCGGGGCGGACGGCGGTCGCGGGGACCGATCCCGTCTTTCCAGTTATAACCGCTGACAAAGTTGCCGCCGGGCCAGCGATAGATAGGCGCGTTGAGCTCTTTGAGGAGCGCGAGCGTATCGGCGCGCATACCGTCGATATTATCGCCAGGCATGAGCGACGCCGTTCCCAGTCGCGCTTCCCCTTTGCCTTGGAATAAGACGGAAAAGGAACCTTTTTCCGTCTTGTCGAGCAGGCCGTCGGCAGTAAATTCAAATTCGTATTTGCAGTATCCGTCGTCGCCTTTTTCTACCTGCTTGGTTAGCGGAACGGTGATAAAGCGTTTTCCTTCGTCGAAGAGTACGCGGACGCAGACGCTTTGCTCAGCCGCCATTTTTACCCAGACGTAACCGACGTATTTTTTGCCGTTGACAAACGCAATTCCGGGCTGTTCTACGCCAAACGACCAATTGTTGTCGCTGACCCACTTGGGAGTTGCCTCGCCGACAAACGAGCCTTCCTTGGAAAATTCAAATTTCGCGTTGCCAATGAGTTCCCAAGGATAGACGTTGGGCGAATCGTGAAATTTTCTGTCCTTTAACATTTCCGCCCAGATTCCGCCGTAAATACAGCGGCCGAGGTGTTCGATAAATTGGCCGTAAATATATGGCGAGATCGGCTCGCCCTGTTGCGCGGCGTCAATTTTTGCCTCGACGGCGTCGTCCGCCTGGACCTGCGTATTCGCCATAACGGCGACGGTCGCGAATAAAAACGCTATCGAGAGAAGTAGAATTTTCTTTTTCATAATCTGAATC
>CADACS010000189.1 GCA_902786505.1 uncultured Planctomycetota bacterium | reverse complement strand
CGCTCGAACGTGAGCGCCTGAACCGGCGAGCGCCGCGTCTCGAACCGGTCGCCCGTCTCACGCATGAGCGCCGCGAATTCGTCCGGCGTCGCCGGCACGTTCAGACCGTGCTTGCCCGTCCGGACCCCGTTCGGGGACAGGCCGCGCTCGACGAGCCAGTAGGGCCGTTTCGGGCCGCGCGTAATTTCGACGGCGATGGCGGGCCGATTCCGTTTGACCGTCTCGACGAACGTAATCATGGAGGGCGAGAACCGCGGCATAACGCGCTCGAAAAGAATCGCGACGTGCCGCTTGATCTCGCCGTAATCCTGAATATTCAGTTTCGGCTCGAAATCGCACGCGCCGATACAGACGGTCCCGCCGTCTGAATTCGCGGCCGCGACGATCGACGCGAGCAGCTTGTCGATCCGGCTGGAGTATTCGAGCGTTTCGTTAATAAAGATTCCGGTTGGCTCACTCATAGCGCGCGTCCTTTGTGCGACGGGTTAAGCGATAATAAAGACGCGCCGCGCGCGGTGAGAACGCGCGGCGCGTCGGAACGGGGAGACGTTCGGAACGAACGCCGACTACAGGGAGAGCAGATATTCGACGAGGTCGTCCGCTTCTTCGTCGGTCATTTCGCCGACGTCGCCGAGCACGTCGCCGTGCGCGCCGTCGGTAAAGACGTCTTTAAGATTGACGTAGCGTCCGTCGTGCATGTACGGGGGCGTACGCCAGATTTCGCGGAGCGTCGGCGTGTCGAAATCGTCGCGATGGTCGTAATCGGCGCGCGAGCCGACGTCGTGCAGCTGCTGGTCGGTGAAGTATTCGCCCGTATGGCATTGCGTGCAGGCGTATTTCTCGTTCTCAAAGACCTTCTTGCCGCGTTCGGCCTTTTCGCTTAGCTTTCCGTCGACGAGGTACGGGCTGGGCAGCTGGCGCAGCTCTTTAATATAGTTCTCAATATCGACGGCGGTCTCTTCGGTCGCGTTCGCAAAGAGAATGAACTGGAATCCGGTTCGAATCGCCTTTTCCGCGTTGACGCGGACGCCGTGCCACATGGCGGGCGGGAGGTCGATGGAGTAGAGCATGCCCTTGGCGTTCTTCGGATTGCCCATGCCGTCGTTGAGGAGGTCCCAGTTGAGCGCGTCGGACCGAGCGTCCGGATGGCAGCTCGCGCACGACTGCCAGTTCTGGAAGCAGAGGGTCGCGTCGTGCCACGCGAGTTCGCCGCGCCGCGCGGAATCGAGCTCCGGCTCCGGACCGAGCTTAACGAATTCCTTCGCTTTCGGCGTGCGCGCTTTGAGATCGACGACCATGATATTGTCGGTAAAGTACATGCCGGCGTAGACTTTGTCGCCGATAATGGCGAGCGAGCGCGGACCTTTGGCCTTCATTGTGCGGCTATAGAGCTTAACGCGCTTTTTGAGCCCGACGAGGAACGCGAGCTGCTGCGGAACCTGATCCGCGGTCGTTACGCTCGTGAGCCCCTTTTCTTTCGCTTCTTCGGCGTCTTTCGGCAGGTCGGCGAGTTTCGCGTGCGTCTTTTCGGAATCGACAAGGCTCAGTTCGTGCGTGCCCGCAATTCCGACGACGATCGTTTTATTGTCGGGCGTAACCGCGATCGGCCACGGATTCGCCGCGCCGGAGTCGACGTCGTCCAGGAGCACCGTATTGACGAATTCGCGCTTGTCCGCGTCGATAATACTGAACCCGTTCGTATTCATCCAGCCGCGTTCGACCTGAGTCGTCGGGAGCTGATAGCGCGCGAGAATCGCCGTCGTATAGACGTACTTTCCGTCCGGCGACAGGCAGATATGATGCATACTGGAGCTGCCGTTCGGGAGCCGGATATTCTTCGTTTCGCCCGTCTCGGTGTCGAGGCAGGTGATTTCCGCGGCGACGTTCGCCCCGTCGGACCGGTCGATCGGCAGGAAGTTCGCCGCGTAGTACGATTTGCCGTCTTTCGTAATGACCGCGTCGCACGGTTCGTGCAGCGCCGGATACTTCGCGAGCACTTTGAAATCGGGAATCGAGATTTTTGCGATCTTCGCTTCGAAGCGCAGAGACGCGAACATGAGGTTCGGGTCGGTCGGGGAGAGGCACAAGCCGCACGGGGTATGGCCGACGACGCCTTCTCCGGTTACCTGCCCGGTCGCGACGTCGATCGCGCAGATTTTGCCCTGATAGTCGCCGTATCCGACGTAGAGCGTCTTTTCGTCGGGGCTGAAGCACATGTCGTTCGGAGTTCCCGGAAGCGCGATTGTGCGCTCAATTTTCGCTTCCGCGACGTTAATTACGGAGACGTCTTTCGAATCCATATTGAGAGAGTAGAGCGTCGCGCCGTCTTGGGACGGAACGAGCTTAATCGGGCCTTTGTAGTCGCCGGCGGACGCGGAGGCGCATGTGAGCGCAACCGCAAGCGCGGCGGCGAATAGGAAAAACGATCGCGTCGACATAAAAATCTTCCTCGTGTAATGAACGGTCGGCGCCGAACGCCGACGTTGCTCCCAGCACGGTCAAGCCGCAATGAGATAAGTTAGGTTTACGGCGCGGAGAACGCCGATTGACTCATTATGCCCGAGTCCTTATTACATTTCAAGTTCTTTTTAATGATTTCCGACTTTTTTCATTTTTTTTGCCGAATAGCGGGCGAAAGCTCAGGTTTTTGAAACTTCTCTCGCGGAACCGCGTCTCAAAGAGTGAGCGTCTTTTAGCGCGCGGGCCTGTCGCGGCCGCGAGCCGCTTTTTTCCGAGCGGCGTCAGTCGCAAACGCGATAACTCCGCGTCGGTAAACGAGTTGTAAAATCAGCGGATTTTTTAACGGATTTTAAAAATTTCTCCGATTTTCTCTCTTGAGTTATTCCTGCCGCGTGTTAAAATTGCGCCCGCAAGTTGAGCGGCGCGGTTTCCTTGCAAAAGATTCCGCAAAAGTTCTTCCTGCCGCTAGGCTCCCGAGAGTCTGGCGTAGTCTTCACAGTACCGACGGTTCTAACCGTCGGCGAATTGTTCCGTCGCGCGCGCAAGCCGCGTCGGCAGCAGTCTAAACGTTACGTTCCAACAGTTTTATTCGCGTTCTATCGGAGGTTTCAATGTCTCACGGGAAATCCCAGCAGTCGTTCCGCTCGCCCCCTCGGCGTTCGCGGCGCGTTTAACGCCCAACTTGGGCGCGTTCGTTTTTGCGTTGTTTTTCGTTGACCGACGTCGCGCTGTCCGCGTCCGCCGGCCGCCTCTGCCCCAAACGCGCGCATATCCTTTTCCGGATAAACGTCGGCGTTTTCTCGCGTGTTAAACCAATACTGACATTAGGAGTTTGTCGCTATGCGCAAATCGCAAAATAAACCGTTCCCCGTCCATTCGTGTTATACGTCCCGGCTTGGCGTAGTGTACGACGCGAATAATTTCAGCGCCGACCTTGTCCCGGACGCGAGTTCGTCCCGTCTCGACTCCGTCTGGCGGCTCGAGTCCGTCAAGGAGCGCATTAATAAGCTCGAAAAGACCCTTTTGGGGCTAACCGAGGTTCCTCATCTGCGACGTCTGATCTTCTCCCTTTGGTACACGACCCTTAAATCCCATAGCCCTGAGGAAGAGATCCTGTTTCTCCTGCTGGAGCTCAAGCGGAGGAACGCGACCCTATTTCAGTTCTTCAACGTCTGCACGTCCTCGCAGACGGACAACATCCGCGCCAACCTCAGTTACTTCGACTACCGAACGATTGTCGAAGAGGAGAACAAGGCCAAACATGAGAATGGCGCGTCCTGACGCGGCGCGCTCCGGTCCGACGGGGAAATTGCGGCGCGATAACTTTACGTTTGCAGACGAGTTGCAAGTTCGAAATTAATTTTTTGAATTTTTTCGATTTCGCACCTTGCGCTTATTGCTTTCCGTGATAAAATTCGCGCCCAGTCGAACGGCGCGGGGCGCTTTGAAAAGGCCCCGCAAGTTTTACCCGCCGTTGGGCTTTTCGAAGCCTGACGTTCTCTAATTCCGCTTGGCGGTTCTTTCCGCCGGCGCAGCGCTCCGACGCGCCTGAATAAGCCGCGTCGGCCCGCAGTCTTACCGATACCGTCCTGAATCTGTATTTGTCT
>CADACS010000188.1 GCA_902786505.1 uncultured Planctomycetota bacterium | reverse complement strand
GGCTCCACGACGATCTTCATAACGCAGCCACCCGCCGACGTTACGAACTGATCGACGTACGTTCCGACCGTCGCGGACCCTTGCGGAATCTGAACTTGCGAGCTCATCATCGTGGAGAGAACCTGCGCCTGGCCCGCCCCGCACACGATCGCGTCCGGAACGCATCCGGCGTTCGTAACGTCTTGCGCGGCAAGGTTAATCATATTCATCGTGAGCGCGGGCGAATTCTCGTATTTCCGGCCGAGCCCGCCCGTCTGCGCCCCGTAGTAATAGAGCCCGCCGAGCGAGCCGGGCGCGGCCGCGGTGCGGCGCGTTTTCGCCCCGAAAACGAGCGCGGCGTTCATGCGCCGGATAATCGCGTCGGTCGCGTACTGAAGTTGAACGGCGAGCGCGTTTTCCATGCCCGCCTGATCGATCGCCTGCGCCGTGCCCGTGAGCTCGACGTCGCCGCGAAAGATCTGTGTAAAGTTCGATTCCGTATGCGATTGCGCAAAGAGATTTTCGCCCGCGCTCGACCCTTCCTGAATGGGTCGCGAGTCGAACACGAGAACGCCGCCGTCGGGCGCGGAATAGTCCGCGAGCGTAAAGGACGACCCGTTCTCGGAGACGAGCTCCGGCGTGACCGTCGTCGCGGTCGTCGCCGCGACGCGCAGCACGGCGGAATCGCCGAGGATATGAAAGAGGTCGCCCGTCTGCCAGCCGGACGAATCGGCGACGGTAAACGCGCCGGTCGAATCGGAGTAGGCGTACGCGCTAAACGGTTTCGTCTTAGGCGTTTCGACGCCTTCGAGCCAGAAATGCTCCGTGTTCGTCGCGCATCGGCCCGCGCCTCCGGTTCCGGCCGGCGGCGTCTTAAAGAGGCGGATGAACCGCGGCGTCTGCGCGGCGCGCCACGAGAGAACGTCCGACAGGTCGACGCGCGCGTTGAGGAGATCGTTCGTAGTAATCGGCATAATAGGAAATTCCTTTCGTTAAAGCAGTTGCGAAAAAGGCGCGTTATCGCCGCGGGTTCGTCGTTTCTCGGGGCGCGCTGCGAATGACGGCGGCGAAGTCGGTTCCGCGGAGCGCCTCCTGAAAGCGCGCGCGGTCGCCGTACCCGCGTTCGAGCGGCGCGCCGGCGTCCGCGGAGGAGCCCTGCGAGCGATTGAGCCAGTGCGGGGAGAGCGCGATCTCGTCCCGAAGCGCTTCCTCGACGCTTCGCCCGTCCTTGGCGGCGGCGCGTCCGGACGCGTCGAGCGCGAACATGGGCGCGAGCCGCCTGACGTCGCGGAGCGCCGTCTCGCAGCAGTCGAGCTTTTTCGCCGCGTCGACGAGCTGCGCTTCGATCGTCGCGCGCGTCTCCCGCGCCTTATAGGCCGCGTTCTCTTCCCGCAGGGGCGCGAGCTCCGCTTCGAGCGCGGCGAGCTTGGCGCGTCCGGCGTTCGCCTCGTCGACGTAGCGCCGGAGCGTCGCGCGCAGTTCGTCCGGATTGCCCGCTTCCGCGCGCAGCCGTTCGAGCTCCGCCGACTCGCGCGCGCGTTCTTTGGCGACGGCGCGCAGCTTCTCTTCGAGCTCGCGCCGCGCGGCCGCTTCCTCGTCGGCGCGCCGCGTTAGTTCGTCCCGCTGCGCGCGCATCTCGTCGGCCGCCGCGCCGGTCAGCCGGAACGCCGGATTCCCCTGTCCGTCGGTCGTTTCCGCGATCGCCGACTCGACGTCGCGCAGGAGCGCTTCCCGACTCGCGTAGTCGTTGAAAATATTCGACATAGATTCATTCCTTTCTTGTTTAAGTCGCTGTGGCCGCGCCGCTCGCGAACGCCGCGCGCCGTTTCATTATTGAATAGCGCCGCGTTTGATACTTCTAATTTGCCAGAATTCTTTTCTAAAAAATGAGAATGAGAAAAGCCCGATTCGCAAATATAGGTGGAACGGCGCTTTTGAAGTCTGTTAGGGCGCCGGGAACGGCTAACGTACGATAGGAGAACGTTTTTATGCTCAAAGAAATCTTTTGCGGGGACGCCGGGCTCGCGGCGCTCTTAATCGGGGCGTTTGGGGGCGAAGGGGCGGTTCTCGTCGCAAGGAACGTCGGCCGCGCGCGTCCGCTTGGCGACGGCTGGGACGCGGTAACCGTCCCGTGCGCCGTCTTTTCGGACGCGGCGCGCGAAGGGGTCTCGAAAACGCCCAGCGGACGCGGCTGGGACACCGACGCGGCGACGAACGCGCTCCGGCGCCGCGAGCGGACCGCGGTCGTTCTTGTGCCGGCCGCGCCGCTTGGCGCGGCGCCGCGCGTCGGCGTCGATCTCTTTGCGTACGGGGGCGTTAACTATCGCGTCGACGGCGTGGAGACGGTCCGCGCGGACGGGCGCGCCGCCTATTACCGGCTCGCGTGCGCGCGCGCGTAAGGGAGCGCGGCGCCATGAGATCGAAGTTCCTTCTGGATATTTTAGAGGACGCGGCGCGCGCGCTCGGACTCGTCGGAATCGGCGAGGACGCGTACGTTCGGCCTAACGAGCTTGCGGACCCGGCGCTCGAGCCCGTCCGGTTTGAGACGTTCGTTTCCGACTTCGCGACCCGGCCCGACGCCGAAGAGAGCGCCGTTACCGTATGTTCCGGCGGGATTATCGTTTCCGGCCCGCGCGGCGAGGGAATCGAACGCGTCGACGCGATCGCGCAGGCGCTCGCCGACCTCTTCGCGCCGTACGGCGCGTTCGGCGCGCGGGGCTGGACCTTTCAGGAGCCGCTCTTTGGAACGTCGGCGCGGCGCGTCTCGCGCGTCTACGCCGCCGGCGTCGAACGGTCGAACGGAACGGTCGTCGACGGAAGATATAAAGTCAAGATAACGGTTAGATTAGAAATTTACGAGGAGAAAACGCTATGACCGCGGTCAATCGCTGGATCGAAGAGGGAATCGTGCGCAAAAACAGTCTTCTGCGCGCGAAACTTACGCTCGCGACTAAGAGCTCTTCGAGCGCCGCCGACGCGCAAGTCGGCGATTATTATGAATTTAACTGCAAGAGCAAGACGCTGCCGGCGTGCTCGCTCGCGCCGATCTGGTCGGACGTTACGGACAATCCGACGGAGCCGACCGGGTACGCGTACGCGGGCAAGTCGGAACGGCTCGAGACGATCGAGCTCACGACGCGCACGCCCGTCCAGCTCACTTACGACGCGCTCGTGGAGCATCAGAAGTCGGGCGACGTCTTTACGATGACGTACGTATACGACGATCCGCACGAGAGTTCCGTCTATACGATCACGCTCCCGAACTGCCAGATTGTGGGCGTGGCGCCGAGCGCGGGCGGGAACGATTCCGGGTCCCAGACGACGATTCGCATTTTGCCCGAAGGGGGTTCCGCGGCCAATATGCCCTCGGTAACCGTCGCGGCGCGCGCGGGCGCGTAACGCGCGGATTATTTGGTTTAACCTTGCCGAAATTTCGACAGCTCCGAAAACGTAACAAATGGAGAGATATATGTTTAACGTTACAGAATTTTTAAGCGCGCCGTGCGTCGACGATACGACCGTCGTCAAACGGGGCGCGGAAGAGTTTCGGATTCGGCGCCTCAACGGCGCGGAACGGCTCCGATTCAACGATTTGCAGAATCAGTACGACCGCGTCCGACACGCGCTCGCGCACGGGCTTCTTTCGGGAACGCCCGCCGCGTCGATCGGAGAAGAGAACGCCGCGAAGCTCATCGAGCGGCACGGCGCGCTCTGGGACGAAGTCAAAAAAAAATAGCGGCGCGCGACCGAACCGACGGCGCGTTTCTGGCGCGTCAGTACCGGCGCCGGTACGCGCTCGGCCCCGACCGCGTGCCCACGCGCATGGAGGCGCTCGTCGACGCGGCGTGCGCGGAAGCGGAGGCGGAAGGCGCGTTTGCGCCCGATCGGGAAGAGGCGGTCCTCTCCGCGATCTATTACGCGCTCGGACGGCTCGCCGAACGCGCCGGCGTCGATATGGCGGACGTCGACCGAGTCGCGGGCGATCCCTACAGGACGCGTCCGCGACTCCGACTCGACGCGGAACAGAACGCTCAGGAGGACGAGGAGACGCGCCGCGGATTCGCCCCGATACTCGCGCGCGCCAAGGCGGCGCTCAAACATTGCGGAGGTCAGCATGAAATTCAAACGATTGGAGACGCGCTGGACGGCCGCGCGGCCGGGCGCGCTCAATAACCCTTGGCGCCGGCGCAAGTTCGCGCCCGATCGGCGCCGGACCGACCCCGCGCGCCGCTGGCGTTCGCGTTCCGACGGGGAGTTCCGGCTGAGCGAAGAGGAGGAGCGCCGGCAGGACGCGGCTCCGTTCTTCGCGCCGAGTCATTCCGCGCCTGTCCGGCGTGGCGCGCCCCGTAACCGCGCGCGTTCGTCCGTTCGGACGTCGGCGCCGCCCGCCCGCGCCGAATTTGCCGCGTCCGAAGCGCTCCGGCCCCGACGCGCGTTCGCTCCGGCGCGCAAGTATGCCGCCGCGCGTTCCGCTTCGATCTTCGCGTCAACGCCGCGCGCCGCCGGCGCTGCGCCGCGCTCGGCGCCGGGTTCGCGCGGCTCGGCGTCCGCTCCGCGTTTCAGTTCGCGCTCGGATTTCGGCTCGCGCGCTCCGGAGTTCGCTTCGCGTCCCGTTTCGCGCGGGGATTCGGCGCCTCATGCCGCCGTTCCCGCTTCGCGTTTCGTCTCGCGCAAGAACGCGGCGCCGTACGCCAAATCGGCGCGCGGCGCTTTCGGCGTTCCGGCGTCTTCCGCGCTCCGGCCGGTCCGCGCGGCTCGCGACGGAATCGCGACTGTTCGGAACTCCGCTTCCGCGCGCGGGTTAAAGGCGTCGGCGCCGGCGGCCGGCGGTTCGGGCGCTCCCCTTCCGGCCGGGTTCGCCGCGCACGAATCCGCGCCCCGGCGCAGGTTCGCTCCGTTCACGCGCCGCCCGGCCGTTTCGCGCGCGTCCTCGGACCGCGCTTTCACGCCGGAACTCCGCGCCGCGTTTGACGTTGCGCGCGCGCCGGAATCGGGCGCGCCCTCCGCGGTCGATCCGCCGCACGCCGCGCGTTCGCGCAATACGCTCGGACTTGCGCTCACGCGGCGGCCCGGCCCGGCGGAGGCCGCGCTTCACTCCGGCGCGGTCCGGCGCGAAAGGACCGCGTGGCCTAAACGCGCCCGAACGGCGTTTCCCGGCGCGTTCGCCGCGCCGTCGGACGCTTCGCCCGGCGTCCCCGCGTTCGCGCCGCGTCCTGCGCCGGCCCGCCGCTCGGCGCTCCCCGTCGCGGTCCCGTGGTCGGCGGCAAGGGGCGGCCTGCCGGACGGTCCGGAACCGGCCCCGGACGCGCTTGGCGCGCTTTGGGGCGGATGGGACGCCCGAACGACCGCGGACGGATCCGCGCGTTCGCTCGCGGCGATCGAACGGTTAGTCAAAGAGGCGCGCGACGCGCTCCACGCGCTGGTCCGCGGTCAGAGTCGCGCCGTAACGCTGGATACAGATTGGAGTTGAACTATGGGCTGGCGTCTGCTGTACCGAATCGAGAAGAGGGGCCGCGCGAACGAGAACTACGAAAAAGAGGTCGACGAGATCTACGAACTCGATTCCGCGGACGACTTTAACGCGTTTCTCGTCTCGTTTAAGCGGAAAGGAGGAACGGTCGTCGAGCGGCGCGCCGGGCTCGCGTTCTACTTTACCGTCGATTCGGTCGACGTGGAACGCCGGCCCCCGACCGCGAGCGGGCGCGTGCAGGCGGTCGCGACGGTCCGGCTCTCGCTCCTGAAGGAGTCGCGCGAACTCGTCGCGCCGTGGGAGCTTGCCCCGTTCCGGTTCCGCGTAACGTCCGCGCTCTTTGAGGAGACGTCGACCCGGTTCTATCCCGGCGTCGGCGATCTGGTCTATCCCCGCGGGAGCTACGCGCCGCGTCCGCTCGTCAATACGGCGGGCGGATTCCTGGGCGCGAGGACGACCTATTCGCTCGCGAAGATCTCGTTCTCCTATAACGTTCCGGTCGACGCGTTCGATCCCCGGCTCGTCTGGGCGCCGCTGGGCAAGATAAATTTAAATACGACGGTCGTTTGCGGCATGACCTTTCCTCCGCGCACGCTCCGGCTCGACGCGCTCAACGCGGAATTCGGTTCCGAGCGCGCCGAGACGAACGACGAAAACGGAAATCAGACGACCGTCTACTGGAAATTCTACCGCGTCGACGTCGCGCTCACGGCGAATCCGCGGTCCTACGATCAGCTCTACGCGAACGTCGGCGCCCACGTAAACGTCGGCGGAACTCCGTGCCGCGTCTGGCGCTGGACCGACCGAACCGACGGAACCGCGCGGTTTGGCTCCTATCGCGACTATCTCGCGAGCGGCGCGCTCGACGGCGAGCAGCTTTCGGCGAACGTTCCGCTCCTGCCCGACGGGACCGGCGTCTCGCCCATACCGACGTACCGCGTCGGGTCTCCGTTCGAGCCGGTCGATTTCGCCGCGCTCGCGCTTCCCACCGAGCCGCCCGCAAGATGGAACGTCGCAGACGAGGAGGATACAAAATGACGGAACTCAAACTGACGCAGGCCGCCGCGCGCGCGATCGCCGCGTCCGCGCGGTCTGAAACGCTTCGTGCCGTTCAGGAGCCGGACCCGGCCCCGCCCCCCGCCGCGCTCGCGCCCGATATCCGGCTCGCGCGGCTCCAGACGGCGTGGCGCCGGGACGAGTCGGGCCTGTGGCGCGCGACGGCGCGGTTCGTCGTGGGGGACGTCGGGCGCGTCGATCCGAGCTTCGAATTCGAGGTCGTCGCGCCCATGGCGCGCTCGCAGCCGTACGGCTCCCCGCAGTCGGAGCGCTTTTACGTCGTGTGGCGCGGACGCTGGGAGTCTCTGCAGACGCCCGCGCCCTATATTCCGCGCTATGTCGCCGGCGTCGCGACCGCCGTCTATACGAACGCCGACGGGAATTATCAGATCGACAACGTCGGCGTTCAGAACGTCAAGATTCCGGGCGACGCCTACGCCGACTGGGGAATCCTCTATCTCAGCCCGACGCAGTTCGAATGGAGCTCCTCTTCGCTCGATATCGTCGGCAAAAAGGAAGCGCGGATTAAGACCTCGCAAAAGGAAGTCGTTACGGGAGTCGCGCTCAACGCGAACGGAACGCTCGACGTTACGACCGAGCGAATTAGCGTAATCGGATAGCGCGCCGGAAGTAAATCGCGGTATTTTTTTGTTTTTGGCGCGGAAGCTTGCCGAGACCGTTGCCACGCGCGGTTTTTAAGCGTATAATATGACGGAGGTTTTCAGCGTTCATTAACTTGTTTAAGAGGAGATTCCCGTGAGATCGCTCTTGAAATCCCGTAGCTTATTTTCCGTCGCGGCGCTTGCGCTCGCTTTGACTCTCTTCGCGCTCCCCGGCTGCTCCAATAACGGCAAGACGCAGCTTCAGGGCGAAGTTACGTACGGCGGCCAGCCGGTCGCGCTCGGCACGATTACCTTTACGCCGAAAGCGGAAGGATACCGCGCCGTGCAGACGATTACCGACGGCAAGTTCGATATTCCGGAAAAATACGGCGTTCAGCCCGGCGAGTACAACGTTACCGTCGAAGGGTACGTCAAAGCGCCGGAAGACGATCCCGACCAGGAGGCGGAGAAGTCCTTCCCCGACTACCAGACGTCGTACACGGTCGTCGCGGGCCAGCCGATTAAAATCGACGTGCCCGAAAGCGGCAAATAATTGCCGTTTTTCCGCTCGATATATTATTTCGTTTTCGTTCCTTTGTCCTATTCCGTTTTTCAGTAAAGGGATCCATTATGAATTCCAGACGCGGTTTTACGCTCGTCGAGCTGCTCGTCGTTATTGCGATTATCGGCATTCTGATCGGGCTGCTGCTCCCCGCCGTTCAGGCGGCGCGCGAGGCGGCCAGACGCATGCAGTGCACGAACAATCTGAAGCAGCTCTCGCTTGCGACTCACAACTATCACGACATTAACAATAATTTCCCGAACGACGGCTACTTCATCGTCGGGAAGACGAACCGTCAGCATTGGTGCGGTATTCTCGCCAAGCTCCTCCCGCAAATTGAAGGGGGCGCGGAATACGAGCTCATCGACTTCAATCGGAACTACAACGACGCCAATACGAACGCGGCGGCCGCGAAGTCCAAAATGACGGCGTTCCTCTGCCCGAGCTGCACTACGACCAAATCGGTCGGCGGCGGCGAAACCGACTGGTACACCACGCACTACTACGGGAACGGCGGTTCGACCGGCTTCCGTCCGGATTCCACGACCGACAAATACGGCCAGATTACGACGCGCTCGAACTCGGGCGAAATCTCCGACAACGGCCTGTTCTCCGTCGGATACCACCGGAATATCTCGTACGCGATCGACGGCACGTCGAATACGGCGCTCTTCTTCGAGTCCTCCTGGAACGATTATCAGGGCTTCCGCGGCTGGCATCGCGGGACCTACGTCGTAAACGCCGGTTCCGACTATCAGCAGCCGAACAACGGATACTGGAACACCTGCTCCGTGAAGTTCATTAAGCGCGAATTCTATATCAACGCAGGCATTCAGGCGAAAGCGCGCGGCGACTATAGCACGACGTCGGGAACCGGCCGATTCAGCCCGTTCCGCGTCGCGGCGCTCTGGACGAGCCATCATCCGGGCGGCTGCAATTTCAGTATGGCGGACGGCTCGGTGAAATTCCTTTCCGAGACGGTTTCCGACAACGTCTTCCTGTCGATCGGGTCGGCGAACGGGGGCGAAAACTACGCTTTCGGCTCCAACTGACGCCTGGCCTTTGCGGCGCGGCATTACGTCCGAAACGGCGCGAATCCGAGCGGTTCGCGCCGTTTTTTTGCGTAAAAACGCGCTCTCTTGGGACGCGCGGGAGGGCGCCTTGCTTTTTCCGCCTTTCCGGGTACAATTACGCCCGTGTCGAGAACTGAACGTTACCCGGTTGCTTATTGGAAAGAAGAGAGTGCGTTATGTCTGCGGTAGGGGATAGAATTCGAAAGCTGCGAAGAAGTCTGGGCCTGACCCAAGAGGAGTTTGCCGAGAATATCGGCGTCAAAGGGGGCGTCGTGTCCGCGTGGGAGAAGGGGAACGCCCCGGTGCCTTACGGACGCGTCCTCATGCTTGGCGAGGCGTACAATGTGAACGAACGCTGGATTACGAGCGGAATCGGCGAGATGTTCGTTACGACCGACAAACAGCCGGGCAAGACGCCGCGCGAACACGCGGAAGATTACCTGCTCTCGCTCATCGATAAGCTCCCGCCCGCGGTCCGACGCGACGCCGTCGATTTCTGCCGGCTCGTCGTGCGCAAGTACGATCCCACCGAAAGCACGCTCTTGAGAACGCGGAAATTCTCCGCTTCTACAACGCGCGCGGCGTGCCGCGCCTGCTCGAGCGGTTCGCGTCGAACGCAGAAGAGGTCGTTGAGTACGTCGTCGCGGCGAGTAATTTCTATATTCATGGAAAAACGGTTCGTCGTTTAGCAACGTCTTTTATAAATGTCACTTCTTTCTGTTCTTAAAAGGATTGTGGCCCTGAGTCTTTTTTTGGGCATCAAAAGCCTTTAAAATTGTTCCGTCTTCTTCGGCTTGTTTAATTGTTGCACTTTCACCGCGGAATATAGGAGAATCAGAAAACAAGGTTTTATCACTTGCCGAATCTATCCCCCTTGCTTCTTCTAATTCCTTAATCAATTCAATAACAAATTCTATAGTGAAATCTGCAGGTCTATTTACGGCAATCTCAACAAATGCCGGGAACAATAGTAGGATATATCTTAACCCACTAATCTTAGTCATGGTGTCTTGATTTGGATGTTTAAACTCTAAGTTGTATCTTTGTTCCCATCCGCTCAAGTATTCTGATAATATCTCTATCATATCCTCATTAGATAAAGTGACATTGGCAATAGTGCCAATGTCATTGATCTTAGCTTTGTCTAGAATCTTTACCAACTGTTTCGCTTTGAAGCCCTTATTGATCTTCTCTGCGCTCATTATAATCCGCCCTTTCAAGGGGGAGGTGTTTTCAGAGTTTAATTGACGAACTATCGGAAGGTAGATTTCTTCTGGCTTTGACAGCATCTTTAGCTTGTCTTGTAACCACATGAGGAGATTCGTGGGAACTGGTTTTTGTTTTGCATTTGTTGTGTAGAAAAGTCTCTGACGGGTGATTAATTGGGGCATAATATAGAAGGTAACTGGGACCTCATACACATCATCATCTTTTAAATCGGTACTTCGATAATCGTCAGAAAAAGCAAAAACTCTATGCTGACCATCAGAAATATCAATAGTGTTTTCATACTGCTTGAGCTCATTTTCAGTTTCAGGAATCATCATGTAGTACAATGTTTTTCCATCTGAACTCCTTTCTGTTTCAACAGCTAATTTCTTATCTTTGGTGCCAACTATTATTGAAGTGGGAAGAAAGCCTTTATCTTCCCCGACATACTTAGCAATTTCCTTAATATGTTTTTTGTCTAAAGGACGCTGATCCTCTTGAACTTGACCGACTTCAATGGTTTGATCTACCATCCTTACGAGCTTCCTCGGATCAACAGATCCTATATAAGAAACTTCATTAAACTGTTTGACTTGAGCCAAATAAATCTTTTTCATTATTACTGCTCCCGATGCATGATTAGGTTTGTTACCGTCTTAGCGACATGATTGCTTTTTGAAAGGTTACAGCTCTTACATAAGCCCTGATAATTATCCTTTAGTTCGTCGCCAACATAATTCCACGGAATTATATGATCAACGTGCATACTCTGTGCCGTTATCTCACAGCCACAAATAGCACATTTTTTATTTTGCTTTTCTAACAAAAATTCCTTTTCTTCTTGAGTAACTGGCCGTCGCGAGTCGTCTTTTGAAAAAAAGGCCTTTATGCAAGACTGCATCCATAGCGTGTCGTTTTCTGACAGTTTTAGTTTACACGCCTTATCTATTACTTTTTTGGTAGCGTTTAAATTATTAGTTGAGAAAAAGACTTTTTTAGCCCACTTGAAAAAGGATTGATCATTTTTCAGCTTATCACATACAATTTTTAATATTACCTCTCGTATGTCTAAGCGAAGCGCTGAAAACAAATCCTCCTTTCCGATATTATTGAGACTTAAAAATTCTTCTAACTCTTCCATCTCGCTACCTCCACCCACTTGTATATCATAGGTCTAAAATTGGCGACGTCAAGTTAGTTTTAGATTAGTTCCATGTTCGAGTATTGCGATTGTCATATAGTATTGTTTATTTACTCTTTAGATTTGTGTTCATAAAACCGTCAAACCTCATCGGTAATCCAGAAGAACTTGTTGCTCTGTTTTATAAATCTCGTTATTGGATAGATCATTTTTTGAACCACGCGACGCCGTCGACTTCTGCCGGCTCGTCGTGCGCAAGTACGATCCCGACTACGGCGACGGTTCACGGCGGTAGGAGCGTAAAGAGCGCGCCGTGAATTATGGCGCGCGCAGAACTGTTTTTCCTTTTTTGACTCGGCGCGGTCTTCGGATCGCGCCGTTTTTTATTTGCCTGCCCGTCAGACTGGCCGTAAACTTGTTTGAACCGCCATGGCGCCGCCGCGCCTGCCGCAGTCGACGCCGCTCTTCTTCCGACCCCTGTTTTCTCGAATCGATTCTGTTCAAGCGGCCGTCTTTCCGGCGCCTCGGACAAGCCGGAACGGCGTTAATCTGGTATTAAAAAATTATTTTGTTTTGAGTATTTAAATATATCCAGTTTAGCTTAAGATTGGAGCCGCCGGGAGAAATCAGGAGGTCCGATCATGGATAAAAAACAGTATGAACTCAATAAGGGATTGGCGCAAATGCTCAAGGGGGGCGTTATTATGGACGTTACCACTCCCGAGCAGGCGAAAATCGCGGAAGACGCCGGCGCCTGCGCCGTTATGGCTTTGGAACGCATCCCCGCGGATATCCGCGCGGCGGGCGGCGTGTCGAGAATGAGCGATCCCAAAATGATTAAGGGAATTCAAGCGGCGGTAAGCATACCCGTAATGGCCAAGTGCCGCATCGGCCACTTTGTGGAGGCTCAGATTTTAGAGGCGATCGAGATCGACTATATCGACGAATCGGAGGTTCTGTCCCCCGCCGACGACGTGTACCACATTGATAAGACTCAGTTTAGAGTCCCGTTCGTGTGCGGCGCGCGCGATCTGGGCGAGGCCCTCAGGCGCGTTCAGGAAGGCGCGGCCATGATCCGCACAAAGGGCGAGCCGGGGACGGGCGACGTCGTTCAGGCGGTTCGTCATATCCGCAAGATGAATTCGGAAATCAGAAGGGTCGTTTCCCTCGGTCCGGATCAGTTGTTTGAGGAAGCGAAACAGCTGCGGGTTCCGTACGACCTGCTGCTATCCGTTCACGAAAACGGCAAGCTGCCCGTCGTCAATTTCGCGGCGGGCGGGGTCGCGACTCCGGCCGACGCGGCTCTCATGATGCAGCTCGGCGCGGAAGGCGTGTTCGTTGGGAGCGGAATCTTTAAGTCGGGCAATCCGGCGAAGAGGGCCGCCGCGATCGTTCAGGCGGTAACGAACTTTCGGGACGCCAAATTAATCGCGGAACTGTCGGAAGATCTGGGCGAGGCGATGGTCGGAATCAATCCGGCGGAAATCAAGTTGATTATGGAAGAACGGGGCCAATAATGCGCGTGGGAATACTTGCGGTTCAAGGGGCGTTTATCGAGCATGAGCGCGTTCTGCGGCGGCTGGGCGCCGACGCCGTCGAGATCCGTCAACGGCGGGATTTTGCGGACGTCGACGGCCTGATTCTGCCCGGCGGCGAAAGTACCGCGCAGGCGCTGCTCTTAAAGAAGCTGGAGCTGTTTGACGACGTTCGGTCGGCCGTTTTAGACGGTTTGCCCGTTCTGGCGACGTGCGCCGGACTGATTCTGCTGGCGAGGAAACTGGATCGGGACGACGCCGTCCATTTGGGGACGCTTCCGGTTACGGTCCGGCGCAACGCTTACGGGAGGCAGCTCGGCAGCTTTGAGACGCGTTCGTCGGTCGGCGATATCGCGGATTTCCCGCTCGTCTTTATTCGCGCTCCGTTCGTAACGGAGACGGGCCCCGGCGTGGACGTCCTTGCGTCCGTCGGCGGCCGGACGGTCGGCGTTCGGTATGAGAATCAGATCGGGCTTGCCTTTCATCCGGAAATGACCGACGACGTCCGAGTGCACGAGATGTTTATCCGGCTGATTCGCGGGCGGCTCGGAGCTTAGAAGGGCGTTCGCAACGCGCCGTTATGGCAATAAAAAAACGCGCCGCCAAAAAGCGACGCGTTTTTTATATTCGCCGGTTCGCGGCTGGAGATCATTCGACCGAAAGCACGCTCTTGAGAACGCGGAAATTCTCCGCTTCTACAACGCGCGCGGCGTGCCGCGCCTG
This sequence comes from uncultured Planctomycetota bacterium, assembly GCA_902786505.1. GTDB lineage: Bacteria > Planctomycetota > Planctomycetia > Pirellulales > Thermoguttaceae > RUG369. Next base: position 14 of record CADACS010000188.1, on the reverse strand, counting down.
CTCGAGCGGTTCGC
>CADACS010000187.1 GCA_902786505.1 uncultured Planctomycetota bacterium | reverse complement strand
GATTACCGAGGGCACAACGGCAAGTATCGCCGATGCATTCACTCTTGGCGAGCAAGGCACGGTGACATACGCCATCGCTGATGCTCTGCCAGAGGAATATTGGGATTCTGCTCGTGCTTTTCCTTGACAAAATACAAATCACTGAAGAAGCGGTATGTCTCAAGCGTGGAAGCGGTGGTCTTATCTCCAAATACCAGATAGGTCTGATAGGTCATCGGAGAATAGGTATAACCTGCCGGTGCGCTGTACTCTACGATATTGACAGGAACGCCCCAGAAGCTGTACTGTCCCAGTTCACCTGTCACAAGAGGTACATAAGAATCCGTGACGTCGTAATAGTTCGGTTCTCCGCCTTCGACTTCATATTCTACCAGCCAAACTTTGTTGGGATGTCCTTCCCGATTGAACATCAGCCGATAGGTACCGGTCTGGGCCATGGCATAGTCATTGCCGCCGTCCAGGCCAGTGGTCAGGGTGGAAATCAATGTCCCGTCGGTCAGATACACCTTGAACACAGCGTTGGAAAGGGGTTCATATTTAACATTCCCTTCCAGGGTCTCACGCCACTTGGACAGACGCAATGCGGTCAGGTAGATCTCGCCGTCGCCTCTGCCGGTGGTCGCCTGCGAGCCGTACTGGAACCAGTGCGTTCCGACGATCCACGGATTCCTGAGCGCGCCCTCAACGTACTCTTTATACGCGTTCGCGCGGCCGTTCTGGTCGTCGCAGGGAACCAGGCCCGTATGGAACATGCCGCGGTCGAGCGCGCCGAAGTGGAATTCCCCGATAATAACCGGCTTGTCTTCCCCTTCGACCGGCTTGAAGTCGCCGATCTCGCGCTTATAGAAATTGTAACTGACGACGTCGCAGTATTTTTGCGCGGCGGCGCGCGCCAAGTCGTTCGTCCACGCGAATCGGCAGCCGAGATAGAGCTTGCCCGGCGCGCTCCGATGGACCGCGTCGGCGACTTCCGCGAAATATTTTTCGCAAATCACCGTATAGAACGCGTTGGAATCCTCGTTGGCCGCGTCGTTTTTGGGCGTTTCAAACGCCTGCTCTTCGAGCGCGTCCCAGTCGTCGAGCTTGACCTGCCACGCCGCGTTGAACTTCCCGATATCGCCGTATTTCTCTTTGAGCCACGCGATATACGCCGCTTTGACCGGCTGATCCTTCGGAGAAAGGAGCGCCGCTTTGGCGAGCGAGCCGGCTTCGCCCCAGCTGATTTCATTATCGACGAAATAGCCGACGCAGAACGGATCGGTCTCGGTTCCTTTTCGCGCTTTAACGGAGCGTTCGACGCTCGCGCCGAATTTCGGATCGAACGGATCGGTGAACTTGCCCCAGTAGCCCTGGCTCCCTTCGATTTGCCGTCCGGAGCTGTTGACGGTCGTAACGTAAGGCGTCTTTGCGAACGCCGCGATATTCATGTCGGACCAGTTCCCGACCGTATTGAGTCCCCAGCTGCGCAGCCGGCGCTTAACGCGTTCTTTTTCCTTTTGAACCCAGTCCTGCCCGTATTTCAGATAGAGATTCGACGCTGAAAAGTTGTAGGTCCAAAAGGTTCCGTAACCGGCGTAGTAGTTGTTGACCGAATTGTCGCTCGTTCCGAGGAATTGGGACAGTTCGTTCCCTTCCGTTCGCTTCATGGGGATTTTATCGCAGAAGTAGAACTCGCGGTCGGAGATCGGCGTAATGGCGCTGGAATGCCCGACGCAGTCGACGCCGTGCGACCAGAAGAGCCGCCCTTCCGGATCGACGAGATACCAGAATCCGCCGTACTTCTCGACGCGGAAGGAACCGGTCGCATCGAGCTGCGGGCCTTTCGTCCAGCCGCCGTAGCGGTTGAATTCCGCCGGCTGGTTCTTTTCGAGATCGGCGTTCTCAATTTCTATCTGCGCGCGCAATTCCTCCAGCGAATGCGTCTTGCCGGGCCAGTCGGCGTGCATGAACTGGCCGAATTCGTCGATCATGGGGAAGAACTTATCGGGGCCCCACTCGAGATACTCTTCGTATTTGGCGACCTGATCTTTCGGAACGGCGGTAATCGAACGGAGAATCCACGAGTCGCCGCGGCCGTTCTGATTCTCAAAGGGCCGTATCGCGACGATCGAGCGCGGATCGAATTCCATGTTCTTATCGACGGAATAGGAATCCGTTTTGATTCCGCCCGGCTTGCCGCGCATGGCAAAGAGCTTTTTGCGCGTCTCTAAATTGAGATATTTCGGCAGTTCGACGCGCCATTTCCTCGTTTCGTTCGGCTTGAGGGTTATAGAACGGGTCGTCGTTCCCTGAAGGGACGCCGGATCGTAGCCTTCGGAATCGAGCCGCAGATAGAGCGTGATTTCCGATTCGCTCGCGTTAGTCAGCTCGACGTCGAACGCGAAATAATCGGTTAAATCGAGCTTCTTTTCGAAATGAACGCCGGGCCAGGCGCCCTCTTTTTTATTCGTGATTTTGAGCGCGCCGCCGTCGAGCCGTTCGACGTCGACGTCCTGAAGCCGAATCGCGGCAAGGTCCGTCGTCTGATCGAATACGGCGAGCGGTTTCGTTTGCGCGCTTGCGGGCGCGGCGGCCGCCGCCAGACACGCCGCCAGAAGGAGCGAGAAAATTCGTTTCATAACAGTCTCCCAGAGGTATCGGGGACTCGCGCCGAAATCCCAGTCGCGGCGCGAGTTCGGATAGGTTGTTAAGCGAAAAACGTTACTTCTGGAGCGCCTTGCCGAACGGCTCGAGCAGCTCGTATCGCTTCTGCCAGGTCGTGTACATAATGCCGACGCAACCGGGCGTCTGTTGGCACGTGTCGATCCAGCCGAGGCAGTTGTCCTCGAGTTTCGCCGTGTCGTAATACGCCGCGCCGAGCGTGCGGAACCCGCGCTCGGAGAAGAACTTCATGCTCTTATCGCGAATCTCGTAGTACCAGCACGCGACGACGAGGTCTTTCGGAATAAGATCCCAGACGCCGGAGTAGTCCCCTTCGCAGACGTAGTAGTTGTCATGCGCGTTGTGATTCGGATCGAGCATGTCCGACCAGATATAGACGTCGGCGTCGGGCCGCGCTTTTTTGATAATCGCGCGCTGCTTCGTTATGCAGTCTCCAAGAATCGCCGCGAGCGAAATTCCGCGGTCTTTGCACGCTTTGCACGTTCCGGCGCAGCGGATTTCGTCCATACTCAGGAACCATTTTTTCGGATTAATGAGCTTAACGACGGCGGCCGCCGACTTCTCAAATTCTTCGTACACTTCCGGTTCCGACATGCACGTTCCAATTTGCGGGGCGCCCACGAGCGGCGCGTAATAGAAATCGACGCTCAGCTTCTGCCCGTCTTGAATCGCGCTCCCTTCGGGAATAATCAGGGTCTGGCTTTCCGCGTCCGGATCCCAGAGCCTGAGCCGGAATTCCGGGAGCGTCCAATCTTTTCCCTCTTTGTATTCCGTTTTTCCGTCGGCGCTTTTAACGGAAATCGGAGTTCCGGGCCGGCGCAGCGGATTGACTAGTCCGACGCCTTCAATTTCCATGTCGTCGATCCAGAGGGTTCCGGAGCCGCCGTCCCACACGCCCGCGTAGAGACGGGCTTTTCCGTCGTTCGGAGCGCGGAACGACGTCGTAACTTTCGTCCAGTCGGAATTAAACGCGCCGTACTCCGTATTGGGCCTCGCCTCGTACCGAGAGAGCTGGCCGCCGTTCATGTCGTTCACCTGAACCATGACCTGTCCGTGAACGTCGTTCGCTTTGAGCCACGCCGTTACACGGTAGACGCGGTACGGCTCGACGTCGACTTCAAACAGGACGCGCCCGTGACCGTACTGGTCGGCGGTAAAATTCTCCATGCGGAGCGACGACTTGCCCCCGTGAAAGACTTTGTCGTCCCGAAAAGAAATTTCGCCCGGCTTATCGTGAAAGACGGCTCCGACGAGCGTGTTTCCGCCCTTCCATTCTTCCATGCCGCCGTTGATCTCCTTAATGCGTTCGGGCAGATAAACGGCCTTTCCGTCCTTAACGGCCATCGGAAGATTTTTGACCGGCAGACCTTCGGCAAGATTCGGATTCTTGCCGGTCATGGTCCCGTAACCGATCGTCCAGAGAATCGGAATAATCTCGACGTCCGCCTTGTCGGCCGCCTCTTTAACGCGTTGGCA
>CADACS010000186.1 GCA_902786505.1 uncultured Planctomycetota bacterium | reverse complement strand
TACGCTCTGCTTTAAAAGCTCATTGATTCTTTCATTTATTTCCTTGAGTGAGAATTTCTTTCCGCCAGAGTTGTACATCAGCCTCATCACAAGAACACGTACAGATTCAAAGAATGCCGCCGAACCGCCGTCGGAGTCCCGTACGCCGAAGAAGTCCGCCTCGAACGGCTATTCGCTGTCGCCCGACTTTGGCCGCTCCTCGAGATCTTCAAATTTGAACGCGGGCGCTTCCCCGTCGAAGGGTTTCGCTTCCGAACCGCACGGGACGTCTCGACCTGAACGCCATTGGAACCCGAACGAAACGTTCAGAGTCGCCGGGGGCGCGGCGACAGACTGGGACGTCAATTATAACGCGCGGACTGAGCCCAAGAGAAAGGAGCCCCCCAAAAAGACGGAACAGCAGCTGCGCGAAGAACGCGAAGAGCGGCTCAGGCACAGGAGAAAAATTGCTGACGAAGTAATTGAAACATTTGAATTTATATTGAGCGAGATACGCGCGGGGAAACGGGAAGCGTCTGAAGCCGATATTGAACGGATGGAGCGGGAATTGCGCGATTTTCGCGCGCTGAAGAACGGATCCGGCCCGTACGCCGCGCCTTCGGGACGCGCTCCGGGCCAAACGCCGCCCTCCGCGCCGCCCGATCCGCGCCCGGCGAAAAAGTCCGCGTCTGCGAATCCGCCCGCCCCGTCTGCCGTTCCTCCGACGCGAAATCAATCCGCGTTTGCGAATCCGCCCGCTCCGTCTGCCGTTCCTCCGACGCGAAATCAATCCGCGTTTGCGAATCCGCCCGCCCCGTCTGCCGTTCCGCCGACGCGAAATCAATCCGCGTTTGCGAATTCGCCCGCCCTTCCGCAGCCTGCGAATACAGGAGCGCGATCCGGAAGGGCGGCGCCGCAGCCGGGAGGACCGGCGTTTGAGGACGAGCTGGGAGAATCGCAAGCGGGCTCGTGCCTTGTCGTGTTCCTCTACTTTGTCATGCTGTTACTCCTTGTGCCGTTAGAAATGGGTTGGTTTGATTCAACTTTTCTGGCGACTTTCCTAATGGTTTCGCTGCCCGTTGTCGGATTGATATGGATTGGCTGTTTGTTAGGGACTGGCCATATCGGTTTCAGTTCGCCTGGAAAGAGCAATACTCAACCGTTGATTTCCGCGTTCCAAAACAAACAGCAAACGTCTCAATCGGACGTGGATTATTCCCTTATGAAATTTTTCATATGCGTCATCGTATTTTTTTCGGTAATCTTCCTCATTTGGTCTTTCACATAGGCCTCCGCGCTTGACACAGCTTTCGCCTTATTTTATATATTTCCTTAGGACTTCACTAATTATGAAATAATGGATTACGATAGAATTTTTCAACACAATCTCCATCCTGAGCTGTCGCTTCAGCAGATTGAGGTTTTACAGTCAAGACTCACTTGTCTTCAGAATGGGTATACAATGTAGGAGCGCGATAAATGACTAAATCTATAAAAAAAACAGCGACCGTTTCAGCGGCGTTCGTCGTCTTCGGTATTATGGCGTTTATTTTGGGGAGCAATTACTGCGGGAAAACTAAAGAAGAAGGCAAGTCGTTTAAACCAATCGAACTAAACAACGTCGATTACGCGTCAAACGGCAAAGCGCTCGATGAACTTCTGGCGTCGCTTGACAAGCCGCTTGTCGTCAAAACGTCTTCCGACTTCTATAGGGTCGGCGACGAGATTTTCTATTGCGTGGACATAAACGAGTCCGTTCCAAAAGACGTTGCCGACGAGATATCTAAAAGATTTTTGTTGCTATACGACGGTTATCTCCCTCTTGGTTTGGACGTCCTGATTTCTGTCAACGGGAAGATAGTGGGGTTCGAGGAATATTATGAATTGTCCCCTACGTTTTCCTTGCCTAAAGTTGACGGCATGCGGTCCGACGACTTTTATCAGTTAAGAATAATGCCCCCCTTTCCAATCTACGGTCGTATCAGAGCCAGCGACGTCGCGTATACGTTGAAATATCGTAACCGCCCTGGAGCTAAGAAGGAATTTCTGATTCCTAACCTGGGAAACACGGTCGAATTCAAATTGAGCCTTGCCACCAGACGATTGAAGAATTGTTCTATTGAATCTTCTTCGTTAACTCTGGACGGGTTATACGAACCTGGCGCGGAACGGTGCGGACGTATCAAAACGGAACTCAACGGGACCAGATTTTACGACGGCGAGCCGTATTCCGAATGTGTTAAAGCGCAAATCATAGGGGACGAGGAACGGTTTCTTCAGGAAATTGATAAACTGGTTGCGGAAGGCGATAATTCCGACGATCCCTTTAAACGAGGGTATTATCTTCAGACGGCCGAAGAACGTCTTAGCTTCTGGCTGAGAGGTCATGAAATGAAGGTCTGGAATAAGCGTGAAAAAGTGAGAAAAAAGCTAGGACTTTTACAGTAGTTTTCCGCGAAGATTCTATTGGCTCGTCCTTCAGTTTGAATTTGGAACCAAATGCGATTAGAAGTTTAAATGACCAAAAGACTGCTCTATTCTTCTTATCACAACTATCTTGACGGAACGAGCGGCGCGGCCGTTTCGACGCGGGAAACAAAGGTACGACCGCGACGGTAACCTTGATTCTTGTGGTTCCAGAGCTTCAGCGCTTCGTCGCGGAACAGTACGTGACGTCCCCGCGATTAACTAGCGATCCGTTATACTGAGTCCAAATGCGACTTTTTTGTCCTTTCCGTACCTCGTGATACTTGAATGCGGCTGTGGCGTCAATTATCATGTACGGGTCAGGCGTCGCAGAATCTAAGACGCAAGGCCGTCGGCCGGACGCGTTTTATTCGCCTTGTAAATAAAGTACAAGCCGTAAATTGCGGTTAACAGAATCAGAGGTAAACTATGCGTAAACTTTTCTTATTTTCCTTTGCCGCGCTCTTGGCGTTAGCCGCCGTCGGCATGGCTGCGGAGTCGGAAACGGACGCGGGCAAGGCGGTCGAAAAAGCGTCTCAGGGCGCCGCGGCGGTCGACGCGGATCCCGCCCAGATGAAGGCGTGGTTCCATGAGGCGCCGTCGATCCTTCCAGACGCCAAAATTCCGCTCAAAGGCCAGCCCTTGTGGCACACGAACGGCGAGCTCTCCGACGCGATTATTCACGAGATTTTCGAGGAAGGGCAGAAGAACGGCTTCGGCGGAATTACCTTCCTGCCCCTGACGAAAACGACGCCCAAATATCTGAGCGACGAATATTTAACGCAGTACGGCAAGGCGCTCGATTTGGCCGACAAGCTCGGTATGAAGGTTATCTACTACGACGACTTGGACTTTCCGAGCGGGAGCGCGGGCTGGCGGCTCAAGGAGCAGTTCCCGGACTCGACGATTAAGCGGCTCGACAAGGTCGAATGGGACGTTCAGGGCCCCGCGAAGTTCAGCGAAAAGTCGTCGATTCCGTTTGCGGAAAAGGCAATCTACGGCAAGCCGGAAGGGGTACTGCAGGCGGCGGTCGCGTGGAATACGGAGACGAACGAGCGCGTCAATATCCGCGACTGCGTCGATAAAGACGGCAACGTTAACTGGGACGTTCCGTCGGGCAAGTGGAAGGTCATGCTCTTTGTGTGCGTCGCCGACCCGAAGGGTATCGTCGACTACATGTCGCCCGCGGCGGTTAAGAATTTCTTCTCGCTGACGTACGACGTCTTCTACGAAAAGTTCAAGCCGCATTTCGGTACGACGATCACGTCGATCTTCTTCGACGACATTACAAATACGCAGACGCAGGGTTCGCGCAACTGGGCGCTCGAATTCAACGACAAATACCGCGCGCTCTTTGGCAAGGATCCCGATCTCGACTATCCGGCGCTCTTCTATCCGATTGGCGACGAAACGCCGTCGGCGCGTTACCGCCTTTGGACGACGCGCAACCGTCTTTTCGCGGACGGATATCCGGGCATGGTCCGCCAGTGGCGCGTCGACCATAACTTAGACATGATCTCGACCGGCCACCCGCAGGGGCCGTACGTCATCGAACCGATCGACATGAGCGGGGACGCCATGGCGACCCACAAAGGTTCCGACGCGGTTCTCTTTGACTCGATTCACTACTACGGACACGGGCGCGACGCTACGGACACGGGCGCGACGGATTCAAAATTCCGACGTCGGCGGCGTTTAACTACGATTTCCCGCTCTGCTACGTCGAGATTTACGGCAATTACCGCGTTAAATCCTTCGATCCGAGCATGATGCTGCGCTCGGCCATGGAGATCTTCGCGCGCGGCGGAAACGTTCTTCTGCCGCACGGAACGTGGACGGATCCGGCGACCGTCTATATTCCGCCGGAAATCTCATGGCGCAATCCGAAGCTGGAAGGGTTCCTGCCCGGCTACGGCGATTTCTACGGCGATTTCGTTTCGCGCAGCTCGCTCCTCCTTCGCGGGGGCCGGCACGTCGCCGACTTCGGATTCCTCTATCCGGTCGACAATCTCAAGGCGTTCTTTCATTTCCAGTTCAACTTCATTCAGGGGGATTATCCTTACGGCGTTCTCCTGCCTCGCGAAACGGATTATCTCGCCGTCGGAAGCGAACTGACGACCCGAATCTGGCGCGATTTTACGTTCGTTCATCCTTTCGTTTTGGACGAAAAGTGCGTCGTCAGAAAAGAGGGGGACCAGACGTTCCTGCGGCTCGACAACGCCGCGAACTGGGAAGAGTACCGCTGCTTTATTATTCCGGGCGCGGACGTGATCTCCTGGAAGAATCTTGAGAAGCTCGCGCAGTATTACGACGCGGGCGGCAAACTCCTTGCCACGACGCGGCTTCCGTCGATGGCCGCGGAAGGGCCGGAATATAACGCGAAGGTCCAGGAGACGGTCAAACGTATCTTTGGAATCGACCCGCTCACGCAGGAACCGCGCGACGCGATCGCGACCGGCCAGGAGGATATCTGCCTGCCGGAGAACTTCGTTCAGGCGCGCGAGATCAATAAGCAGGGCGAATACGTCGAAAAACTCGCCGACAAGACGGTCGCGTACGAGGATTCCGTCTATCGCGAGCGCGCCGTCTTCGTACCGCGTCCGACGACCGAAAATCTCAAAGCGGCCGCCGACTACCTCGTTCCGACCCCGGACGTCAACATAGAGGCGGCGGACGGAACCGAGATTCCGACCCTTAACGTCGTTCCGCGCTGGGATTACGAGATCGACGGCATGTTCCAGTATATGCATAAAGTCAAAAACGGCTTAGACGTATACTACTTCGCGAATTCGTCGAACCGGGACGCCGAATTTACCGCGACGCTCCGCGGAACGTTCAAGTCGCTCGAACTTTGGGATCCGATTACCGGCGAAACGTCGCCCGTCGAACCGGCGAAAATCTCGGTCGACGAAGCGAACGGAACGACCGCCGTTAAATTGGCGCTCAAGTCGATTCAGAGCGTTTTCGTCGTCGGCGAAATGAACTGACGCCGAACTTCGGGACGCGTCGGGCCTCGCGGTTCGGCGCGTCTTTTCTTTAAGCGCCGGTCGGCCCGTCAGACGCGCGGACCGGTTTGGCCCCTTTGCGTCTAACTTGCGAGGAACTCCGTATATGCGTATTTTATTTTCAGCTCTCGCTCTCCTTTTCGCACTGGCGCCGTTTGGCGTCGCCGCGGAGCCGGAAACGGACGCGGGCAAGGCGGTTGAAAAAGCGTCTCAGGGCGCCGCGGCGGTCGACGCAGATCCCGCCCAGATGAAGGCGTGGTTCCATGAGGCTCCGTCGATCCTGCCTGACGCCAAAATTCCGCTTAAAGGCCAGCCCCTTTGGCACACGAACGGCGAGCTCTCCGACGCGATTATTCACGAAATCTTTGAGGAAGGTCAGAAGAACGGCTTCGGCGGGATTACCTTCCTTCCCCTGACGAAAACGACGCCCAAATATCTCAGCGACGAATATTTAACGCAGTACGGCAAAGCGCTCGATCTTGCCGACAAGCTCGGTATGAAGGTCGTTTATTACGACGACTTGGACTTCCCGAGCGGGAGCGCAGGCTGGCGGCTCAAGGAGCAGTTCCCGGACTCGACGATTAAGCGGCTCGACAAGGTCGAATGGGACGTTCAGGGCCCCGCGAAATTCAGCGAAAAGTCGTCGATTCCGTTTGCGGAAAAAGCGATCTACGGAAAGCCGGAAGGGGTACTGCAGGCGGCGGTCGCGTGGAATACGGAGACGAACGAGCGCGTCAATATCCGCGACTGCGTCGATAAAGACGGGAACGTTAACTGGGACGCGCCGGCCGGCAAGTGGAAGGTTATGCTCTTTGTGTGCGTCGCCGACCCGAAGGGTATCGTCGACTACATGTCGCCCGCGGCGGTCAAGAATTTCTTCTCGCTGACGTACGACGTCTTCTACGAAAAGTTCAAGCCGCATTTCGGCTCTACGATCACGTCGATCTTCTTCGACGACATAACCACGACTCAAACGCAGGGTTCGCGCAACTGGGCGCTTGAGTTCAACGACAAGTACCGCGCGCTCTTTGGCAAGGATCCCGATCTCGACTATCCGGCGCTCTTCTATCCGATCGGCGACGAAACGCCGTCGGCGCGCTGCCGCCTCTGGACGACGCGCAACCGTCTCTTCGCGGACGGATATCCGGGCATGGTCCGGCAGTGGCGCGTCGATCACAACTTAGACGTAATCGCGACAGGTCATCCGCAGGGTCCGTACGTCATTCAGCCCGTCGACATGTGCGGAGACGCCATGGCGACTCATAAAGGTTCCGACGCGGTTCTCTTCGATTCGATTCATTTCTACGGACACGGGCGCGACGGATTCAAAATTCCGACGTCGGCGGCGTTTAACTACGATTTCCCGCTCTGCTACGTCGAGATTTACGGCAATTACCGCGT
>CADACS010000185.1 GCA_902786505.1 uncultured Planctomycetota bacterium | reverse complement strand
AGAAAGATAATAAGAAATGGGCGGAAATGGAAGCTCGGCTCGCTATCGGCGAGGACGCCGCGCGGCAAAAAGAAGAAGAGGAACAAAAGAGCAAAGGTTTGTTTAGCGCGCCAAAAGACGGAAAATCAGACGTGGAGCCTGGGCAAAAGAGAGTTTCTTTGCTCGACATTATCAACTGGAACAGCATGAATCAGCAAGAAGAACCGTCGTCCCAAGCGCCGGCGGAACGTTAGTATAAACGCCGTTCCAGCGCGCGTCCTCAGCGACTGGATACGGTAATTAAAAAGAAGCATCGAAGGAGTATCGTTTTGACGCCATTTTCTGATCGTCTCGCGTGTCAAATCCGCCAAAAGCGAACGCCCGTTCTCGTCGGGCTTGATCCGCGATGGGCGCAAATTCCGGAAATCCTCAAACAAAATAAAACGGAGACGAACCCGCAAGACGTCGCCGAGGTATTTGAGAACTTCTGTAAAAAAATTATCGACGTAACGTCCCCTCTCGTTCCGGCCGTCAAGCCGCAGGCCGCTTTTTTTGAACAGTACGGCCCGCTCGGGATGCAATGTCTTGCCAACGTTATCCGTTACGCTTCGTCGAAAGAATTGCTCGTTATTCTCGACGGCAAACGAAACGACATTGGCTCTACGGCTACCGCCTACGCAAACGGCCTTATCGGACCGGGCGGTTCAAGTCCCTGGGGAGCGGACGCGCTCACCGTCAGTCCCTATCTTGGCGACGACAGTCTCACTCCGTTCGTCGACGTCGCAAACGAACGCGGAGGCGGACTGTTCATTCTCGTAAAGACGTCCAATAAGGGGGGCGCGCAGTTTCAAGATCTAATCTTCGAAGGCAAACCGCTCTATCGACGGGTCGGAGAATTCGTCGAGCAGCTGGCGGAAGAGAGCGTCGCTAAAACAAAAATCGAGTGCGGATACGGCAACGTCGGCGGCGTCGTCGGCGCTACATGGCCTGAACAGCTAACCGAACTCCGCGCCGCTCTTCCTCACGTATGGTTCCTTGTCCCCGGCTACGGCAGTCAGGGCGGCGGAGCCAAAGACGTCGCCGGCGCCTTTGACGAAAACGGACTTGGCGCGATTATCAACAACTCGCGCAATATTATTTTCGCCTACCGTTCGGAGGCGTACAAAGAAAAGTACGGCGAAGCGCGTTGGGAAGAAGCGGTCGAAGCGTCGACGCGCGATATGATTCAAGCGCTCGCGGCGGAAACTACGGTCGGCCGGCTGTAAACGCCGTATCGCCGCCGGTACGCGCCGCTTCAAAAAAGGGGAACGCGCATTCTGTAAAAGCGCGTTCCCCTCTCTTTTTACTCTTTGGCGGCCGCAAGCGCCCCGTCATTCAAACAGGGCTTTCAACCCCTTCAACGTATCTGAAAAGGTCGACCGTTCATATACCTGCTGACGTAAGAACGCGTCGATCTTCGGCTTCATCGCAATAGCGCGGTCAATATCGGCGGAGCTGCCGGCTCGGTACGCGCCCACGGAAATCAGATCTTCCGCGTCGGCATAAACGCCGGCAATTTTGCGAACTTCGTTTGCCAACGCCCAATGTTCCCGCGAGCATACCGCGGGCGCAAGTCGACTCACGCTTTCAAGAATATCGATCGCAGGATAAAATCCGCGCGCGCTCAACTTCCGAGAAAGCCAGATGTGGCCGTCGAGCAAACCGCGCACGGCGTCGCAAATTGGATCGTGTTTATCGTCCCCCTCGACGAGCACGGTAAAAAACGCGGTTACGCTGCCAAGATCCGTTCGGCCCGCCCTCTCGACGAGACGAGGCAGCATCGCGAAAACGCTCGGGGTATATCCGCGCGACGTCGGAGGCTCGCCCGCGGCCAGCCCGATTTCACGCTGCGCCATGGCAAACCGCGTGAGAGAATCCATTAAAAAGAGCACGTTCTTGCCCTGATCGCGGAAGTATTCGGCTATGGACATAGCGGCGTACGCGGCGCGAACTCTCATAAGAGGCGGTTCGTTGGAAGTAGAAACTACGACGACGCTCTTTTTGCGCCCTTCTGCCCCTAATTCCCGCTCGATAAAATCGTTCACTTCACGGCCGCGCTCGCCAATGAGCCCAACGACGACGACGTCGGCGTCCGTATAACGCGTCATCATTCCGAGCGTTACGCTCTTGCCTACCCCGGACCCCGCGAAAACGCCCAACCGCTGACCGCGGCCGCACGTCAAAAGCGCGTCGATTGCACGCACGCCGGTCGAAAGAACGGACTCAATTCGCGGACGCGCGCAAGGTTCCGGAGGTTTGCTGTCGTACCGAACGCGCGACGAAAGAACAGGCGCGGGGCCGGAATCGATCGTCCGGCCAAACGCGTCGACGACGCGTCCTAAAAGTTCGTCGCCCGTCGCAAGCCAAGGCGTGGTTTTACAGAGCTCAATTTTGGCGCCGCGACGAACGCCCGTCAGATCGGAGTAGGAATAGAGAAGCGTAAGATTATCGCGAAAACCGATGACCTCCGCTAGAAGTTCCTCCTCGTCGTCTCGACGTTCTACGCGCGCAATCGCGCCAATAGGCGCGGGAAAACCGACGGCGGAAATCGTCGTTCCTTCGGTGCGCACTACGTTTCCAATAATGCGCGCCGGAGCAATGCTTTTAACCTGTTCTATAATATTGCTTAAAAAAACAGACGAGTCCAAAACGGTTCAATCCTATCTTACGCGCTAACAAACGGAAATCACTCGGAAAGTTCTTCGACAATCCGCTGTAATCTAGACTCCAAACGTTCGTCAATAACTCCCAAGCCCGTCTCTACGACGCATCCGCCGCGAGTAATCGTCGAATCGGGAACTATTTCGGTCTTTGCGAGGTTGCCCGTCTCTTCAAGAACGGTTTTAATCCTGTTTTTCAGCGTCGCGACGTCGGTCGGATTCATGCGGACTTTTAACGTCGCGCTGTTCATCGCCAATTCCAACGCCTCGCGGAGCAATTCAACTGGAACGTCGCCTTTAAGAGACGGCTCGCGCAAAATAGCTTGAAACGCGATTATCGCGGCCACTTGTAAAATATTCTCTTCCCAATTTTTGAGAAGCGCCTGACGCGATTCTCTCATTTCGCGAACAAGCTTCTGAAGGGGTTCCAACGCGGAGCTCGCCGTCTCCTGAACTCTATTCTCGATCCCTTCGGCAATCCGCGCCTCCAACTCTTCGTTCGCCTTCTCTTCCCCCTTGCGATATCCCTCGTTAAATCCTTCTTTTTTTCCCTGCTCGAAACCGGCCTTTTGAGATTTTTCGAACACGTCTGATTCAAGAGCCGTACGCCGTTCTTCAAGCGCTTCTAAGTCGGACTCTAAGGTTTTCCGAACCTTTTCGAGCTCCGCGGCGCGGCGTTCCAAGGCGTCGTGCTCTCGCTCAATAGCGGCCAGCGTCTCTTTCTTAATCGCTTCCGCTTCGCCGCGCGCCTCCGCGACAATACGGTTCGCCTCGCCGCGAACTTTAGCAAGAAATTCTTCTGTTTTGCGACTGAGCTCGTTGTTTCTCATATCGACGACGGAATTTACATTAATGGAGCGCGTCGCGTCTGAGGAACCGAGAGATTCCGCGTCTTCGACGAAATCGATCGGCGCGTTGCGTATGACGTATTTGTCCTTATTATTGCTCATCTTCTAACGCGCGGTCGCACAGCGCGTCCTCCAGACGTTTGACAGTCGCATTTGAAGTTAATGTCCCCTGACGTTCGGAAATGAAAAAGGCTCCGACTTCGCGCACGGTTGCCGCCAACTCCTCCGGCAAAAGCTCCAACGTTTCGTCTCTCTGTTCAGGCTCAAGTCTTAGAAGAACGGCGGCAATAGTCGAAGGACGTTCGCCTTGAATCGCGCGAGCGACCGTTTCCGGCTCAAATATACTCAGCGCGCTAAACGAACTCATATCGATATCGGCGACGTTTGCTCCGTCTTCCAGTCTTTCAGCGTCTCGACTCTGTCTTTCGCTGACGGTGCGTTTCGCTTCGCCCAAAAGAGCTTCCGCCATGCCCGGGTCATAGACGCCAAAAGATTCGAGAAACTCTTCGACGATAGCTTCAACGTCGCTTTCTGTGATTTGACTCACGTCGACGCGCTTCGCCTCCTTCGCGATTTCAACGGCGACGCTTGGCTCAAACCGTTTCAATAAAGAATTAGCTACTTCCGGATCAAGAATAGAGAGTAAAAGAGCGGCCTTACGCGCG
>CADACS010000184.1 GCA_902786505.1 uncultured Planctomycetota bacterium | reverse complement strand
TACAATAACGGTTACGGTCAGCGCGGCGGCTATCAGCCCCAAGGCCGGTTCCAGAGAAAGAGTCCGAGAAACAGCGCTTTGGCGCCCGTTGCGACGCGCGCGCGCGAATTTGAAAACGCCGGTAAAGATCCTTACGATCCCATTAATCAATATGAGTTTATAGGCGCCCTTGAACTTCACCCGAACGGGTACGGTTTCCTGCGCCGCAGTCAAGAGAGTTACATTCGTCAGCTCTCCGATCCGTTTGTTCCGGGAAGTCTCATTGAGAAATACGGCCTGAGAGAGGGCGTTCTCATTAAAGCTTCGGTTCAGCCGAAACGCGGGTCTCAGGGACCGCGCGTTCGTGAAATTCTCGAGATCGAGCCGCTCAAGGACGGTTCGGCTGGCATGAAACCGGAAGAGTACGCCAAAACGCCCGAATTTGACGAACTTATCCCGGTAACTCCTTGGCAGCGCCTAAGGCTTGAAACTGGAAAAGATCCTGTCTCCACGCGAGTTATGGATCTCTTTACTCCGCTTGGCAAAGGTCAGCGCGCTCTTATTGTCGCGCCTCCGCGTTCCGGAAAGACCGTTCTACTGAAACAGATCAGTCAGGCGATTACGCTGAATTATCCCGACGTCCACGTCATTGTTCTTCTTATTGACGAGAGACCCGAAGAAGTTACCGACTTCAAACTGTCTGTTAACGCGGAAATTATCGCGAGCAGTCTGGACTGCGAACTCGAAAGCCACATTCGACTTGCCAATTTCGTAACGAAACGCTGCAAGAGACTCGTCGAGTCCGGAAAAGACGTCTTTTTGCTCCTTGACTCGATTACCAGACTTGCCCGCGCGTTTAACAAGTGGGTGGGGAATACCGGCAGAACGATGTCGGGCGGCGTCGATATCAAGGCGATGGACGTTCCGAAAAAGATCTTTTCGTGCGCGCGTCAGTGCAAAGTGATCGTGAGAGACGAAGCAGGGCTTCCGCTTAGGGACGAGTATGGCGAGGTCGTTACGAAGGACGGCGGCTCGCTGACGATCGTCGGGACCGCGCTCGTGGAGACCGGCAGCCGAATGGATGATCTTATCTTCCAAGAGTTTAAAGGAACTGGTAATATGGAACTCGTGTTAACACGCGACTTAGCGGACCGCCGCATTTGGCCCGCTATCGATATTCGCCAGTCCGGAACGCGTCACGAAGAAAAACTCATGGACGAAGAGGAATTGAATAATTCGAGCGCGCTGCGCAGAACGATGACGTCGATGGATCCCGCCGACGCGATGCAGCGTTTGGTCGGCGTGCTTGAAAAGAGCAATTCCAACGAAGAATTTTTCTCGAAATATATGAAAAGGTAAAAAAACAAAAATTTTTCACTTGACCTTTAGAAATATTTAAATTGAATTACAATCCCCTGATTTCAGTCGAAAACTCGGCTGACGTCGGGGGCTGTTGCCTGATATTAAAAAATGACTGAAAAGATTAGAAAAGCGGTCGTCCTTGCCGCGGGCAAGGGGACGCGCATGAAGTCCGACTTGCCGAAAGTTCTGTTCCCCATCTGCGGCAAGCCGATGATTCACTACGTTTTGGACGCTCTCGAACGCGCGAACGTCGACGAAGTTCTCGTCGTCGTGGGCTATCAGAAAGAGGCGGTCTGCGAAGAAATCAAGACGCGCAAAAACGTCAAGTTCGCGGAGCAGAAGGAGCTTTTGGGCACCGGTCACGCGGTCATGTCGTGTAGAGAATCTCTCGAAGGATACGACGGGCCCGTCTTTATCGTCGCCGGCGATAATCCGATGCTGCAAAGTTCTTCCGTCGACCGTCTCTTTGAGGAATTTGAAAAGGGAGACGCCGCGTGCGTGCTCGGGACCGTCTACAAGGACAATCCGTTTGGGATGGGCCGAATTCTTCGCGACGCGGAGGGGAATTTTATCGGCGTCGTCGAGGAAAAGGACGCGACCGACGAACAGCGCAAGATCAAGGAGATCAATATCAGCTACTACGTGTTCGACACGCCCGAGCTTTTGAAATCTCTTGATTCGATTCGCAACAACAACGCGCAGAAGGAATACTACATTACCGACGTTCCGAAGATTCTCCTCGACGCCGGCAAGAAGATTCTCGCGCTTCCCGTTCTCAAAGAAATCGAATGCCTCGGCGTCAATACGCAAGCGGACGTCGCCGAAGTGGAGAAGGCGCTGCAAGCCAACGCGTGATCTTGTATTTTTTTACGCCGACGCAGTTCAACCAGGCGCCGCGGTTCCTTTCCGACAGGATCCGCGGCGCCTTTTTGTATGCGCGCGACCGTTCGCTCGCGTTCTGCGCGCGGCCCTCGGCTCGGATTTTACGTGAAAAGCGCTATTTCCCTAAGAATTTCTCAATTCCTATCCTCCAGACGCCCGATATTAACGGCGGATGAGCTCCGCAATTGCGAAATTGCGATTCGAGCGGCGCGTTCCCGAAGGAGCGGACGCGCCATACGTCGGCGCGAGCGCGCGCCGTCGGTTATTTTTCCACAAAATCGGCAGATTCATTTCAGTCGCAACGCCTGGGCTGCCGATAGACCTGTAAACAACGGCGCGTTGAGCGAGTTTTCTTGCGTGGCGCGCGGATATCGGTTAATCCGAAACGTTCGGCGATGACTGAGCAAGGCTAATTCGAGGGACGTTTCATTTCACGGAGGAAAAGCGCGATGCGTAAATTTCTACTGTCGCTGTTATTGGGAGCCCTGACGGTCAGCTCCGTCGGGTGCGTGTTGCCGGCATACTCCGGCGACCCTCAGAAGCGTACCCAGCAGCTTTATAATACATCGGAAGACTTGCGTCAGATTGAAGAGACGTGGGAACGCGTTTGGATGATCGACCAGCCGTCTCACATGACGCCGTACCGTACTCATGGCGGTATTACCTGATACTGCGGCTCGCGACGGCTAACCGTTTACCTCGCGTTATTCCGAACACTGATAAAGCGCGCGTTCCTTTGGGGGCGCGCGTTTTTTTCGCTGGAACGCCCAGCTTGAAATTTAAGGGAACGCGGAGAAGACCGAGGTTTGGACCGCCCGAGCGGCCCTCGGGGGAGAAAAAACACAAATTTTCAAAAAAGGTCGTTGACGAAAGTAAAAATCGGGTTAAAATGTGTCTGTCTATTTGAGAGAGCGAGCCCGACGCGGCAAGCTTTCGAGAATCGGCGTTAAACTGCTTTCGGGGAGTTAGCTCAGTTGGGAGAGCGCGACGTTCGCAATGTCGAGGTCGAGGGTTCGACTCCCTTACTCTCCACTTGAATACCGGTCGATTTAAGGCCGGTATTTTTTTGGCCCGTTGAGGTCAAGTCCCCCGGGCGACTAGCTCAGCTTGGTTAGAGCGTCGCTTTCACACGGCGAAGGTCAGCAGTTCGAGTCTGCTGTCGCCCACTAAAAAAACGTCTTCGGAATTGCGTTCCGAAGACGTTTTTTCTTTTCTTGCTATTGCAGGCTTACCGGAAACGCGTTACTTATCGTGCTGCGTTAGGTATTCGATGAACTTGCCCGTATCCGTCTTGAACGAATGGAGCGAGACGACGCGCTTCGTCTTGCGGTTCATATAGAGGAGCTGCCCGTTCATGCCGCCTTTGACGAACGCGACGCCTTCGTCTCCGACCGGATAGAGCTCAAAAGTTCGCTCGAACGCCTCGTCGACGAATTCTTTCGACAGCAGGCGCTTGCCGTTATAGACGCCGTCTTGAACGAGGAGCAGCCCAAGCTTTGCCATATCGGTTGTGGAGATATACATTCCGGTCGCGCCGATCGGATAGCCTTCCGGATCGGTCGAGAACGCGTATTCGTCAAACTGCATCGGCTCGAGCAGCTCGCGGACCAAAAAGACGGGCGCACCGGCTTTACGGTACATGTCGCAAGCAAAAATATTGCCGACGAAGAAACGGTCAAAGCTATTGCCGATGCCGTATCGAAATTGAATAAAAACGGAAGCAATCGTTTTGTTGTTCCGATGTACAAAGACAATCTGTTTCTGTTTGTCGACGAAAACGGTTGGAAGCGCAAGAAACAGATGGAAAATCCCGATACTTTTAAGTGTGAAGAAAAGTTTGACACTTTTGCTCTTCAAATGACCAGATTGAGGGAACTGCTGTATTTGATGAGCTTGCCGACGTCCAATGCGAGAACGCTTGCGCTGAATGAATTCTGGCTGAGCGAGCACTCTTTGGAGCTGATTTTGGATCACGGCAACCGAACCGGCTGGTTGCTGACGGGCTGTTATATGCGTTGCAGTGCGAAAGGTAAATCGATGTGTTGCCTTTCGATAACCAACAAACCGTCGTATGCTCAATGCTTTTTGGACGAAAAAAAGTTCGAAGAAGGAATCCTGAAAGAATTCAAGAAAGAAGAAAAAAA
>CADACS010000183.1 GCA_902786505.1 uncultured Planctomycetota bacterium | reverse complement strand
CGAGGAGCTGCTCAAGAGCCTTGGTTCCGACGAAGGCGGTTCCTCGGCCGACGATCCGGTGCGCATCTACCTTACGCAGATGGGGAAGATTCCTCTTCTGTCGCGCGCCGAAGAAGTCAAGCTTGCGCGCGATATCGACCTTTCCCGATATAAGTTCCGCGCGAAGCTGCTCGAGTGCGATTATGTGCTCCAGCACGCCGTTCGCACGCTCAGCCGCGTCCAGCAGAACGAACTTCCTTTTGACCGTAACGTTCAGTCGAAGAACGATTCGGACAATTTAGAAAAACAGCAGATCCGCGACCGCCTCCCGGAAAATCTTCGCACGCTGCGCGCCATGATGGCGCGCAACGCGATGGATTACCGCACGGCGACGAGCAGGAGCGCGTCTCCTGAAGAGCGCGCGGAAGCGTGGCGCCGTCTCGGGCGCCGGCGCCGCCGGTGCGTCCGGCTCGTGGAAGAGCTCGGTCTTCGCACGCAGCGCCTCGAGGGCATGATTAAGACGCTCGGTCAGTACAGCGAGCGTGTCGATCAGCTCAAGGCGATGGTCGAAAAGAGCCGCGCGGAAGACCGTCCGGAATACGAGCGGTATCAGTGGGTCATGGAATATCGCAATATTCTCCTCATGACGCAGGAGACTCCGACGAGCCTCCGCAACCGCGTCAAAGAGGTGCGCAAGGTCTATCGGCGTTACGAAGACGCGAAGAAACGGCTTGCCGAAGGGAACCTGCGGCTCGTCGTCTCGATTGCGAAGAAATACCGGAACCGCGGCCTGAACTTCCTCGACGTCATTGAGGAAGGGAACGCGGGTCTCATGCGCGCGGTCGATAAGTTCGAATACCGCCGCGGCTTCAAATTCTGCACCTACGCGACCTGGTGGATTCGCCAGGCGATCACGCGCGCGGTCGCCGACCAGAGCCGCACGATCCGGATCCCGGTCCACATGGTCGAGACGATGTCGCGCATGCGCAATATCCAGCGTCAGCTCACGCAGGAGCTCGGGCGCGAACCTACGCTCGAAGAGACGGCGGAAGCGTCGAACACGCCGGTCGAGGAAACGCGCCGCATCTCCCAGATGAACCGGTTCCCGATCAGCCTCGACCGCCCGGTCGGCAACAGCGAAGACAGCCATTTCGGCGACCTCATCCCCGACGCGGGCGCCGAGAATCCGGCGGTCGGCGCGACGCAGGAGATGCTCCGCAAGCGCATGCTGAAGGTCCTCAAGACGCTGAGCTACCGCGAACGCGAGATCATTAAGCTGCGCTACGGTCTCGGCGACGGCTACAGCTATACGCTCGAAGAGGTCGGGCACATCTTTAAGGTAACGCGCGAGCGCATTCGCCAAATCGAGGCGAAGGCGGTCCGCAAGCTGCAGCAGCCCAGCCGCAGTCAGGAGCTCGTCGGCTTCCTCGACTGATCCCTTTCGGCCTGCCGTTAATATAAGAACGGCGCGGTTTCCTCGTTCGGAAGCCGCGCCGTTTTTTTATCGGTTCGGGAGCGCGCCGGGTCAGTCTTCCGGGGCGTTGAGTTTCAGAAAGCGGTCGAGCGTTTCGCGCGGAGTCGGATTCGGGGACGGGAGAGTCGTCTGCCAGTCGACGGCGGCGAGCACGACGTTGATTCCGGACCCGATTCCGAAGAGCCCAATCTTATCGCCGGGCTTGGCGAAGCCCGACTCGATTCCGAGCGCCGCCGCGGTCGGGAGCGCGACGCTGCCGGTATTGCCGAGGTACGGGAGCGTCGCGAAATTCTTTGCGGAGTCGAGCTTGAGCGTGTCGAAGAGGAGTTTCTGATGCGCTTTGCCGACCTGATGACAGAAGATTCTGTCGATCGCGTCGGGGCTCCACCCGATTTCCTCCTCAAACCGCGCAAAGGCGCGCGCGGCGACGGCGACGCCCTCGTGCAGGAGCGTTTCGGAGTCGGTCTTCATGGTCTGCCCGGCGGCGCGCCCGCCCGCGGTAACGTCGACTTGGCTCCGGCACAGGTCCGCGCGTTCGGTATTCGCGCGAACGACCGCGCCCAGAAAGCGGTTGCCCGTCTTACTGAGCTTGCGGTTCACGAGCATAATCGCGGCGCTCCCCGATCCGATCGTGAGGGACGCGAACGCGTCTTTGACCGTCTTGCGCGTGAGCGATTCGTTCGCGTTGAGCTCTTCGACGGTCGTCTCCATGAGGGCGCGGCTCGTCTCCGTGCCGACGACTACGCCCGCGTCGATCTGGCCGAGCTCGATCATATTCGCAATGTGAATCGCGCCGGTGAGCAGCCCCAGACACGCGTTGGAGACGTCGCAGATAAGCGCGTTCTGCGGGAGTCCGACGCGCCGATGGACGTCGCACGCGGTGGCGGGCTCCTGATAATCGCGGCATACGGACGCGTGAATGAACGCGCCGACCCGTTCAGGGGCGACCTGCGACGTCGCGAGCAGCTTTTTGACCGTGTCGACGCTCTGATCGCCGGGCAGGCGTCCGCGTTCCCACAGGCCGCGCTCCTTGATGCCGGTCATGAGTTCGAGCCGGCCGTACGGGAGCTTGAGCCGCTCGTAGAGGGGCGCGAGCCGCGCTTCGAGCTCGTCGGACGTTACGGTTTCAGGGGGAAGCGCGCATTCGATCGCTTCGACGCATACGTTTTCGTACTTCATGGGACGTGGCGTGAGTTAAGGTGAAGGCGTCAGTTCAAGTCCCTTAATTAAACGCCGTTCGCGCGCGCCGTCAAGCCCGACGGCGCGTCTTTCGGCGCTCCGCCCCGGAAATCGGCGCGGTCCGCACGGAGACGAGCCGCGCGCAGTCGAGCCCGAACGCGGCGAGCTTTTCGAGCGAACGGCGCGAGAGCCGCGGCGCCTCTTCCCACCGTTCGAGCGTCTTGAGGTCGATTCCGAGCGCCTCGGCGAAGACGAGCCGGGGATACCCGAGCCTGACGCGCGCCCGGCGCAGGCGTTCCCCTTCGGCGCGTCCGTCGCGGCGCGCTCGCAATTCGCGTTCTGTCTTCTTTTGGAAACCGTTGTACCGGGTCGTATCCATGGCGTAAAGTCCTTTCTATTCGTCCGCCGCGAGTCGGCGTTGCTGAAAATAAAGAGTTATAAGATTCAGAGTGGAGAGATTCCGTATTCTGTCAACGGAAATTACTATACTTTATTTTTGCGCGCACGCAAGCGGCGATAAGGGCGGACGACTGCGCCGAAGGGGGCGCGGCGCGGTAAAAACAGGGGTTTCGCGTCGGGAAAAATTTTGAATTTTTTACAGAATTATCAAATTATGAAACGATAATTGAAATAAAAGAGCAAAAAGAGCGTCTCGGTTCGCCGGAAGAGATTCCGCAACTGCCTGCGGAAACAGGAATTGAATAAAAAAGGGAGGGGCGCGAACCCCTCCCGGTATGCCAGAGCCGGCTAACCGCCGAACGCGAAACGGCGCGTCAGTCCTGCTTCATGGCGGCGGCGAGAATAGCGGACGTGGTCGGGCGCATAATGCGCGGATCGACGTGCTCGCCCTTCTGAAGCGTGGCGCGTACGGCTTTACCCGAAATAAAGACGGGCTTTTCGTCGGGGTGGAACTCCATGAGATCGACGCGTCCGATCGACTCGTAGTAGGCGGCGAACCCGACTTTGAGCGGCTTTTCCTGCAGGTCGCCGTTCAAATGCTCGAAGATCTCCTGCGCGTCGAAGTCGCCCCAGATCGCGGTTCCGTCTTTATAGGGCGCGTCGGCGTGCTTGCGGCCGATAATGACGTCGGTGAACCCGAAGTTCTGGCGGTAGATCGCGTGCATGACCGCTTCTTTCGGCCCGCCGTAGAACATCTTGATATCGAGCCCGAGCAGAATAACGCGGTCGGGAACTTCCTCGCCGAGTTTCTTCCAGAGCTCGACGTCGGAGTCGCCTTCGCCGAGCGCGCGGTCGGCGATGAGCTTTTCGTACGTCTGCATGCGGATTTCCGCGTTCACGTCGTCGCCCTTCGTCTCGCCGACGAGAGGATTGAGGCACGCGCCCGCGTTATAGCCCTCTTTGAGCAGCTTTTCCAGTCCGTAGACGAGCGCGTATTCGTGCGCCCGGTGGAGAGGATTGCGCGTTTGGAACGCAACGACCCGGTTCCAGCCGCGTTTGGCGATGAGCGCGCGGACCTCTTGCGGAGCGAGGACGTATTTTCCGAACGCGGGGTTCTTCTTCTGCGGGAAGACGTTAATGACGCCGCCGAGCAGCCACGTCTTGTCGGCGTCGTTGACGAGCGCCATGTCGGCGCCGGGGTGATCGGTGCGGTCGGTGAGATAGACCGCCTTGAGATAGCGCGGCTTGTCCCACGGGAAGACGTCGGTCAGTTCGAGCGTGGCGACGATTTCGCCGGCGCCGTTGACGAGCGCGACTTCCTGGCCGGGCTTGAGCGTCTTGGCGAGCTCTTCGGTTACCGGCAGGGAGAGCGGAATCGTCCACGCGTATTTTTTGCCTTCGTATTCGATAACGGATTCGTCG
>CADACS010000182.1 GCA_902786505.1 uncultured Planctomycetota bacterium | reverse complement strand
CGACTACGGGAATTATCACGACGAACTGTACGATCCCAACAATCTCCCGCAGGTTTGGCTCGACCGCCAGTCGGCCGCGTACGCCTACGCGCATTTCAAATTTGTCGCCGTCGGCGCAAAGGCCAATATCTTCCACCGTCAGCAGGACGTCAAAAGCGAACGCCTCAATATAGGCCTTTGGGCGCGACCCGCCGATAAAGAGACGGGCAAGGGCGCGCGCAAACCGATCTGGGACCTCTTTCGTCAAATCGACAAGCCCGGCGCGGAAGAGCTGACCCTGAAGTACTTGCCCATTCTCCGCTTCTATCCCGACGAAAAGCCCGCCGAAACCTGGGACGAGCTCATTCCCAACTTCAACGTCGTGCGCAATGCGCTGAATCGGCAGTAATTCATAACGCACAGCGCCGCTCAGGCGTTCGTTCGGCAGATAAAAAAACTCCGGAACGGTCGGCAGGATCGCTCCGGAGTTTTTGATTTCAGCCGCGTTCAGTACGCGGAAGACGTTCTATCAATAGATGTAATTCGCAAGCCGCGCGTCTTCAAGTTCGATAAACGCCTTTTGAACGGTGTCGAACGGAATGCCCGCGCGATTGTCGAAAATGAAGCGAACGACGTCGTATTCTTCCAAAAGCTCTTCGACGGCGGGTCGAAGCTCTTCGTAACTTTCAAACGTCTTGGGCTCGTTTTCGCCGTCGTTCCAAATGAACTCGGATTTCTCGGTCGTCGTTACGGTAACGGTAACGCGCTTTTCGTCTTGCGCCGCTTGAATCGCGTCCTCAAGTTTAACCGACTTGCCCTTCTCTTTGCGGCTCATGTCGGCGGCGGTCATAAAGGCGAAAATATTAATCGTTTCCTGCTTGTCGACCGGAGAAACGCCCGTTTCAAAGAACTTGCAGATTTCAACGAGCAGCGGTTCGTATCCTTCGTAATCGCCGACGTTCGCAACGCCGTTTTCGCCAAAGACCTTGCAGCTGTACGGCGCGGCGCCCTTGCGGATTCCGCGGAACGTGCCGATCGTCTTATTCTTCCAGACGCCAACGACGACGTCGGCGTTCGGCGTGTTCGTGCGAGACACGGAAACGCAGTCGGGCCCCATGACGGTAAAGAGGGATTCGACGCCGTGAATTCCGTACCAGTACAGGGACGGATGCTTTCCGTTAATCGAGCACGGGCTAGTCGCGTCGGCGCCGTAAATTTCGCCGATCGGGCTATTGTTGCGCATCTCCTGATACGCCTTGACGTAACGCAGCGAAGACGCGGAAAAGACCGGCACGTTCGCCGCTTCGGCAAGTTCGAAAATTTCCAGTACGTCTTTGAGCGAACCGCCCATCGGCTTGTCGATATAGACGGGCTTTTTCGCCGCAATAACGGGCTTAACCTGTTCCAAGTGCAGACGGCCGTCGACGCTTTCGAGGAGAACGCCGTCGACCTCGGGCAGCATTTCCTCAATCGTCGAATAGACCTTCAGCCCGGAGTCGACGCATTGCTGCGTATAACCTTCGACGCGATCCCAACTGTCCGCGTTGTCCGGCGTTCCGCCAGGATAGACCGCCGTGACTTCAAACTTCTTGAAGATATCGGCGCCGTCCGGGTTATTAATCGTTTTGACAAACGCCGGAACGTGCGAAGTCGTCGCGCCAATAATACCGAGCTTAAAGGTTCCGTCCGCGCCAAACGCGGCGGCGCAGACAAACGCTGCCAAAAAGGCGGCCGTAACGGCGAAAAAACGTTTCATGGAAGATACTCCTGTTTCTATCGTACTGAAGGGAGAAGACGCGCCCGGAAGAACGCGCCGACGGCCGGGCGAATCCGCCGCGACCGGCGCTTATTATACCCGGAACCGGCGAAAAACTAAAGCGCCCGGCTATCCCAGCTCAAGCCCAAAGGGAGCGACTCCCCGAAAATCTCTTTGGTCGCGTCGCTCACGAGTTTCCCGTGCCGTTCCAACGCGGCAAGGGTCGCCTCTTCGACGTTCATTTTCGCAAGGAACGCGCCGACGCGCGCGCGCGTCGCAACGTCGACGTCAAACGCGGACTCCGTCGAAACGCGCGTGAGCTGAGCAAGCGCGAAGAAATCCACGCCCGTCGGCTCGATTACGCCCGAATCGCACGCGTCGAGCAGGCGCGCCGCCCAGCGCGCGGCCACGCTCGGGGCAAGCGTTCGGTCGAGCGGCGCGTTAAACAGAACGCGCGCGCCTATTCGCCCGAGCGCCCAGATAAGCGCGTCCCGAATAGGCCGCGTCCTCTTTTTGACCGACACGTCGAGAATCGCGTCGCCAATTTCCTCTTTGACGTCGAGGGGCAGCAGCTCCAGCGCGCCTAACATGCGCCATATTTCCGCGCCCTCCTGCGACGCAAGGTCGAGGCTCGGCCTCTTGCCCTGTCCTTCGACGAGCTGACGCCTGAAGTCGCGAACGCTCGAAAGAATCGGCTCGGCGAGCGTGAGCTGACGGCCCGCCGTCAGGCCCGACGCGACGCGGCGCCACAGAATCCAGTTCTGCATGCGCGTTTCCGGCGTATTGAACAGGAGCCGGCCCGCGACCGTCTTCCAGGTCTGCTCGACGCGCCAATCGTCCGCGGCCGAACCGAAGCCCGGCCGGAGCGCAAATCCCAGCCAGTTCAGCCAGCGCGCTTCGACCGCCGGTCCCCGTTTGCGGCCAGACGCAAGTTCAAGCGCGGTCTCGGCCAAACGCCGGAGCGCGGTGAACGGAATT
Source organism: uncultured Planctomycetota bacterium (assembly GCA_902786505.1). Lineage (GTDB taxonomy): Bacteria > Planctomycetota > Planctomycetia > Pirellulales > Thermoguttaceae > RUG369. The sequence continues at coordinate 1,806 of CADACS010000182.1, read as the reverse complement.
TCATCTTTGGGAACGCCGAATCCTTCGCTGATTTTGCGATAGAGCTCGCCCGGCTTAATCCGCTCGAGACCGCCAAGCTCGCCGTCGGACGCAAACAGGGCGCGCAGCGCGTTCCGAGCCGCTTCGACGAGCGATTCGTCGACGACGCCTTCGCTTTCCCCTTCGGAATCGCCCGCCTCCCAGTCCGACTGAACGCCGCCGCGCGCGTCAAACTGGAGCGTCCAGCGCGAGGCGCGCGAGCGAACGGGCGCGTCTTCCGGCAGAACTTCCTGCAGGAATAATTCGATCGTTCCGATTTCGGTCGGGCGCGCGACCAAACGCGCGGTAATCGTCCGCGCCTCTTTCTTGGCGCGGGAACGCGTCTTGAGCGCCGTTCGAATCGGAGCGAGCTCGCGCGTTTCGTTTGGATCGATATCGACAAGATCGCCGGGCGCGTCCGTCGCGCGAACGGACGAAACAAAAATCGGAAACGAGACGGGCTGCTCGACGGCAAGTTTAAACGTCTTTTCGAGAACGATTTCGTCTCCCGGTTCGCATTGGGACGGGAGCAAACAAACCGCCTTGGCGCGCCGCGCCGACCCGCCTTCCGCGTCCGCAAGTCCGACCCCGACGTAGTACGTGCGCGCAAGAGACGCGCCGATGCGCGCGCCCCGGCCCCGAAGCGCAAGTCCGTAATACGCCGCGCCGCGCGCGACGGCAAGATAGAGACTCTCGTTGTGCAAAACGGTAGGCGCGGAACCGCGCCAATTCGTTAAATTCTCGACAATTCGCGCGCGCAGCTTCGGCGACTCAAACGCGCCGCCGTTAAAGAGAACCGCGTCGACGCCCGAATCCGACGACGACCCGGCGACGCTCCGCAGACCGCCGATCGCGCCCGCGCGCTCGAGATCGCGGCCGGCGTTCTCATGCGCGGCGAGAAAGTACGCAAGATATTTCGTTACCGCGGGATCGGCGGCATAGGGCAGCGCAAGTTCGCGAAGGCCGGAACGGCGCCGCGCCGGCACGCTCGACGCGTCCGTGAGGGGAAAGAATCCGTCGACGAGCAGTTTTTCGACTTCCGAACGCTCGATCTCAATAGAAACGCCGCCGCCAATAAGCTTAGAACCGGCGCTCGGCAAAAAGACGCGCCGCGTCGACGGGCCGTCTTTATCCTCGCCCAGAAACGCTTCTTTCGCTTCGCGCGCCTCTTTGAGAAGGAGCGCGCGTTCGCGGGAACTGAGCGGCGTCGAACGCTTTTCGAGAACCTTGGCTTCCAAGTACTTATAGAGCGCATGGTCGAGATTGTCGCCGCCGAGCACAAGATGGTCGCCGACCGCCACGCGATAGAATTTCACGCGGCCGCCGCGCGAATCTTCCCCTTCCCGTTCGAGCGCGTAAATGAGCGCAAAGTCGGTCGTGCCGCCGCCAACGTCGCACACGAGTATCTTCTGGCCGGGCGCGACGAAATCGGTCCAGTCCTCTTCATGCTTCGCAAGCCATGAATAAAACGCCGCTTGCGGCTCCTCGACGAGCGCCACGCGAGGCAGTCCGGCAAGCTTCGCCGCTTCGAGCGTGAGCATACGCGCCGTTTCGTCGAACGACGCGGGGATCGTGAGAACGACGTCCTGCGTCTCCAGCGGGAAATCGGGGCGTTTCGCGTTCCAGGCGGCGCGAATGTGCCGAATATAGAACGAACTTATTTCTACGGGCGACCAGCGTCGGCGCGGAGAATCGCCCTCTTGTTCCGACGCCGAACCGACAGACCACGGTAAAATGGGCGCGCCCCGATCGACGCCCGAATGACAGAGCCACGATTTTGCGGACGAA
>CADACS010000181.1 GCA_902786505.1 uncultured Planctomycetota bacterium | reverse complement strand
GGCACGAACAGCTCGGCCGTCCACCCGTCCGCCGTCGCCTTCGCCTTGTAGACGTGGCCCTTTGCCTTCCACTCGACGTTCAGCGGCTGCTCGTGCCCGAGGTCGTCGATCTTTCGCCGGTCGAGGCGCCGATCGTCGAGGAGAATAAAGAGCTCTTTTTGAAGCTTGGCGTCGCGGTCGAGGAATTCGGCGGCTCGAGCGTCGTTGTGAACAGCTACCCGGCAATCTTGCGCGATCTGCCGCCCGTCGAGATCTTTATGGCGATTCTCGGCGCGATACGCGAGCGGAAAGGAAAGGTCGACCGCGCCGACCTGCTCGACTTTACGCTCAAGCAGACGGCGTGCAAAGCGGCGATTAAGGCGGGCGACGCGCTGCGTCCGGAATCGGTCGTCGAGCTCGTCGCGCGCGCGGAAGAGGAAGTCTACGCGCATCACTGTCCGCACGGCCGACCCTCGACGCTCGTCTTTACCTGTCAGGAAATCGACAAACTCTTTAAACGCACGTAACGCCGCGAATGAGGTTGACTTATGACTAGACTGTTCGTTTGTTTATTTGCGTGTTCTATTGCCGTCGCGCTCGTTGCGCCCGGCTGCAAACTGCAGAAAAAAGAGAGCGTTTCGCCCGACGAGCTCGCCGCAAGGAAGGTCGTCGAGCTCGTCGATTCGATCCATACGCATACGTGGAGCCCGGAGACCGACGCCGCCTGCGACGCCGCGCGCGACGCGTGGGCCGCGCTGACTCCGGAACAGAAAGCGTTGGTTCACGGCGAGTTCGCCAGCCGTGAGTTCTTTGAGGAAGGCGTCGACGCGCCCGAGCCGGACGATCCGCTCAACGCGGACGGAATCGGCGAAAACGAGATTCTCGTCGCGAGCTTTGGAACGTCGTATAACGAAGGGCGCGTTCTCGATATCGGCGGAATCGAGAAGCGGATCGCGCGCGAGTTCCCCGACTGGTCCGTGCGGCGCGCGTTCACGTCCCAGATCGTCGTCAATCATATCCGCGCGCGCGACGGCGAGAAGATCGACAACCTGACGCAGGCGCTCGACCGCGCGGCCGCCAACGGAGTTAAGCGGCTCGTCGTACTTCCGACGCTCCTCATGAAGGGCGCGGAATACGACGAGCTCATGAAGGCCGTCGGGCAGTACGAAGAGAAATTCGAGTCGGTTTCGGTCGCGGCCCCGCTGCTCGGGGAAGTCGGCGCTACGGCGGACGAGACGAACGCGGACAAAGAGGCGGTCGCGAAAGCGATTCTCGCCGATCCGCTCGCCGGGGGCGATTCGGTCGCGCAGACGTTTGGCGAGGCGGGCTGTCCAAACGGCGCGCTGGAGCGAAACGGCGTCGCGGTCGTTTTAGTCGGGCACGGAACGTCGCACGCGGCCGCGTTAACGTACGCGCAAATGCAGGCGCAAATGACGAAGCTTGAATATATTAACATCTTTATCGGAACGGTCGAAGGGAATCCGCAGTCGACGTCGATGGGGGAAGTTCCGTTCGCGGTCCTCCGAAAAGGATATAAAAAAGTTCTCGTGCGGCCGTTTCTGGTCGCCTCCGGGGATCACGCGCACAACGATATTCTGGCCGACGGCGGTTCCTGGTATTCTAAGTTTAAGTCTTTTCAAGGGATCGACGCGGTCGGCCGATCGTACGGCGCGCTGGGCCGAATTCCCGAAGTTCAGGACGTTTATATTCAGCACGTAAAAGACGCGATTCAATGACTTGCCGGAAGTTTTCCCTCCTGACGTTTGTTCTCTGCGCGGCGCTTGCGTGCGCGCTGACGTCGTGCGCTCGCGAAGGCAAAGAGAACGCGGCGGCGCCTCCAAGCGCGGGCGCCGGCTTGCTCGCGCTCGAGGACGGCGTCTACTCCGTCGACTTTGAATCGGACGGCGCCATGTTCCACGTCAACGAGGTTTACGGCGGAAAAGGAACGCTGACCGTCTCCGGCGGCCGCGGTACGGTTCGGCTCGTTATGCCGTCTAAAAATATATGCGCGCTCTATTTAGGCAAGGCGTCCGACGCGAAAGCCGAGGGCGCCGCGGTAATCGAGCCGACGGTCGAGACGGTCGAATATCCCGACGGACTTGCCGAGGAAGTATACGCGTTCGAACTGCCCGTTCCCGCGCTTGACGAAGAGTTCGATCTCGCGCTCATCGGCACGAAGGGGCGCTGGTACGACCATCGCGCGCGGCTCGCCAATCCGGCGCGCGTTCCCGCGCCAACGCTAGAGCCGGGCGAATACCGAATACCCGTCGCGCTCGAAGGAGGATCCGGCCGCGCGAAGATAACTACGCCCGCGAAGGTCGTTTACGACGGCGAGCGGTATCTCGTTACCGTCGAATGGAGCAGCCCGAACTTCGACTACGCGCGCGTGGGCGGCGAGAAGTACGCGCCCCTGCCGGACCGCAAAAATTCGACGTTCGAGCTTCCGTTTGCGAGTCTCGACGCGCCGATTGACGCCGTCTTCGACTCGGTCGCGATGAGCGCGCCGCACGAGATCGAATATACGCTGATCTTTGACCTTAGCAAAAGCGAGCGTTCAGACGGGGAGACGCAGACGCATGAGTAGAACCGGCGTTCGCAATACCGTTTTGCTCGCGGGCGTTCTGTGCCTCGCCGCAGTCCTGACGGCGTGTTCGCGTCAGGACGCGCGCGTGGAAGCCGAGGCCGCGCCCGCGGTTCCGGAGAAGCTCGAGACGGTCAAGCCCGAATTCGCGACCCAGTTCTTTATCGAGACGTACGCCGGCGGATATAAACGCGTTCATATCGAAGGGGAGGACGAGTATATTCTCACGCCCGAAGGCGCGCCGGAGAACGGCTTAGGATTCAAAAACGCGCGCGTGATCCGCACGCCTGTCCGGCGCGTCTACGTCGCCGCGTCGTCCGCAATGGACCTCTTTCTGCGGCTCGGCGCGCTCGACTCGGTCGCCGCGTGCAGTACGCGCGCGGACGATTTCGCGAATCCGGAGATCGCGGCCCGAATTCGGTCGAATAAGATACGCTACGTCGGGAAATACGGCGCGCCCGACTACGAGACGCTCCTCGCGCTGCGCTGCGATCTCGCGCTCGAATCGACCATGATCTATCATTCGCCGAAGACGAAAGAGCAGCTCCAGCGGCTCGTCGCGCCCGCGTTCGTCGAACGCGCGAACTACGAGAACGAACCGCTCGGAAGATTAGAGTGGATTAAAGTTTACGGCGCCCTGCTCGGCAAAGAGGCGGAAGCGGACGCCATTTTCGAAGAGCAACGCGCGGAAGTAGACGCGATCGCCGCAAAGCTGCGCGCCCGAACGGACCGCGCGCCGAAACGGGTCGCGTTCTTCTATCTCGCGTCGAACGGGTGCGTTAACGTTCGCAAGCCGGGCGACTACCTGAGCAAGATGATCGAGACCGCGGGCGGGACCTACGCGCTCGCCAACTTAAAGCTGCCCAACGACGACGCGCTCTCGACCGTCAATATCGACTGGGAGGATTTCTATCGCGAAGCGGTCGACGCCGACGTTCTCATATACAACGGCTCGATCGACTCGGGGCTCTCGACTCTCGACGGACTTGTGGCGAAAAACGAACTGTTCAAAGATTTTAAAGCGGTTAAAGAGGGAAACGTGTGGCGCGCGAATATGAATCTCTATCAGGAGTCGAGCGGGACGGCGCGCGCCGTCGCCGATCTCTACGCCGCCATTAACGGGGACGAAACGCGGGAAACGACGTTCCTCGAACGACTTCAATAGCGCGGAGCCGGAACCGATGAAGACGAGAACGACGCTGATCTTTCTGCTCCTCGCCGCCGCGGCGGTTCTGCTCGCGTGGGTCAATATTTACGCGGGCGAAGTCGGGCTCTCTCACGGCCGGCTCGCGCATATTCTTTTCTCGCGCGATTTATCGGACGTCGAAAGCAAAATCGTATGGGATATCCGGCTCCCTCGCGTCGTCGCGGCCGCCGTTCTGGGCGGCGCGCTCGCGCTGTCGGGCTATCTTCTTCAGGCGTTTTTCGCCAATCCGATCGCGGGGCCGTACGTGCTCGGGATCTCGTCGGGCGCGAAGCTCGCCGTCGCCGCGCTCATGGTCGCGGCGAGCGAATTCGGTTTCGGCGTCCGCGCGTATATGTCGGTCGGCGCGGCGTTTATCGGCGCCTCGATCGCGACGTCGTTCGTTATCTTCGCCGCGCGAAAAGTGCGAAGTATGTCCGTTCTTATCGTCTGCGGCGTCATGATCGGGTATATCTGCTCCGCCGCGACCGAACTGCTCGTCTCGTTCGCCGACGACGCCAATATCGTCAATTTGCACAACTGGTCGCTCGGCTCGTTCGCGTCCGTCTCTTGGAACGACGCGCGCTGGTTCCTGCCCCTGACCGCGGCCGGGATCGCCGTGTCCGCGCTGCTCGCCAAAGGGGTCGAGGCGTACCTGTACGGGGAAGATTACGCCGCCTCGCTCGGCATGAGCGTTAAAAAGTTCCGCGGCGCGCTCATTCTGACGTCGAGTCTCCTCTCGGCGACGGTCGCCGCGTTCGCCGGCCCGATCTCGTTCGTCGGTATCGCCGTTCCGCACGTCGCAAGACGCGCGCTAAAATCGTCGAATC
>CADACS010000180.1 GCA_902786505.1 uncultured Planctomycetota bacterium | reverse complement strand
TGCAGGAGCCGCGCGCGGAGCATCTTCCACGCCGTCGCGCGGTTCTTGTGCTGGCTGCGCTCGTTCTGGCACTGAACGACCGTGTTCGTCGGGATGTGCGTGAGCCGAATCGCGCTCGACGTCTTATTGACGTGCTGGCCGCCCGCGCCGCTCGAACGGAAGACGTCTTCCCGAACGTCCTCGGGATTGATATCGACGTGAATCGAATCGTCGATATCCGGGTTGACGTCGACGGACGCAAAGCTCGTCTGCCGCTTGCCTTCCGAGTTGAACGGGCTGATGCGCACGAGCCGGTGCGTGCCGATCTCGCTCTTGAGATAGCCGTACGCCATGGGCCCGCGGACCATAATCGACGCGCTGTTGATGCCGGCCTCTTCGTTGTCCTGACGGTCGAGAATTTCGACGGTATAGCCGCGCGACTGCGCCCAGTTCATATACATGCGCAGGAGCATCTCGGCCCAGTCGTTGGCGTCGGTGCCGCCGTCGCGCGCGTTAATCGTCAGAATGGCGTCGTTCGGGTCGAACGGGCCGTTGAGCAACGCGGCGGTCTGCAGATTCTCGAGCGTCTTCTCAATCTCTTCGAGCTTGGCGGGGATCTCTTTGGCGACTTCCTCGTCTTCGGCGCCGAGTTCGAAAAAGACGTCGAGTTCGTCGAGCTCCGTAATGATCTCGTCCATCGGCTTAACGAGCGCCTTGAGCGCCTTAATGCGCGCGACGACCGTCTGCGACTTCTCCTGGTCGTCCCAGAATCCGGACTCCGCCATCTGCTTGTCGATCTCGGCGATCTCTTTCTTTTTTGCGTCGTAATCCAAAGAGTTTTTAAGCTGCTCAAGGCCGTTGCGGATCTGCGCGGCTCGGTCTATTTGTTGTTGTTCAACTGGCATGGACTCGTTCATCCTTCGTATTTGCGTCGCGCGCCCCGTTCGCGGTCCTCGCGGGACGGCCGCGCGATTTGCGCGACTATTGTACTCGAAAACGCCGAAAGTACAAGGGCGCCGCGCGCGTCAGCGCCCGGAAACAAGCGTCTCGACGACCGCCGCCGGACTCGCGTTCGGGCCCGACGGCCTGACTTTCTGCGTATAGACCGCGCCGCCCGCGGCCCCGACGTTCACGCCGCCGGGCGTCGACTCGTAGATCACGCTGTCGTCGCGGCCGAACGTCTTGCGGCAGTTGTGCGCGTCGAGCTCGCCGTCCGGGCGCGTCCACGGAGTCGGAATCGCGCGTTCTAAGACGAGCGCCTGCAAATCGGTCGCGCAGTCGGCGCGCTGACGCATCGCGTCCAGATTGCGCGCCGCGCCCCCGTAAGCAAAGAGGGTCTCCTGACCCATAACGACCGAATAGCGCGTCGCGTTCCGGCTGGCGTTCGCGTCGAGCGGCGCGCGGTAGCATTCGGGCGCAACGTCCGAAAGGGGCGCGTTCGCGGTGGAGCCGCGCGGTTCGTCGAGCTTGAACTTTTCGTAGAGCGCGCGTTCTTCCTCGCCGAAATAGGGCAGAATGAGAACGCGCCAGCTATGCAGCGGCTTGCGGAGCTCGCCGATCGAATAGGTCGGCGGAAGCTGGCCCCCGTGATCGCGGCGGTACGCCTGAATCGCCTCGGTTATCGCGTGAATCTTCGCCAGGTCCGCGACGCGACGCATATCGGTTAGAAGCTCTTCGAGGCCCCGGTTGGCCGCGATAAAGAGCGTGCCGGCAAAGGCGATCTCCCCCGGGTGCGACTTGAGAACGTCGGGGTCGCCGAACGCGTCCTGACGGAGACTGTAACGGTCCTCGGAAGTTAGAGTTCCGAATCGCTCGCGGAGCCGAGCGACGAGCGACGAAAGCAAAAACTGCTCGTCGAACGGCGCGGTCCCGAACAGGGAGTCTTTCTCGGCGTCCTCCGCCGGCTCCTCCCCGTCCTGCGATTTCGGATCGTTGGCGATAATACGGGAAATCTCGCTCACGCTCTTCCCTTCCCGGCGCAGCGCGATAATATCCTGAGCCAGAGGAAGCGCGAAAAAGTCGCGCGCGTTCTCGCAGGCGCGCAGAAGCGCCGCGTCGAAATCGTAGCGGTCGAACTGCTCGCGCCATACCGCTCTCCAGCGCGCGCACGCCTCGTTCGACGGCTGAACCGAACGATTCGCGTAAAACGGAACGCCGAGCACGGATTCCAAAAGGGCGAGTCCCAGCCGGCAGTCGTTCAGCGTCGCGACGTTCGAATCGAGAAGGAACCGCGCCAGACGGAGAACCGTCTCCACGTCGTCGGCCGCGCCTGAAAAATCGCCCGACCCGACGCGGAAATTCGCGCGATAGAGAAAGAGACGCGAGAATTCGAGAATACCGACGGGCGCAAGGTCGTCCTTCATAGAGACGCGGCCGGGCGTTTCGTCCATAACGCGCCACGCGCCGAACTTCGGCGTCCGCGCCGCCTGCGACAGCGCGTCGTAGAGATCCCCGTTGGCGTCGATCCAGCGCGCCGCGATCGGAAAATCGCGCGCCGTCCACGGACCGGCCTGCATGCGCCGCAGACACGCGTCAAGCGCGTCCTTGGAGACGGCGCCCGGCGTCGACTCGCGATTCTCCGAATAATTCTCGCGGTCCGAGAGCGTCGGCGCCTGACTCGGATTTTCCCGGCCGGTAATTCCGTATTTGCACAGGTGCGCGCGCAGCGTGAGCCGGTCGTACGTAAGCGGCTTCTCCGCCGGATCGACGCCGAGCTTCTCGCAGTTCGCGCGCCAGACGTTCGCGTACCACTCGCTCGAGCGGCCGTCGGTCGGCAGTTCCTCCCACGCGATTTCGTCGGCGTACTCGTTCTTGCCGAACGCGCGCGGCCCAAGCGCGCGCATGACGAGCGTCCAGCCGTTTTCGGAGCCCGGCGTGAGCGCCGCTTCCTGACGCTTAACGAAAAGGGCTCGGTAATCGATCCACGCCCCGTCCGCGTCCGGACCGGGCTCCGCGGAAACGACGTCCTGCGGCGACGGCGCGCGCAGTTCCGCGGGAACGGGCGGCTTCTTCGCTAAAAACGCCCTGCACAGGAAAACGGTCGCAACGAGCAAACCGATAAAAATAAGGAAGTTACGCTGCATATCGTTAACTCGTAATTAAAGGGCGCAAAGGAAAAACGGGACGCGGCGCGACCGTCAGAGCGTCAGTTTCCACGGATCGCGATAGGGGACGCCGAGGAGCTCGTTGGCGGGCTCGTAGTTCGTAATCCGCTCCTTTTCGGCGTCCCAATCGAGCCGCATGCGCGTCTTGAGCGAGATGTTCGCCAAGTGGCTCATGGCCGTGCTCAGGTGCGCCTCTTCCACGTCCGTATTCGGGAGTTTGCGCGAGCGCATGCAGTCGATAAAGTTCTGCGCGTGGAGCGCCGTGGCGTCGAGATTCTGCTGCGCGTCCCCTTCGAGCTGATAGACTTCCTCTTTCGCGCGCGGCTCTTTCGTCTGGAACTGACCCGGCTTCTCCGGCTTAATGATATACCGGTTGTCGTAAACGTAGCAGGTTCCCATCGTTCCGCGATATTCGACGTATCCGAGCGCGCGGTAATTCTCGTCGGTCGCCATAATCGGATTCCCGTTCGCCTCGAAATGATTGAACGTAACGAGCCGGCCGGACGCGAATTCAAAGCAGACGGCGAGCGTGTCCGGAATCGTGCGGTCGTCGTCGACGGCGAACTTGCCCCCCATCGCGCACACGGACGCGGGCGCCTTTTCGTTGAGCGCCCAACGAATGAGATCGAAGAAGTGAACGCCCTGATTCGCGATCTGAGAGCAGTATTCGTCCCACCAGCGGAACTTATAGGGCGCGATATTCTCCTGATATTCGCGTTCCGGACGCGGTCCGAGCCAAAGCTCCCAATCGAGCCCTTCGGGGGGCGCGGTCGGCTTCGCCTTGCCCATGCCGGCAGGGTACATATTGGAGCAGTGCGCGGTGCGCGCGACCGTTACCTTTCCGATTTTATTTTCCAGACCGGAATCGAACGCCGCGTGATAGAGCGGCGCGCTCCGGCGATGGATTCCGACCTGAACGATACGCCCGTATTTCCGAGCCGCCTGAACCATAAGGCGCCCTTCCGCGATCGACGTCGAGAGCGGCTTCTCGCAGTAGACGTCTTTGCCCGCCTTGCACGCTTCGACCGTCTGATACGCGTGCCAATGGTCCGGCGTCGCAAAGACCATGCCGTCGATATCTTTGCGGTCGTATAATTTACGGAAATCGCCCTCTTTCGTCTCCGAGCCGTCGCCAAACCGTTCGGCGGCCGACGCGAGCGTCTTGGCGTCGATATCGCAGAACGCCGCGATCTTGAGATCCGGCGACTTCTTGAACGACGCAAGGAGCTGACCGCCCCGGTTCGCCAGCCCGACGAACGCGAGCCGCGCTTTGTCGTTCGCGCCGAGAATCTGCGCTTTGGAGGTCGGCGTCTGAAGCGCGGCGAGGCCGAACCCCAGCGTCGCGGCCGTTGTCTTAATGAATTTGCGTCGGTCGGTCATCTTTTCTTCTCCTGAATCTACCGTATTCGCGGCGCGCGAAAACGAACGTTCGCAGGCGCGGCGCCGCCGAGACGATTGTAACGCGCCGGCGTTGATAAAGCAAGCGTTAAGACGAAATTCTTTCGGGGGCGCGGTCGGCCCGCCGGCACGTCACGGGCGTTTCTTAAAGGGCTTTCTGAAATTCTTCTTTTTAAAATTATTCTTCTTCGTCAAATACTGCAGATTCGCTTTC
>CADACS010000179.1 GCA_902786505.1 uncultured Planctomycetota bacterium | reverse complement strand
GGTCCGGCCCGGCTCCGCGACCCGACCCGGCGCCACTCGGCCCGGCGCGACCCGGCCCGGCGCCTCGCGTGTAACCGCCGCCGCCAACGCGGCCGCCGCGCGCAGCAAGCGTCCGCCGGCAGTCGTTCAGCCGTCCGGCCCGGAAGCCGAGCTCATTAAGGGCGGCGTCTTCGGCGTCGCCAACGGTTATCTGTTCGTCGCCAACGACGCGCAGTACCTGCAGAAGAAGATCGTTCAGGGTCAAACCTCTTCGATTCTCGACGCGCCGCTCCATAAGCGCGCGCTCGAATTCCTCGCGCAGGAGCCTGCCGCGAAGAACGGGCTGTTCGTTCAGGGCTACGGCCGCAACGTCGACGGTTTCCGCGAAAACTACGAGCTCTTCCGCCAGGGCAAGACCCCGGAAGGCAAGACGCTCTCGGCTAAAATCGTCAATACGATCCTCACGCCCCCCGGAACGAAGGGCGTCCGTCAGGCGAAGTTCGACGGCTCGACGCTGCCTCCGTTCGACGAATCGTTCGTCGACAAGATCGGATTCAACTTCTTCTACGGCGTCGACGAAAAGGACGGCTACTTCTTCAAAGGCGTATGCGTCCGTCCGTAAACGGCCGGAATCGAATCTGATTCGCGTATAAAAAAACCTCGCGTTCTTTAAAGGAGCGCGAGGTTTTTTCTTTGCGTCCGGAAACGGCGGAACCGGCCGGCCCCGCCGCGCGTAACTCAATTAGAGCGACGCCTTATAGATCTCGAGAATATCTTCCTCTTTGAGCGGCGCGTACACGAAGGGCTGATCGAGCCCCGCGGTATCCGCGACGTGCTTGGCCATCTCGCCGAGCCGCGATTCGTCGATTCCGACGTCCTTCAAACACATCGGAATACCCCACTTTTCAAAGAGCTTGTACGTCGCGTCGATCGTCTGTTCGGCGAGTTCCCGAACCGGCGTCGCGGGATCGAGCCCAAAGATTTTAACGCCGAAATTCGCAATGCGCGCTTCCGTCTTATCGCTGAGAATATGCTTCATCCAGCGCGGCGTAATAATCGCCAGCCCGACCCCGTGCGTAATATCGTAATACGCCGAGAGCGCGTGCTCGATCGCGTGCATCGGCCAGCCGGACTGCGCTTCCCCGACCATAAAGATTCGATTGCACGCCAGCGTGCAGTTGAGAAAGATTTCCGCGCGCGCGTTGTAATCTTCCGGATTGACGAGCGCGATTTCCAGATTCTTAATCAGGCTCTTAATCGACGCTTCCATCATGCCGTCGGCAAGGTCGTTCGGATCCTCGTTAAAATACTGCTCCATAACGTGGTTAATCGCGTCGACCACGCCCGCGAGCATCTGGTTCTTCGGAACGCTGTACGTATACGTCGGATCGATAAAGGAGACCGCCGGAAAGACCAATTCGCTGTAATAGGCGACTTTGTCGTTCGTCTCCGTGCGCGAAATAACGCTGAACGCGTCGTATTCGCTGCCCGTCGCCGCCATGGTAATAATATCGACGATCGGAATCGCGGACGTCGTCGGGACTTTCCCGGTTACGACGTCCCACGGATCCCCGTCGTATCCTGCCGCGCCCGCGATCGCCTTCGCGCAGTCGAGCACGCTTCCGCCCCCGACGGCGAGAATGACGTCGATACCCTTCTCTTTGCAGATCTTAACGCCGTCGACCACGCTCGGATTGAATTTCGGATTCGGCGCGACGCCGGGCAGCTCGTAGATTTCCCAGTCGGCGAGAAGAGACTTGACTTTGTCGTAAAGCCCGTTCTTCTTAATGCTGCCGCCGCCGTACGCAAGAAGAACTTTCTTCCCAAACCGCTTCATCGTTTCCGGAAGTTTGTCGACGACGCCCTGACCGAAGATAATTCTCGTAGGAGTCCAGTATTCAAAGTTTTGCATAAGGTTGTCCTTTCTCAACGCGTTAAACGTCGACCGACGTCGCCGGTCGAATCAAGTCGGACGCGAAGCAGACGCTCGCGCCGGGAAATTAGCAGAGGAGTTCCCCTTGGGGGAGCCAGACGACCGTTCCGTCGTCCGCTTCGCGGAGCTCGGCGGTTCGGCCGGCTCCGTCGGTCGGTTCGGGAACGTAACGTTTCGTTCCGTCCGGATTCTTTTTGCGCAAAAGCTCCGGCGTTAGAATTCCATAGACGATCGAGCCGTCGACCGGCCCGCGCCGTAATTTTTTCAGCGTGACGTCGGCCGTTCCGCCCCGCTTGACCGTCGACGCGTCCCCGCTCCAGAACGAATAGAGAACGTCGGAGTTCTCGACGAGCCAGTCGCCGAGCCGAACATACCCCGCGACCGGATCGCGCGCGTCTTCGGCGGCGTTCGCCAGTTCGACGGTTTCGTCGCACTGCGCGAGCAGTTCGCGAAACGCCGCGCGCTGACTCAGGCCGAAAGCGTCCGGCGCCGTTTTGAAGTCGAGCTCGTAGCTCTCGAGCGCGCGCGGCAAGACGGCGGCGAGCCGCAGTTTGCCGACCGGCCGGCGCTTCTTTTCGTCCAGAACGATCCGCGCCATAATCGAATCGGCGCCGACCGCCAGCCCGGCGCAGACCCGAACGGGGCCGTCAAACGCGTCGACGTGCGCGCGCAAAAGTTCGCGCGCGCCCCGTTCGACCGCCTCGAGCGCCTCCGGTACGATATGCCGCCGGCCCGTTACGCCGATTGTAAGTTCGCCGCGCTTGCTCATCGCCGTATCTCTCCGTCAGCCCTGAAGCGCCTGATTGACGATCTCCTGCGCCTCGCTCAGAATCTCGTCTAAGTGCGCTTCGCTCTTGAACGATTCGCCGTAAATCTTGTACGCCATTTCCGTTCCGGACGGCCGCGCGGCGAACCAGCCGTTTTCCGTCGACACTTTGAGCCCGCCGATCTCCGCGCCGTTCCCGAGCGCCTTGGTGATCTTCGAGACGATCTTATCGCCGGCGAGCGTTTCCGATTTGACCTGTTCCGGACTCATCTTTTTGAGCGCGCTCTTAATTTCAAGCGTGGCGGGCGCTTCGATCCGCTTATAGAACGGGGCGCCGAACTTCGCCGACAGCTCCTGATAGCGGACGCCGGGGTCTTTTCCCGTCTTGGCGATCATTTCCGCGGCGAGCAGATTGAGAATCGGGCCGTCCTTATCGGTCGTCCAGACCGTTCCGTCGAACCGCAGGAAGCTCGCGCCCGCGCTCTCTTCCCCGCCGAAGCAGATTTCGCCGTTAAAGAGTCCGGGAACAAACCACTTAAATCCGACCGGAACTTCGATTAGCTTGCGGCCGTGCGACGCGACGACCCGGTCGATAATCGCGCTCGACACGAGCGTCTTGCCAACGCCGAGCGTCGCCGGCCACGTCGGGCGGTGCGTTATGAGATAGTCGATCGCGACGGCGAGATAATGATTCGGATTCATGAGCCCGACGCTCGGCGCGACGATTCCGTGCCGGTCGGAGTCCGGGTCGTTGGCAAACGCGACGTCGAATTTATCTTTGAGCGCGACGAGCCGCTTCATGGCCCACGGGCTGGAGCAGTCCATGCGGATCTTGCCGTCGTGGTCGATCGTCATAAAGGAGAACGCCGGGTCGATTTTGTCGTTGACAACCGTAATATCGAGCCCGTACTTCTCCGCGATCGGGCGCCAGTATCCCGCCGCGGCGCCGCCGAGCGGATCGACGCCAATATGTACTTTCGCGTCGCGAATCGCGTCCATGTCGATTACGTTCTGGAGATCGGCGACGTAATCCTCGACATAGTCGATCTGCCGGGTCGTGGGCGCGTCAAGCGCCTGCTCGTACGGCATATACTTAACGTCGCGGTTCCCGTTCTCAAGATAGGCGTTCGCGCGCGCTTCGATCCAGTCGGTAACGTCGAGATCGGCGCCCCCGCCGTTCGTCGGATTGTATTTGATCCCGCCGTCGGTCGGAGGATTGTGCGACGGCGTAATAATGATTCCGTCGGAATAATTGCCGCCCTTCTGCCGGTTCGCGGTCAGAATAGCGCGCGAGACCGCGGGCGTGGGCGTCACGCCGTTTTCGCGCTGCACGTTGACGGTAATTCCGTTCGCGGCGAGCGTTCCGAGCGCCGTCTTCTGGGCCGCGTCCGAAAGGGCGTGCGTGTCTTTTCCGAGCCAAAGAACCTGCGGCGCGCCTTCGGGCCGCTGATTGCGCCAGTCGACGATCGCCTGAACGATCGCTTTAATGTGCGCTTCGTTGAACGACGCGTCCATCGCCTTGCCGCGATGCCCGCCCGTCCCGAACCGTACGCGCTGTTCCGGGACCGAAACGTTCGGCTGCTTCTGAAAATAGGCGCGCTCCAATTCCGCGACGTCAATAAGATCCGACGGCTGCGCGGGCATGCCGGCTCGTTCGTTAATCATGTGATGTTCCTTCTTCAGTCGTATGGAGACCCCCGCGCGTCATACGCCGCCGATTTGAAACGCCGTTTGCCGACGGGGTAATAAAAAATCTAATTAAAAACGCCGGAAACAGCCGCCCGGCCGACGGCCGGCGCGCGAGCACGCGCCGCAAGAGACAGAACCGTCCGCGCGGAAAAAGGCCGATAGAAAACAGGCGCCGCGGAACGCCGCGACGCCGATTCAGTCCTCTTCCTCTTTCTCTTTGCGGAGTTTCTTCTCGTACTGGAATTTAAAATGCTTTTCGAGCTCTTCGCCCAGATCGAAGATATTGCCTATGTCGTCGGTCGTGTGGACGCCGAACTTCGCGAGCACCTGCTTCGCGAGCAGGCCGTAGAGCGCGACGGCGTACGAGACGGCCAGACGGCACAGGTCGCCCCCGGAAATATGGTCGCTCTGCTCCCCGTCGTTCTCTCCGAACGCTTCTTTCATCGAGGCCAGTCCCATTCGCTGCGCGAAATCGAGGGCGTCGTTCACGAAGATATAAGCGTCCAGCGTATAACGCGGATCTTTTTCACAAAGCTCTTTAATAACTTGGTCTTGATTCTTGTCGGCCATGTTCTACACCAATACCGATTAAGTAGAAGGCTTCTGATGCCGCCCGGTGCTGCGCGTCGAAGGATCGAGGACGATCGTCGTGCCGGAGAGCTTCTTCGTCGTATATTCGTACCGCGCGAAGATCATGCGTCCGGCGCTCGTCTGCAGAACGCTCGTTACGGTTACCACGACGCGCTCGGCGATATGCGCGCGGCCCTGCTCCACGACGACCATCGTTCCGTCGTCGAGATACGCGACCCCTTGGCTGATCTCTTCGCCCGACTTAACGACGTCGACCTCAAACCGCTCGCCCGGCAGGAAGATCGGCTTGAACGCGTTCGCCAAGTCGTTGAGATTGATGACCGTAACGCCCTGAAGACGCGCCACCTTATTGAGGTTGTAGTCGTTCGTAACGAGTTTCCCTTCAAGGTGTTTCGCGAGCGCGACCAGTTTCAGGTCGACCGGCTGATTCGCGGATTCCGGAAGATCGGTGTCGTCGATCTGCAAGTCGACGCCCGGCATATTCTGAAGACGGTTCAGAACGTCGAGCCCGCGGCGGCCGCGAATACGGCGGCTGCGGTCGGAACTGTCGGCGATGTGCTGCAGCTCCACGATCGCGAAACGCGGCATGAGGAGCGGACTGTCGACCAGCTTAGTCTCCATGACGTCGGCGATGCGCCCGTCGATTACGACGCTCGTATCCAGAATGAGCGGCTTAACGCCCTTAATACTGCGCTGGAATTCAACGAACGGAATAATGAACCGGAAATCGTTGCGCGTCTGAAGCAGAAAACTGATCCCGCAGTAGCTGAAAATGAGCAGCAGGGTCGCCGTCACGCCCTGTCGGAGCGTCAGGGCCGCCGCGTCGCCGGAGCCCGCGGCCTCCCCAACGTTCTCCTCAAAGAACGGTTCGAGAGCCAAACCCATAATGTACGTCGTAATGAGCCCGATGAGAAGACCGAAATAATACGCGGAAATCCACGCGATCTTCTTTTTGGGAAACGCCATGTCCAAACCAACGACCGCGAGCGCGAGAATCACGAGCAGGACGAAGGTCGTCAGTCCGCCCGCGCTCGAACCGATCACGCCGCCGCGAACTATGGCGACGCCGATTCCGCTCGAAGCAAGTATGAAAAAGCTGCGCAGTATGAGCAACGGCACAGTAAACTCCTTTCCAATCGTTCCCGCCGGTTCAGGCGCGAGGCTCGAACCGGCTCGGATTAATTACGTGCGGGACGGCGTCCGCCGCCCTGTCTTCCTTTCGTCTTTTTCACAGATAACCAACTTTAGTATATCCTATCCGCCCGTCTACGACTAGGGGTCGACGCCTTTTTTCCGATAAAACGCGCGGCGGCAAATCTGCATAATCCGCGCTATGCGGCGTACGGCCCCGGTCCGCGAAAACGCCCCCGGTTCGCTTGCTCGCAAAAGCGCCGCGTAAAGAGCGACGAAAAACATATCGCTCCCCCTTGTATTTCTACTTGGAAATAGGTATCATCTCAATTTGAGGGAGAGTCGGCGCGCGGCGGCTTGCCGGTTCCGCGCTCGCCCTGTTTCAGCGAAGTCTGTCACGCGTCAAGGAGCTTTTGTATTATGTCGAGACGTTATTTCACCAGCGAATCTGTCGGTATGGGCCATCCGGACAAATTGGCCGACCGTATCTCCGACAGCGTGCTGGACGCGTGTCTGGCGCAGGATCCGCGCAGCCGCGTTGCGTGCGAAACGTTGGCCGCGACGGGAGCTATTGTCCTCGCGGGCGAAATAACCACTCAGGCGCGCCTCGATTACCAGCAGATCGTGCGCGGCGCGGTCGAGCGCGTCGGATACACCGACGACGAATTCGGCGTCAACGCCAAGACGTGCGCCGTTATGGTCATGCTCGACCGACAGAGCCCCGATATTGCGCAAGGCGTCGATTCTTCGTTCGACGAGCAGGACGTCGGCGCCGGCGACCAGGGCCTCATGTTCGGATACGCCTGCAATCAGACGCCCGAACTCATGCCGCTCCCCATCGCGCTCTCGCACCGCA
>CADACS010000178.1 GCA_902786505.1 uncultured Planctomycetota bacterium | reverse complement strand
GTTTACGAGGAGGGCGTTCTTGATCTCAAGGACTCTCTCTATCTTCTCCCTGAGAGCTTCCTTCTCGAAGAGCTCGACGGTTCCGACGCCGAAGAGATTCGGCGCCGCGCGGACGAACTCGCTTCCGCGCCGGGAAACGATCCGCGCTGGAAAGAGCTGTATTTCGACGCCTGCCGGATTCGCCGGGCCGCGCGTCTGGCGTACTTCGACGACGCGCCGAGGGAATACGTCTACGCGAAGCATTTTGTCTTTGGCGACTGTCAGGCGATGTTCGCCATGACCGATCATCTCACCGACGCGATCTTTCGTGAAAAGGGCGACGACTACCGTATGGGTTCGCAGCTGCGTATCTTGCGCATCGGAACGAACGGGGACACGTCGAGCGAACTGCTGCTCGACTGCCCCGAGGGAATCGTTCGCGATCCGGCGGTCTCCTGGGACGGCAAAACGCTCGCGTTTTCCATGCGCCGCAACGACGCCGACGACGATTTCCATCTCTATACGATGAATTTGGAAACGCGGGAAATTACGCAAATTACGTTTGGACTCGGCGTCGCGGACATGGATCCTGACTGGCTCCCGAACGGGGACCTGATCTTTACGTCGACGCGCTGCAACTTCTCCGCGCCATGCTGGTGGTCGAGCGTCTGCAATCTCTATACGTGCGACGCGCAAGGCAGGTTTATCCGCCGTCTGGGCGTCGATCACGGGCATACCGTCTTTCCGCACATAACCAACGACGGGCGCGTTATTTATACGCGCTGGGAATATTCCGACCGGCACGCCGGATATCTGCACAGTCTGTTCGTTATGAACGCCGACGGAACGAATCAGACGGAATACTACGGGAATAACTCGCAGTATCCTTCGGCGATTCTTCACGCCAGAGCCGTGCCCGACTCGACGAAAGTTTTTGCGATTTCCGGCGCGCATCATATCGACCAGCGCGGCAAACTCATTGAGATCGACCGTTCGCACGGCACAAACGCCGGCGAGGGAATCAATTACCTCGCGCCCGTCAAGCCGGTTGAAAATATGGAAGGTCAGGGAACGCGCGGCGATATCGTGCACGGAACCGACGGCGAGCAGTTCCAGTATCCGACGCCGCTCGACGAAGAGAATTTGATCGTCGGCTATCTGCCCGAAGGGGGCGGAATCCGCGCGCTGAAAGGGATTAAAGACGGCCGACAGGGCGGTCAGCCGTTCGGGCTCTACTGGTTCGACCGGGACGGGCGCCGCGAGCTCCTCGCGTTCGATCCGGTCGTGTCGGTCTGTCAGGCGGTTCCGCTGTGCGAACGGGACGCGCCGCAGACGCGCAAGTCGACGGTCGACGAAAGTAAAGATTCCGGCCTGTTTTACGTTCAGGACGTCTACTACGGGCCGCCGATCGCGGGCGTTAAGCGGGGCGATATTAAGAAGCTGCGCGTCGTCGCGCTCGACTACCGCGCCAAAGGGACCGTAGCGCTCGGGCTGCATCCGTGGGGCGGGCATCAGACGTCGCCTTGTGCGATTAATAACGGGAGTTACGACGTTAAGCATGTCCTCGGGACGGTCGACGTCGAAGAGGACGGGAGCTGCTATTTCGAATGTCCGTCGCGCGTCCCCGTCTTCTTCCAGCTCCTGGACGAAAAAGGACGCATGATTCAGAATATGCGCAGCTGGACGCTCGTTCTGCCGGGCGAAACGTTCGCGTGCATCGGTTGCCACGAGGATAAAAACGAATCGATCGGGGCCGACGCGACCGGAACGAACGCGTCGATCGCCGCGAGCAAGCCGCCGCAAAAGATTAAGCCGTTCTTCGAGCCGGGCGACGAGCCGGTTCAGGAGATGGAGCGCTATCTGACCGATTCGGAAAAGGCCGCGATTAAATATCTTGGCTCCAACGCGCCGCAGGCGGACGACGTCCCGATGGGATTCAGCTATACGCGCGAAGTCCAGCCGATTTGGGACGAGCATTGCATTTGCTGCCATGCGGGCGAGAAGAATCCCGATAAGAAGGACGTTCCGCTGAGTCTGCTCGGCGACGAGCGGCCGGTTACGAACGGAGAAATTTACGACCGCACTAAGTGGCGTATTATGATACGGCCGTACAAGGGGGGCGTTACGCAGGGAACGCCGGGCCGAAAGTTCAGCGAATCGTATCTCTATTTGACCGATTTCGGATACAACGCGAAAATTCCGGACGGTCTGCAGACGGATATCGCGCACGCAAGTTACGACTCCGCCTACCTTTCGTATTTCGGAGGCAAAGCGGAAAACGTGCCGAATCCGAATAAGACGGGGTACGACTCCTCCGAATACGACGGAAGCGGAATTATCAACTGGCTGCACGTGTCGTCGATCTGCGGCATGCTCCCGCCCTACTCTTACGGCTCGACGTCGAGTCGGCTCATGAACTATCTTGAACCGACGCATTACGGCGTTCAACTTACGGCAAAGGAGAAAGAGACGGTCGCGTGCTGGATCGACCTGAACGTTCCCTATACGGGCTCGTGGCTCGAACTCAACGACTGGGACCGGCTCGTGCACAATATTCATTCGGGCCTGACTCCCTGGTACGTCTATCGCGATAAGATGCGGCAGATTTATCTGTACTTTGAAGCGAAACGGCTGCGGGAAGCGGAATTGGAGATCGCGGCGATCGATAAGTATCGGCGCGCCGCGAACGGCGAAACGTTTACGCGCACGGACTTCCCCGTCTCCGAGCTGGGCGGACAGCAGGCGCAGAAGGAATTCGTCGAAGCGTTCGACCGGTTGCCGCAAACGGTTCCGATCTACGGACTTGCGGAAGGAAAAGACAGCCGGGGCGGAACGAACGTTCAGGGCAACCCCGTTCGGAATCTGGCGGTCAATTCCGACGCGTATACCTGCTCCGTGCGCAGCTATCCGCGCGTCGTCTCTAATTCGTGGTATCGCTATCGGCCGGAATTCTCGCCGATTAACGCGATCGACGGAACGGCCGGCGGCGAAAAGTACTGGCGGCCCGCTAAACGAACCGATCTCTGGCTGAGCGTCGAATTCGGACGGATTGTTACGGTTGAGAAAGTCGTGATTACGCTCAAACTTGCGCCGGGTCAGAAGAAGACGTGGACCAAAGCCGCGCTCCAATTTGACGACGGCTCGAAAGTTCCGATTACGCTGAAATTAACCGAAGAGCCGCAAGAATTTGCGATTCCGAAGAGAACGACGGCGGCCGTTAAATTGACCGAGCTCGTCGAGACGTTCCCGTTAGAGAATAACGGCGTGCAAGAGATTGAAGTTTGGGGGAGAGATATTCAGTAACCCCGGCGGCGACGGCGCGGCTCCCGGTTCGCGCTTCCGCGCGGAACTACGGTAACCGCTCCCGTTGGTCGCTGGCCCTAAACTGCCGTCCCGGCGCACGCCCCTAACCGGCCGGCTCGGCCGGTCTAACCGACGCGCAATAAACCGCAAGGAATACCGCCGCCACGACGCGTAAGGCCGCGCACGCGCCCGTCAGGGCGCCCAGCCGGACGAACGTCCGGTTCGCCGTAACTCGCGCAGTTCAATGCGTTAATGAAAAACATAAAATCAAAAACAAAAACCGCCGCGAACCGCCGCCGCAACGCGCAAGGCCGCGCACGCGCCCGTCAGGGCGCCCAGCCGGACGAACGTCCGGTTCGCCGTAACCAACGCCGTTCAAAGCGTTAACGAAAAACCAAAACAAAAACCGCCGCGAACCGCCGCCGCAACGCGCAAGGCCGCGCACGCGCCCTTTAGGGCGCCCAGCCGGACGAACGTCCGGTTCGCCGTAACTTGCGCAGTTCAAAGCGTTAACGAAAAACATAAAACCGTTATTGATTCATAACATAACGGTACGCATACTGAAAATACCGCGCGCTTCTAATCCAATTGACGCTCGCTCCTTCCGTCCAAATTCGCCGGTCCCGAAATTCGGGATATATCTGCAACGCGGCCACGACGGCCGATTTTATAACGCAAACGGCGTCCGAAACGTCTTCTTGCTCAAATACGGTCAGCAGTATGTGAACGTGGTTCGTCCTGACGTTGAGCGCGGAAACGATCCAATCTCTTTGGGCGCACGCCGACATAATCGAATTGTGAACCGCATCTCGAACCGATTCGTTGTGAAACGCAACCTCCGATTCCTTCATGAGGCGACGGTGGAATAGTTCCAGCCCTTCCGACGGAATTACGGCTCCGGTCCCATGACGGTGGGAGCCGCGTTCCGAGCCTTGGAGGCGCGAGCCGTATGTCGTTATGACGACGTGGAACGTTCGGCGGTTTGGATCGAGCGGGAATGCGGGCGGTTTTGACATGGTTTTTGATTTTGGTTTTTCGTTAATGCTTTGAACTGCGTAAGTTACGGCGAACCGGACGTTCGTCCGGCTGGGCGCCCTAAAGGGCGCGTGCGCGGCCTTGCGCATTGTGGCGGCGGTCTGCAACGTTTTTTGTTTTGGTTTTTTCATTAACGCCTTGAACTGCGCTAGTTACGGCGAACCGGACGTTCGTCCGGCTGGGCGCCCTAAAGGGCGCGTGCGCGGCCGGTTGCATTGCGGCGGCGGTCCGCGGCGGTTGTCGGGCGCGTGCGCGGCCGATTGCGTTGCGGCGGCGGTCCGCGGCGGTTGTTGTTGTTTTTGGTTTTTCGTTAACGCTTTGAACTGCGCAGGTTATGGCGAACCGGACGTGCGTCCGGCTGGGCGCCCTAAAGGGCGCGTGCGCGGCCTTGCGCAAAGCGGCGGCGGTATTCCTTGCGGTTTATTGCGCGGCGGTTAGACCGGCCGAGACGGCCGGTTAGGGGCGTGCGCCGGGACGGCAGTTCCCGGCAA
>CADACS010000177.1 GCA_902786505.1 uncultured Planctomycetota bacterium | reverse complement strand
TGCGTTTCACCGCGGAAATCGAATTTGAGTATCCCGACGAACCGACCGACGGACCGTTCTATCTCGTCGTCGGCGTCGCGTGGACGCACAAAGCCCGCCCGTCGAAAATCGCGATTTCCACAAACGGCGTTCCCTCGGAACCGCTGCAAGTTCCGTCCTTTACCGACGACCGGGAAGATCCTTATAGGTTCTCGGCCGCCAACGATACCGGCGTCTTCGGCCATATCGCCGTTCCGATTCCGCAGGGCGCGATTAAAAAGGGAACGAACGTAATCGCCATAACGCTGCAAGAGGGCTCGTGGCTCTTCTACGATTATCTCGCGCTCCGCAAAAAGCCGGAACCGATTAAACCGCAAAGCCTTCTGAACGATTATAAAGACGATCTGGGAGGCGCGGACAAGATCGTTTTCGCCGTCCGCAAGCCCGGCCTCGACCCCCACTGGTACGCCAATTTCGGCTACTATCCAACCTTCGATCCGGAGGATCGGCCGTTCAAGCCGCACGACGGCGGCGAACTGCGCGTACTCGACCTCGCGACCGGCAAGACGGAAACCCTCATACGCGACGAAAAAGGCTCGTTCCGCGATCCGACCGTAAGTTACGACGGCAAAAAGATTCTCTTTTCCTATCTCAAAGAGGGAACGGAACATTACAATCTCTACGAGATCGGCGCCGACGGAAAGAATCTGCGCCAGATCACGTTCGGCGACGACGACGATATCGAGCCGTGCTATCTTCCGAACGGGGATATCGTCTTCTGCTCGACGCGCTGCAACCGCTTCGTTCAATGCTGGCTGACGTCCGTCGCGACAATCTACCGCTGCGGTCCCGACGGCCAAAATATCCGCAAACTCTCGTGCAATATCGAGCAGGACAACACGCCCGCCGTACTCAATAACGGGCAGCTCCTCTATACGCGCTGGGAATACGTCGATCGGTCGCAGGTCCATTATCATCACCTGTGGACCATGAACGCCGACGGAACGCGGCAGTCGGTCTTTTTCGGCAATAAAGAGCCGGGCGAGGTCTATATCGACGCGAAAGCGATTCCGGACTCCGACGAAGTCGTCGCGATCGACTCGCCGGGCCACGGCATAACGGACCATCGCGGCAGAATCGCCGTAATCGATCCCAAGCGCGGCCCCGACGACATGGGCGCGCTCGACTTTATAACCCGCTCAAACGACTATTTCGACCCGTGGGCGTTCAGCGGCCGTCTCTTTATGGCGTCCCGATACGCCGATCTGCTCCTTATCGATCGGGACGGAATTCAGCAAGTCGTCTACACGCTCCCTCAGCAAGAAAAAGAGGCGGGCTATCAGCTCTTCGAGCCGCGGCCCATTGCGCCGCGACCGAAAGAACCGACGCCCGCGGAACTCGCCCCGAACGGCGAAACGACCGGAACGCTCGTTCTGTCCGATATTTACCTCGGCAGACACATGCAGGACGTGCCGAAAGGATCCGTTAAAGAGCTCCTCGTCATGGAGACGCTCCCCGAGCCGATCCACTATTCCGGCGGCATGGACATGATCTCGTTCGGCGGAACCTTTACGCTCGAACGGATTCTCGGAACCGTTCCCGTTACCCCGGAAGGCGCGTGCGCCATGCGGCTGCCCGCCAATCGGCCGGTATTCTTTATCGCGCTCGATCACGAGGGCCGCGCCATTAAGCGCATGCACAGCTTTACGTCCGTTATGCCCGGCGAGACGACGTCATGCGTCGGATGCCACGAAAAGCGAACCGACGCGCCGGGAACCGAATTCAATAAGCAGGTCTTCGCGGTCGCCGGCAAGCCGGTCGCGCCCACGCCCGTCGACGGCGTCCCCGACGTCTACGACTTCGTGCGCGATATTCAGCCGCTGCTCGATAAATACTGCGTCGAATGCCACAATCCCGATCGGCGCGAAGGCGCGGTCGATCTCTCGCACGCGCTCGGAGTCGCGCACACGGTAAGCTACTTCGAACTGGCGTTCCGCAAAATGTTCGGCGACAATCAGAACCGGCCCATGAGCGATTTCCCGCCCTACGAAATTGGGAGTCAGGCGAGCAGGCTCTATCAGATGATACTCGCCAATCACGGCGGCGTGCAATTTACCGAGCCCGACCTGAAGATCATGCGCTTCTGGCTCGAATCGGGCGCGCCGTTCGCCGGAACCTACGCCGCCAACTGCGCCGGCATGCTCGGCTGGTACTATAAGAACGAGCCGTTCCACAACGACCGCGACTGGCCGGAAAACAAGGCGCTCGAAGAGACAATGACGCGCCGATGCGCCGAATGTCACCCGCTCGGCGGGCGGTCCCTGCCGCGCTACCTTTCGGAGAATCCCGGCTGGCCGATCTACTACAACTTCTCCCATCCGGAAAAGTCGCGCGCGCTCCGCGCTCCGCTTCCGAAAGAAGAGGGCGGGCTCGGACTGTGCCGCCGCAATAATCCGGACGGAACGCAGTCCCCAATCTTCCTCAATAAAGAGGATCCGGACTATCAAACGATCCTGCGCGCGGCGACCCGCGCCCACGACTATCTCCTCAACGAGAATCAGCATTTCTCCCTGCGCGTCGTCCGGCCGAATCCGGCGTATACCAAGGCGATGATAAAGTACGGGATACTGCCGAAAGATTTCGACTTGAATCAGCCGTACGACGTCTACGAAACGGATCGGAAATACTGGCGGTCGTTCGAATTGCAGCCGCCCGAAACGAAAGAACCGAAAGAATGAGCGTCCTGTTCATGCCGTCCCCGATCGGAGTCCTCGTTCTGCAGGAGCATGGCGGCGCCCTGACGCGCGTCAAATATCTCGACCGAACGTGGAATCAGTCGGAGCCGCGACGCGTCCCCAGCCAAGCGGAACAGGAGACGCTCGCCAAGGCGCTCTTCCAAGACGAACCGGCGGAAACGGAGCTCCTGACGCGGACGAAAGCGGAACTGGAAGAATACTTCTCTGGCGCGCGGCAAGCGTTTACGCTCCCGCTCGCGCCGCAGGGAACCGAATTCCAGCGCCGCGTCTGGCGCGAGCTGACGCGCGTCCCCTACGCCGCGCTAACGACCTACGGCGCGCTCGCCCAAGCCGCAGACGCGCCCCGAGCGGCCCGCGCCGTCGGCATGGCGATGCGCAATAACCCAATCGCGATTATCCAGCCGTGCCACCGAGTCGTCGCCGCAAACGGCGCCCTGACCGGCTACGACGGCAAATTCGGCCTCGACCGCAAACGCTTTCTGCTCCGGCTGGAAGGGATTACGGACTATTAGAACGGCTCCTCGCCAGTTGGCGCGGCGCGGGCGGGCCGGTATGATGAGGCGTAACGCGCGGCGGGTTGGGCGCGCGGACCTTGAACAAAACTTCGAGAAAGGACGAAACGGAAGTACGTAACCTATGACGAAATCAACGATAAGAAGCTTAACGTTTTTGGCGGCCGCGGCGGCCCTTTTGACTTCATGGTCCAACGCGGGCGAAAACGCCGCTCTCGGCGCCGACGGGCCTAAAACCATTTCCGAGGGCGTCGATACGAAATGCGAAATTACCGGGTATGAACCGTATCAGGGCCAAGTCGGATCCTATTTCCTGTCGGAAGGGGACAAGGTCGCCGTGATCTCGCCGTCGCAGCTTCCGACGCGCGCGCAGGCGGACGCGACCGTCGAAGGGCTCAAAAAGTGGGGCTTCGTGCCCGTCGAAGGGAAATACGTCTGTCCGCCGGTCCGAACGCTCGACGAGCAGCTCGAAGATCTCGAATGGGCGCTCAACGATCCGGAAATCAAAGCGATCTTCTGCGTTCGCGGCGGCTACGGCTCGACCGACGCCATGGACCGGCTCGGCGCCGACGTCATTGCCAACGCGCGCAAGCCGATTATCGGATACAGCGATATTACCGTCTATCATGCGGCGTGGACGAAAGTCGGCCTGCCGTCGATCCATTCGAGTATGAGCTCGACCTTTACGGACCTCCCGAAAGACTGTTTCGAAGCGGAAGCGCGCATGATTAAAGGGGAGATTCCGCGCTACCAGTTCGAGTCGCCCGAAGAAGGCGTCGAAGGAAATGCGACCGGAATCCTCATCGGCGGCAACCTGTCGACCTTTGCGGCGGTTATCGGGTCCGCGTACGATCCCACGCAAACGGACAAGCCCTTTATTCTCTTCTTTGAGGACGTTGAAGAAGATATCCAGCACGTTCATCGCTATCTGACGATTTTAAAACATCTTGGCGTTCTCGACCGAGCCGCGGGAATCGTCTTTGGCGAATGGACCGATCTTCCGACCGACGGAACCGGCAATTTCGGCGCGGAACGGGGCGGAGAATTCGAGTCGGTCGCCGATATGATCCGCCGCGAAATCCTTCCCGACGTCCATGTCCCTGTCGCGTTCGGCTTCCCGGCCGGCCACGGCAAAGCGAACTATCCGCTCCTCATGGGCGCCAACGTTAAGCTCCGCGTCTTCGGAAAGACGTGCGTGCTCGACTGGCGGCCGTAGTTCGGCGCGCAAAACGCTCGGTTATTCCACAGAAAACGTCGAAACGGAAACGCAAATCATGACGAAATCAGCTATTAAAAATATATCGTTCCTCGCGGCGGCGCTTTTGTCTTTCTGGCTCGGCGCCGACCGGAACGCAGTTCTGGGCGCCGACGGACCCAAAAACGATTCCGAGGGCGTCGATACGAAATGCGAGATTACCGGGTATGAACGGTATCAAGGCCCGTTCGAGTCCTATTTCCTATCGGAAGGGGACAAAGTCGCGGTAATCTCGCCGTCTCAACTCCCGACTCAGTCTCAGGCGGACGCGACCGTCGAAGGGCTCAAAAAATGGGGCTTTGTGCCCGTCGAGGGGAAATACGTCTGCCCGCCGGTCCGAACGCTCGACGAGCAGCTCGAAGATCTCGAATGGGC
>CADACS010000176.1 GCA_902786505.1 uncultured Planctomycetota bacterium | reverse complement strand
TTCCGCTGGAACGCGAACGGCAGCACGATCACCGGGCCGATCCGCCTGGAGGACCGCTTCGCGCTCAGCATCGACAACGGCTGGACGGGTTACCTCACGACGCCCGTCATCTGCGGTCAGGGCACGTCGCTGCGCATCTCCAACAACACCAACACCATCAACACCGTCACGCTCGGCGAGGCGGGCGGCACGGCGCCGGTCGTCCTCGATTTCTGCTCCGACCGCGCGGACATGGGCCTCTTCGCGTTCACGAAGATGGAAGTCCTCTCCCCGGTCACGGTGGCGTTCCACCGTCCGGGCGGCGCGTACAACATCCACGGCATGCAGGACGGCACATATCCCGTGGTCTACTACAAGCCCGCCGACGAGGCGAACGTGCCGCTGGACCTGTTCGTGGCGAACCCGAACTTCCCCGAGAAGTCGTTCACCTACGTGAAGGAGGACGTGACGAGCGGCCTGCACGCGGGCCTGCGCGTGGTGAAGGTGACGATCGCGCCGACGGCGGCGAACGCAGCGGTCTGGACGAGCGTGACGGCGGGCGGCGACTGGCACGATGCTGCCAACTGGAACGGCGGTCAGCCGCCTGACGGCACGAACTCCCTCGCGAGCTTCAACCCGGCGACGGCGGCGAACGTGCCCGTGAACGTGGACGGTGCGCTCACCGTGGGCACGGCCACGCTGAAGGGCGCGGACGCCGGGGCGGGCTATACGGTCGCGGGCGGCGCGGTCAACCTCAACCACCGGGACTTCAAGACCGCGCCGGGATTCCTCGTGGCGAGCGGCACGCACGTGATTGCGGCCGACCTGACGACCGACGACTACTACAGGCGCTCGAACGAGACGGTAAACCGCGCCGCGCGGTTCTCGACGTCCGGATCGTTCCGGAACCCGCCGACGTTCTCGCGAAGCCACGCCGCTAAACGCTTAATCCACGCGTCCCGAAGGTCCGGACGGAGCGCCGCGATCGAGCAGCCGGACCGCTCCAGCGTGCGCCCGATCTGCGACAGGCGCGCGTACTCGGCGACCGTCTCGTAACGGAGCCGCTTCGCCGCGAGCCCGTAAAGCTCCGAAGCGTATTTCTCGTAACGCGTTCGGAACTCCGCGTCGTCAAGTTTCGACGCGCCGTCCCGGCCCCCGCGCAGAAAATCGTAGCGCCAATCCTGAAGCTCGGGCGCCAGAAAGGAGATCGCGAACCGCGCCTGCGCGCGCGTCTCGACGCTGAAAAGAGAAATCGCGCGCTCCAGCGCCTCGATTTTGGCGGGATCGGCCTGTCCCTGTTTCTCTTTGTCTTCCTTAATATTGCGCAGCTTCTCTTGAAACCCTTCGATTCGCCGCCTCTCGGCTTCGTCGAACCGCTCGAGCCAGTAGGGCGCGAACTCCTCGACCGCGTCCGACAGGAGCGGCGCGCGGTCGAAATGGGCCGCGAACTGCTGAAGCGCCGCCCGGAACGTATGCCGGAACGAACGGCCAACGAAGAACCCCGCGCGGTGCGACGCGTCCTGAACCGAGTCGGAGAACGCGAGCGTCTTTTTGTCGTCGTTGTACTTCGAGCCGAACATGCGCGCGAGCGCCGCGCTCGTGAGGCTCGCCGAACGCGCGCCGACGATCGCGAGCTCGTCTTCGCCGCACCACGGGCATTTCCCGCTCGCGCCGCCCTTGCCGGGCTTCTTAATCGCGACTTTCAGCATGGGGACGCCGCACTTGGGGCACGCGCCCGGCTCGTTAAGGGACGCCAGCCGGAGGCATTTCGGGCAAAGGTAGTCGGAGAAGAGGCGCGACCCGGAATCGTCGTCCTCTTTATCGGGAACGTAAACGAGATCGACGTCCCCGTCCCCGAAGTATTTGCGGTAGATCGCCGTCATATTCCGGCTAAGTCGGCCGCTCTTGGGGAGAGCGAAACTAAGATAGCCGACCCGGCAGCACGCGCGGCAGTGAACGATCGGGAGCCGCGCGCGGGAATCGTCGTCCGATTCGTCGGACATAAATGTCAGCGCGGGCCGTTCGGGCGCGCCCTCTTCGTCGGCGGCGAGCGGGTCCGGAAAGGTCGCGGCGACGCGCGCCATTTCGCGCAGCCAGAGCTGAACGCGGACGCGGCGGTAGGGCGCGAAAACCGGCTTGCCGTCTCCGGACGCGACTTCACGGAGCGCGTGCGACACGAGCGCGAAGAGCGACTCGAAAACCCGGTTCTGGAACGCGCGCGGGAGCCGGTCGAGCTCGACGCGCCGCGAACGGCCGGCCGAACGCTCCCGTTTATACAGGATCGGCGCGAGCGCCCCCGAAAGCGCGCGCGCGTCGAGCGTGCGGCCGTGAAGCGCCGAGAAGAGCGCGCGAAAGACGCCGGACGACCCGATCGCGGCCCCGAGCCGAACGCGTTCGGCGTTCTTTTCGGCGTTCGAGCCCTGCTCGAAATTGAATTCCCGGTCGAGCCAGAAGAACGCCTGCTCGTCGAGATACCGCTCGACCGTTCCGTACCGGCGCGGATCGAGAACGTCGAAGCTCTCGTCCGTGAGCGCCTTCTCCGTTCCGAACGCGTCGGTCCCCGCGTCCTCCGGCTCGACGTACTCTTCGGTAATAATCGCGTCCGGGTCGAATTCGCCGCCGAAAACGTCGCGCGCGAACTGCAGCAGCCGGTCCCGGGAGTCATGGTCGCTCCCGAGCGTCGCGCTCGTCCCGATCCGGACCGTCTTCTCCGCCGCGACGCCCAGCCGCGCGCAGACGCGCCGCAAAAGACACGCAAGGTCCGCCCCCTGCGCCCCGTCGAACGTGTGCAGCTCGTCGACAATAACATACCGCAGAACGCCCGGCGCGTTCTCTTTCCAGAGCTCGTAGTCGCGCTCACGAACGAGAAGATAGTCGAGCTCCTTGTAGTTCGTGAGCAGAACGTCCGGCGGATTCGCGCGCAGTTCCTCTTTGCACGTAATCACTTCCGTCGCGGACATTTGCCGCGTTCCCGCCGAATCCTTCTGGCCCCCGATATAGAGCCCGACGCGAACGTCTTTGAGTTCCGGGTATTTCTCCCCGTCCGCGACCGTCTTGGCGAATCGCCGCGCCTGGTCCGTCGCGAGCGCGTTCATCGGATAGACGACGATTCCCTTGATTCCCCGAATCCCTTCCTTATTGCGCCGAGCGCAGTAGTCGAGCAGCGGAAAGAGAAAACATTCCGTCTTCCCCGAGCCGGTCCCCGTCGCGATAAGCGCGCTCCCCCCGTCGCCCTTGCACAGGCGGTCGAACGCCTTGCGCTGATGAAGATAGGGAGAGAAGCCGAGCGTCATGCCCGACGGGAACTTGTAGTCCGCGCCACCCTGCCGGAACGGAAGCTGAACCGAATAGTACGGACCTTTAAAGAGAACGTCCGAACGCGAGAAAAAATCGTCCCAGAGCGTCGAAAACCACGGAGAACCGATCGGAAACGCCGCGCGGAGATACGATTCGACGCCCGCGCTAACTTCGTTCGCTACGACTGATGGGAGCATGAATTACGGCCTTTCCTGATTTTCGACGGGGCTCTTTATTATATTTTATTATTATATCTTAAAACACTATAAGTCGCCGCAGATTTCTGCGGCGACCTCGCGTAACTCTTGTAAAACGGCGCGTTAATTGCTCGTTCTTTCGTTGCGCGCTACTTACCTTCCCGCGCGTCGAACGCCGCCCACGCCGTCCGGTAGTCCTCTTCCCGGTCGCAACGGTCGAACGGAGCTACGTATTCGATCGTCCGCGTCGGCGCGTCCGGGAGCCAGTTGTCGACTACCGTGCGGGTAAAAACTTTGCCGGCCGGCGCGTCTTTGATCTTTTCCCATTCGGGGCGCGAGAAACCGACTCCGGTCAGGCCTTTACTGCATGTAAATACAATTCGGCCGTTTGCGTCATACCATGTGTCCAACTCATTTTGGCGCAATACGGGAAATTGGATTCTATAGACTGAACATAGTTCTTCTAATGTTAAACCCAAAGCACGAGCAACTAACACATCTATCTCTAAAAGAGCTTGGCGACGAGCAAAGTCGGTCCGTAACGGAGTCGTATACGACCATTTGTCGGTTAAATTTGTAAAAGTTGAAAAAGGTAGGCGCAAATCCTTTTTTACCCACATATCCTTTATGTATTCATCTGTCCACGCTTTTTTCCAAAGAGGCGCATAGAAACCAGTTAAACAAAAAAGTAGTAGGGTCCGAACAAAAATGCGGTTATCACGTGCCAACAATGGCAAGGAAACAGCATCGCTAAAACCAAAATGAGTTCTGCCCGCCAATTTTATGCAAAAATCATAAGGAATTGATATAAAAGCCCCTGTGCTTGAAATAAGGCTTTCAACATCTTTAAAAATCAAAGCAAAACAAGTATTCACATGGCCTATTTGAGGAGGAACAATCGAACAAATTAAAGTTCTTTCAGCAGAAGAACCTATCATGTTACGAAAAATGCATCGGTAAAAATCTGTAACTTTTTTAGTTTTTTCCCACGATATGTCTTGTATCAAACTATAATACTTCGTCGGCGAACAATCTGGTATATAATTCGTTCGCGGAAGATAGGCCTCTGGAAGATCTGTAAGGTCAATTGAATCATAGTCGCTATTAAGTTTACAGACAGCTCTTGGCGATTTATAAAGAGGATTTCCCACATAAAAATGTGGACCTGATAAAATCAATTCTTGGGGGTTCTCGGGAAATAGAGTCTCTCGCTTAATCGTGTGATCTTTTTGCGCGTTCGTCTCATTCCACATAAAGGAAGTTTTGAGATTTTCAAGATTATAACTCTGTCGTTTCTTGTATCGAGTAAATTTCGCTAGTACGTCGATAAATTGATTGGCATGAATGGCGGGAAGTCGAGCTTCTAGCGAAGGAGTACCGGGGTCATCAAAGAAATTTGCAAATATCTTCAAT
>CADACS010000175.1 GCA_902786505.1 uncultured Planctomycetota bacterium | reverse complement strand
CTTCGGGCTCAATCATGAAAAGTATCCCGAAAACGGAATTCAGAATATCGACGATCTGATCCGTACGTTCAACGAATACAAAGCCGCCAACTCGCCTAAATAAGGCAAGCTGCGACGCGCGGAAACAAAACGGTCCGCAGAGGCTCCCGCAAGAGTTTCTGCGGACTTTCTATTTCCGTTCGGCATATCCCCTGAGAGAATACGCTTCCTAAAAGCGCCGGCGCGCAACAGCCTTTACGCAGCGTTGCGGCGTTCGTCTGGACGCGGTATAATGCCGTACGGTCGAACGCGGGTTGTGCGCGTCGGAATCTGCCGGCGGCCGGTTCGCCGCGCCGGCCCGTCGATATGGAGAAAGATTATGAAGGTTTTCGATTTACACGCCGCAGGTCTGGTCGTCTTTTTATCCGCCGTTTTTTCCGCCGGCGCGGCTTTCGCCGCCGAGAATCCCAGCTCAGAGCGCGGACCGCAAAATCAAGCCGCGCGGGAAGCCGTCGATAGAACCGACGCGGAAAAAAAAGTGCAATCCCCTTCCGACGCGGAACTGCTCGAAAGAATCAAACGCATCGAGCCGCCTGAAGACGGTTTTTTCTCGAAGGAACTCGACTGTTGCGGAATTCCGATTAAGGCGCACGAGGTCGTCGACGACATGGCGCTTGTCGAGGCGTGGCGCCGAATCGAGCGTCAGCTCCGCAATCAGCCCAAACTTATCCGACGCCTCAATTCTCACGGAAGCGAACTGCAGATTATCGGTAAAGATCAGGCCAATACGGATCTCCCGGAATTCCGCCATTTAAAAGGAAAGCCGTACGACGGCGATCTTACTATGGACGAACGCTGCCGAGGCGTCGGCGGCCTGAACGCGAGCTGCGGCGAAGAAAATCTGCTTAAACTAAAAGAAGACCGCTACTTCGGACGCGATATCTGCTCGCACGAGTTCACGCATACAATGCACATGTTCGGTTCTTCTCGGAAAGTTCAACGGCTGATTCACCGCGTCTATATGAAGTCGACGCGGGAAAAAGGGCTCTGGAAAGGCGCGTACGCGGGCTCTAACGAATTTGAATATATCGCCGAAATGACAATGTGGTATTTCGGAACTATCGGAGACTGCGGGGGTTTTGAGAAGAAACCGGAATCCGGCCCTGAATGGCTGAAACAATACGACCCAGACGGATATAAACTGATCGACGACTTCTACTCAGGACGTCTTGAGCCGCTCCAAGACGACGAGCCCGAATACGGCGAAAAAGAGTAACCGGCCCGACAGCTTAACGGCGTTTCTTAACGGCAGACATAGAAAAAGAGTGGAAGCCGTATTCGGCCTCCACTCCTGCCAGAACGGGCGCGGCGCTTTCGCCGTTATCCGATCAGATAGAATTCGGTCCAGCCTTCCGGCGACTCGAATTCAAGTATGCCGTCGCTGAACGAGCAGGCGAATTCCTCGCCGCACGCGCCGACGGCCCCTTGAATAAAGAGCCGCGGATTCTCAACTTCCTCGCAGACGGGCACGCGTACTTTCGCCTTGCCGGACGTCCAAATTTCGAGAATCGCGCCGCCCTTAACGCGCCGCTCTTTACTCACCGGCGCCCACGCGATTTCGTGAATATCGCGGTCCGCGTAAGTAAAGGCGCGGCCGTCAATTTCGACCTTCGAGCTGTCGGATCCGTAGAACGCGAGCAGTCTCCCGTCCCCGGTCATGCGGAACCCGAGCATGAGCCTGCCGGTATAATCGACGGTATGGCCCGCGACGGTAAATTTCTCCAATTTCATCTCGTCGGACGGAAGCGGATTCGCTTCGAGCGTCTTCTTATCCTGTTCCGCGTCGCGATGGAACCCGCCGTCCCAGCCTTCCTTATGGCGCGAATAATGGCAGGCCAGAACGACCGCTCCGTTCGGGAACTGGGTCGCTAAGTAGGGCGTCGTGCGGGAAACGACCGTCGGATTATCGTTAACGCCGCCCGCCTTTCCCGACGGCGGATAGGCGCCGAGCCGCAGCAGCGCCTCGAACCAGGTCCGCGTTTCGTATCCGAGCGAGGCCGACTGATCGTCGCGCGGGCGGAATCCCAGATACGCGGCGTTGCCGTTCTTCACGCCGACAATCCGGCCTTCGCACGTCGCGAGCGGCTCGACCGCGTCCCCGGCGGGAACAAGCGGAAATACGCGGTCGACCAGGAAGTCGGTCATGACGTCCTGACGCTCCATGTCTGAGAACGGCCCGGTAAATTCGATCCGCCTGCCGGGCGCGGGCCGGCCGACGAGCGCGGCCTGAAGCTCGCCGACGCCGAACATCTTCTTCCATCGGTCGAAAATGGGCTCTCCTTCAAAGCTCGTCTGGGCGGGCGGGCCGGACCAGACGACCTTGCCGCCCTTGGCGACGAACTCTTCGAGCATATCCATAAGCTTGACGGGCGGGAACGGCTCAAAGAGCGCGCACACCGTGCTATAGCGCTTGCCGCGAACGTCTATTGTCCCGTCCTCTTGGACTCTCCCGAACTGAACGAGTTTTTCGGCGGTCAGATAGTTTGCGTAGCCGTAGAGGACCGTCCAGGAGCCGAACCGTTCGTCGCACGCGACAAGGGAAATCGGATAGAGCATGAGGACTTCGATATCTCGGTGAACGAGCTCCTCGATCGCCTTAAACGGCTCGGACGCCTGCGCGCCATAGGCGTTTGTTATCGCCTGATGACGCTGAATACAGGCGTTCGG
The DNA here is from genome assembly GCA_902786505.1 of uncultured Planctomycetota bacterium. Taxonomy (GTDB): domain Bacteria; phylum Planctomycetota; class Planctomycetia; order Pirellulales; family Thermoguttaceae; genus RUG369. The sequence continues at coordinate 2,204 of CADACS010000175.1, read as the reverse complement.
CATGCCCCAGACGCCGGCGTACGCGTTCGGATAGTCGTTGATTACGCCAATGGAGCATGCGATCGCCTGACCGTAGTAGTCGCGGTCGGACCAGCCGCCTTCGGCGTGGTCGTTGCCGCTGCCCGTAAGGAAATCGCACCAGCGGAAATAGTCGTCGCACGCGGCCGACGCCTGATGTACGGTATTCGACCAAACGAAGTTCGGCGTATATTCGTATTTATACGCCTGAGACTCGTTATTGCGCCAGTTGTCGATCGTCGGACTTTGCGCCCAGGTCGCGTGAGCTCTGGCGAGCATCTTTTTGCCGTAAAGCTTTTCCGCCTTTCGTTTCGCGACGGTGAACAGGTCGACGACGCCCTCGTGCAGGAAATCGAAATACCGGCGCCGGAAGAGCCACGTCTCCTGAACGCCGCGCGCGTCGGGCGAAAAGACGTGCTGCGACTCTTCTTTCGCTTCCAGATTCGATAGGAATCCATGCTGGCCGTGCAGGAAATAGACCAGATACTTCTCGAAGTCGTAGTATTGCTCGCCGTACCGCGCTGAGAACGCGCTAATGAAATCGTCGGACAGATACCGCAGGTCAAATTCGCCCTCGTCGTGATGCTCGAAATACCCCCAGTCCTGCTGGATATGGATCTCGTCGGAATAGAACGCGTTGAGAGCTACGCCCGCGTCGTAATATTTCTGAATAAGCCCTTCCAGATACGGCCTTGCCTTCGGACTGAAGTAGTCCATTTCGGGCGTTTTATATGAGACGACGACCATAACGCGATTGCATCCGCCCAGATCGGCGCCGCCCTTTGCCTTATTTCCTTCTCCGGAAACGGTCGTGCGAACGAGCGAACCGCCGCTCTGCGCCGTTACGGTCTGGAACGGACCCTCGAGTTCGACGATTCTGTTTTCGTCGACCGCGTAAAACGGTTCGCCCGAGAACCTTCCCTCTTCCGGAAAGGCAAAGACGCGGACGTCCTGACGTTCGATCTGAATTGTGCCTTTATTATTCGCCCAGCGTTTGTGTTCCCAGAGCGAGACGGAAAACTGTCCGGTCGCGGGATCGCGGTATCCTTCCCGATACTGGACCCATCGCCCGGTCTCTCCGGTCGCGTCGGCAAATCCTTTTCCGATTTCGAGCGGACTCAGCAGACTGAGCTCCAGGCCGAGTCCGTATTCCGAGATAAACTTGCTGATTTTCGCAATGGCGCTAATGAACTTATCAGAATCGGGATAATACGTCCTCGCCTCCGTGGCGGGCAAGTCCTTTCGATATTGAATCCAGAATTCGTCGAAGGCGAGAATAACCGTCTTGACCCCGCGCTGGCGCGCGTTCTCGCAGATTTGGCGGAGCGTCCGAACGTTCGGCGTTTCGCTCAAGCTAAGATTCACTTCCTGATCCGGATCCTGAAGCGCGTCGAGCTGCGAGTCGCGAATGAGAATGATACCCGCTTCGGGGAGATCGAACTGCCATGCGCCGGGAAAGGTAATTGCGGGATTAGGGGGCGCGGCCGGCGCCGGAGCGGGCGCGTCCTGCCCGGAAGTCAGACTGGTCGCGCTGAACGTTATCAAGGAGGCGGCGCCGAACCGCTGTAAGAATTCGCGCCGGGAAAGGGAGCTGAAACTAAACGCGTCCATGAATTAGCCTTTCTTTATGTCTTGCCGTACGGAAGTTGGGAAAAAAGGAAAGCGGGCCGATTCCCGCGAGCCGCGGAGATCGGCCGACCGTTATTCTAGTCGAAAGAAAGACGCTTTTCAAGAATTTAATTTGCCCGCCCGCGACGGCGCCCGCCCGCAGGGCGGCGAGCCGCCGGCGGACGCCCGGAATCAGAACGCGCGCCGTCAAAAAAAACGTCCGAAAATTAAAGCGATGCGGCGCCAGCCGCGAGGCGTCACTCCGCGCAGCGGAAAGCCGCCCCCATTGGGGGCGGACGCCAAAACCCAGCCGCCGCGACGCGATAAAAGAACAACCGCCGCGCCCCCCGCCCGAAGGGCGTGAGCCACCGGCGCCGCCGGCGGACGCCCGGTATCAGGCGCCGCGCTCCGACATATTTCAATCGCAAATCTGTCTTCATTTTGGCGGTTTCTTTAATCGCGTCGCGCCGCTAACTCCGTACCGAACCGGACGTTGCGTCCGGCTGGGCGCCCTGACGGGCGCGTGCGCGGCCCTACGCAACGCGGCGGCGGTATGCTTGGCGGGGTATTGCGCGGCG
>CADACS010000174.1 GCA_902786505.1 uncultured Planctomycetota bacterium | reverse complement strand
AATATTTACTCACTTGGTATAGACAGGACTGAAAATCCTGGCGTCAGCGGTCCGATCCCGCCCCTGCCCACTTCGGAATTTTCCGAGTCCGTTGCGAATTTTTCGCATTGTTTCACCCTTATCGGGTAGGTAGCTCAGTTGGTAGAGCACAGGACTGAAAATCCTGGCGTCGGCGGTCCGATCCCGCCCCTGCCCATTATGAAAAGCGTCTCTTCGGAGACGCTTTTTTGTTTCTAGCGCTACGATATTATTTACTCACTTGGTATAGACAGAACTGAAAATCCTGGCGTCAACGATCCGATACCACCCCGGCCCACTACGGAAAAGCGTCTCCCCTGAGACGCTTTTTCTGTTTCTTGCAAATTCCCCACTCTGCAACGCGATAAAAAAACCGCTCTCTTTTTTGAGAGCGGTTTAAACTGATTCTTATTGGCGGCGTACGTTAGTTAAACCGGCGGCGGACCGTGGCGTCGACCTCGGCCAGCCAATCGGCGCGCATTTTTTCGTCGCTAAGTATAATCTGCTCAAAGTTCCTCCGCTCAAACGATTTCGCGCCGACGACGCCGAACACAATCGTCTTCCAAAAGTTCTCAAGCGGGTCGCCGTACGCGCTGATCTCATAATCACGCGGCGTATTTGACGTCGTAAAGACCTGAACCGTTTTATCGCTAAGTCCCTGCCACGCGCCCTGCTCGGTGAATCCGTACGCAAACCCGTTGCGAATCACTCGGTCGAGCCATCCTTTAAGAACAGCAGGCGGGCCGCCCCACCAGTTCGGGTGAACAAAGACCATGCCGGCGCACTCTTTAACCTGCGCCATTTCACGCTTCATCTCTTCGGGCGCTTCGTCGACGGGACGAACCGTTTCCTCAAAAGTCATCGTCGGATCGAACTTTTCCGCGTACAAATCGCGCAGGACGGGCTCGTATCCTTTCGCGGCCAGCGCGGCGCACGCGGTTCGCGCAATTGCGCCGTTAAAACTCTCGGGGACGTTCGGATGAGCGACAATAACTAGTACTTTGCCCGGCATATCAATTCCTCTTAAGAACAGGCGGATATTTCAGTTCTCGATCGACGTGCCTTTTCGGCTCGCGCGACGCGTCTATTGTAAGAGATCCCGCCAAAACGCCAACCCCGGACGGCGGTAAAAGAGAAGCAAAAAGCCGGACAGGACGCGACGCCCTGCCCGGCTTTTATTCGCGAAGGAAGCGCGCGTCGGACGCGCCCCGCAAAAAATCAGTCAAGGATGTGCTTCAGCAAAACCGACTTCGTCCAGTTGTTCGAATTGCCGCGGCGATAGTCGACCGGAATCGAACGGTCGATAATCGAGAACCCGCGATGGCGCTTCGTTTCGCCGAAGTCGGAGCCAAGCTCTTTGCCGTAGGTATACCCGTCGGGATAAATCGCTTGGTAGTACTGATACCACTTGTAATCGCGGTTCGTAAGATCATATGGTCCATTCGGAATTCCAAATGTAATCACGTTTCCGTCGGGGTCGTGATCCGGCATATTAACGCCCGGATTGCAGCGTTCGACTTCAAAGTAGCCGACCGTCGCCCAGACGGCAAACGCGTTCGAACGCGTCGTCGTCAAACCGGACAGACGCTGCATCTCCGCCGTCGCTTCAAACAGGTTGTCGCGGCGCCCCGTCTTCACTTCCGAATAAGGAGTATCGGCGGGAATCGTCGACGTGTCGGTCGTCTGAATCGTTTGGCCTGTTGCGGGATCCTTGTACGAGTACAAAGTATTTCCAGAACCGTCCGTCGCATATCGCTGATTCACGTTATCGAAAAGCGGCTCTTCGTCGACGCTGCTCGAATCGCTGACGTCGCAGTCCTGCTGCGTCAAAAGTGTCGTGAACGTCGGAATCGGCGCTTCGGAACCGTCCAACTGGCACCACAGACCAAGCGTGTGGGCGGGCTGGAAGTAGCAGAACGGCTTCTCGACGGTCTCCGTTTCATTTACGCCGTCGCCGTCGTTGTCTCCGAGATCTCTGGTCTCGTACGGCCAACGCGCGTCGTAAAACTCGTCCCACGGCGTTCCTGGCAGCCGATCCGCTTCCTGAACGCGTTCCGAAACGTTGACAAGAGCCTGCCAAGCCGGCTTACCCACGGTATTGACATTAATCTTGCCGGGCTCGCGGCGTTTCGAGAACATGAGCGCGTTGCCGTTTCCGTCGTCGATTAGCAAGCCGGTGGAATCTTTTCCTGCCAGCCGTTTCGTCCCAAGGTAGAGGGACGGAATGTAGACGAAGTCAAGCGCGCGGCAAAGGTTGAGCGTCTCGCCGGGGTTCTTCGAACTTACAAAGAAGTTCAAATACGGACCCGTCTGGCCGCCCTTCCCCTTCAGTTTTTCGATCTTTTCATCTTCGTCCCACTCAGGCGTCGCGGGTCCGCCGCCTGCGGGCGCTGTCGTCTTGCGTACCTTAATGTTGTTGCCGTTGTACCAGTCTTTGAAACCGTAAACGCCAAACGAACCTAACGAACTACCTTTGCCTTCCTCGACTTTGTAAAGTTCCGAAAGCTGGAATTCGCCAAGATTGCGCACAAACTCCAAGCCGAACCGACCCGGCGCGCTGGCGGGTACAAGAGCAAGCTCCATCGGATTGCTGAACGGCGCGTCGTTCCAAACGAGGTGTTCAAACGGTACGCGCGGAGCGCCCATATAGACGCCGCCCGAACTCAAGTAGGCTGAATTGAGTTGTTTAAATTCAATTCCCGATTCGTCGGGGACAAACTCATCATTTTCACCGTCTCCATCGGAATCTTGCCAAGAGCCCCGCTTCCCGATATTATTGTACATTCCCAAGGTATGTTGAGGCACCCTCCGAAAAGCAGGAGAGTCTGTCGAACCGATCGATGGGTTATTCGCGAGCTCAGGAACATTAACATCGATTCCTTCCTGCAAACCGGCTCTATCATCTTCATTCTTAAATGCACGAGCCCACGGATTAGGTCGTGTCTTAGGATTGAATCCATCATCGTCCAGAGATTGAGCAAAAGCTCCTTGCTCTGCGTTCCCCCATTGGCGCGAACTAAACGCTTTAGTGTACGCCAATGTATGTTTTTCTTCGTCTGGCGAATCCGGCACAGAATCCAAGGCCTTATTGCACACAAGTTTAATATTATTTTTACCGTCCCCTCCAAAAGGATAGGACTTTTCACCGCCACTCGCAAAAGGAGCCTCCGACGTCTCATTCTCTAACTCAGCGCCGGCAAAATCCACGCTATCCCCTGCGAAGACGGTAAGATCCATCATATTCCAGTCAACCGTAATATACGGATTCATGAGAGGATGATACGGACGATTCGGATCTGCGACGCGCTGAACGAACGCAGATTTATAGGCGGGTACCGTTCCAAGTCCGAACAGTTTATCCTGAACGATCGGATAATTGGAAACCGTATTCTTGTAGAAATTATCGGTAACATCAGAACGACCGCCTGCACTCCATTCCTTCGGGAGTTCGAACGGAATATCTAGGACGGCGGCTTTCTTACCGTTGACTCCATTTACTGACGTATCCTCCAAGCTTCCACCAGGCTCCAACGACGGATCAATCACCTTAACAGCAACCTTAGTAGGATCGTCGGGATTCTCTGGGTCCTTGGTCATAAGGACATACGGGTCAACTTTATCCGCTGTCCAAAGCGGCTCGGAAATATTCAGACCGCGCGAACCGATATTCGACGCGACGCCAATATATTTGCAATTCCCCGAGAAATTTGGTATGCCCAAATTATCTAGTGAAATCCAATGATTCGACCAATCCTCCTTAGGAGCCTGACCAAACCTATGATTTGAACTAAAATTAAGGGGGACTGAACCAATCGATCTCTTGAACGACCAAACGGCAGGTTGCGCAGGATTCGAAGGAGGCGTCAAATTATCAGCTGGGCCGACGACCAAATACTGGTTCGGTTCCAGATAAACGCTCTCGTTTAAAACGTTAGCAAAAGTACGCAAAGCGTCTGGATATTTACCTGCGGTTCCCAATTTCAATCCTAAAGCGTTGTCGCCGTCGCCGTCCGCATGGTTAAACCATACAATGCGGTCAATTTCAATCTCACGGGTTCTGGGCTGTTCCTCTTTCGCGGCGACGGCGGGCCCCAAGAGATTGGAAGCGCTTATATTAAAGTCTTTCCAGTCCCCAAAGTAATTCGACGTGGCAGGCTCCTTAATACTACCGTCGTCTTTCAAGCCCTGATCTAGATCAAGATCCGCGATACTGTCAACCTTCAAACCGCCGACGACGTTAGGAGTCGGCAAATTGCGGAACTGACGCGTCTGCAGGGAGAAGAAACTGAAATCGTCGACGTAATCGTTCTTGACCTTGTCCGGCGTGAGCCAGTCGAGGACGCTATTGCGCGGTTTATTATAAACACACCTCGTCCCCTTCTTCAATTCCTCCGAACTCACCTCCTGATTCAACCCGCACGGATCGGCGGCGGCGCTAATCGCGACGCGCCAAACGGGCATTTCAAGTTCGCGGTTCTCCGAATCCGTGAAAATGGGCGTCTTCTTCGACAAACGCAGTTTCCACACATTCTCAGTGGCGTCGTATTCGTACAATTCACGAGACTGCGGCACGTTCGGATTGGCCGTGCAGTAAAGTTCAAGGTAGGTCGAGCCGACAGGACGCTTCACTTGATCGAAGCTAAAGCTTTTACCAGCATCTTTTGCTTCTTTAACAGTTCCTACGAAATCATCGTCTGGATCCGATTCTTTATTAGTATCGGCGATTCCGAGGTCGTGGAAACTCAACGTTTCCGTCAGGACAAGGTCGGGACGTTCCATACCCCAAGCGAGACGGAATCCCAAGTCGCCCGACTGATCTTCGAGTTTATCGATCTTCTTGGTCATCCATTTGGCAGACGCGCCGGTCGCGGGATCGGTTACCACGTTGATACCAAGATAATCGTTGTAAACGCTGTCCTTAGTATGGTCAACTTTGGAGTCCTCGCTGTTATTAAGCGCGTCGCAGAAGAATTCTTCCATCAACTCTGACGGAACGCCATAATTGGGAGAAAACAGGAAGTGAATATCAGGCAATGCGCCGCCTGACGCCCATCCATCGCTCCAACGATTAGGTCCACCGGCTTCGACGTTCTCTTTATCCTCGATCCAGTCATTGTCGTAAACCCACCAGCCGTCGAACGGAGTGGGGTCAAAGAAGAACGGCGTCATCGTAGCGTCAGGGTCGGAAAAGTCAATCGTATTGACGCACCACTGCGCGATACGCGTTGCGGTAAGTTCCCGCCCCATCAGATCCTTTGCCTCTTTATTGGGACCTGTTTCAAACTTCAACAGATCGATCGATCCTTCGATATAGTCGGCGAGTCTCTCCTCAACGTCGTCCGGATCATCCGGACCGGCTCCGCCAGCTCCCCCGGCTCCGCCCGCTGGATCGGAATCGTCATACAGAGCTTTCGCATTCATATCCTCATAAAGAAGGGTCATCATCACGAGGTAGAGCCCGCGCGCGCGCTCCATTCGTCTGACAAGACCGAGGTTATGAAGCGACCGCTTGAGAGCGGGATTCGTCTGAGCGTCCTCCGAGGCGACGAGATCGCCTGAATCGTCATAGTCGACGTCGAGCCAGTAATTCTTCTGGGAAAGCGCGTTGAGGTCGATCTTTTCGCCCGCCATGATTTCAGGGGGCAGCATTGAAACGAGATATGCGGTAATCTCCTCGACCTTACTGTCAAAGGACGGAGATCCAGCCAAGACGTCCCTCTCGCAAATTCCCTTATCCTCGAATATTCTATAAAGTTCTTCCCTAACGCATCGGCGAATCAAATCGGCAAATCCGAAGCGCCCGCCGCGATATTCGCCTTCTTCGATCTTATTGTTATCCGGGAAGACGAGCGCGGGAGCGGGAACGTCGGAGCTGATCGTCGTGAGGGACTGACGGGCCTTGGCGCGTTCCAGTTCTTTCGCGGTATTGCCAAAAAGGTCCGAATTCATAAAGAGGTCGTCGACGAGCTGAGTAGGCAGCGCGTTGGCGTCGGAATCCGACGGACGGAGCAAACGTTCCAGCATAGGAAGCGTGTAAGGCGAATCCTGCCACGCGGAAACGTTCTGACGCGTCAGATACGGGTTATTCGAGTAACGGGGCGCGTAGGTATAAATTTGCTCGCCGAGCGGGTCGTAAGTGCGGAACGCCGAGTTCGCGTAGTCGTATACGGCGAAATTCGCCAAATCTTCGTTCATATTGACGGTCGTCTTTCCGCGATAAGGGAAGATCATCTTCGATTTGGCCAAAGGCGCCATATTATATGCTGCTATCGCATCTGGAGTGTCGCGATATGGAACAAATTTCAATTCATCTTTGTCGCCAACGGGCTTGAGTCGGACAGGATCCATATAGCGGAAAAACTCTTCGCGTGTTCCAAGCGCGTCGTCAGTTTCAGCGCCGTTTTCCTTGTAACCCGGCTGCGAACTGAACCGACTGTAAACGTCCCATTCAAGACTGGACATATCCACAATGCCTTGAGGATCGTTATAGATCGCCAAATTACGGCGCCACAGCAAGTTCGACGCGACCGCGGCCACGGCGTCGTTCGAATAGCTGTCGAAAATTGACGCAAGGGCCTCGTATAGCATAACGTTCGAGGTTCCGCGTCCGTCGCCGCGCGTCGCGATTTTCGTAGGAACGTCGACGTCGTCAACCCATCCGAAGCTCGCGTTCAGATTGTCGGCGTTATAGTACGGCGAATCGACCGTAACCGATCCGGAAATGTTGCCCCAAATGCTCGCAATTTCGTCGACGTAGTTATAAGGTTGATAATTGTCAGTCTTAATCGAACCGTCGGCCATTATGCGATTCCACGGACTAAGCCCAATATTCGCGGGCGTGTGCGGAATTTGATCCCAGTTTCCGGCGGTGTTGATATTCACGCGTCCGTCGAGATCAAGAACGGTATAGGAAAACATCGTGGCGTAAGGCGTTCCGTTTTTGTCGACGCGGATAGGAAGTCCGGAAGGAATCCAGACGCCTTCGCGCACGCCGTCGCCGTCGTTGTCGACGTCCCACTGGACGCTGTCGCCAAGCCGGGTCGCCAACGTTTCGACGCTTCCGTCGGCGCCGGCAAAGCCAGCCCCGCCGTTATAGTCCAAGTACGGGTTGCCGCCTGAAAAATCCCAGTGGTCGTTCGGGAGCGGACGGGGCGTCAGCTTGCGAACGAGCGTCGCGAGCAACGGTTCCAAAGCGTCGACCGGTTTACCCGCCGCCTGATACAGATTGCGGAAATTCGAAATGTAACTGCCGTAAACGGACGCGTTGTCAACGAGCGTCTGGAAAAGCGTCGGACGGTGGAACGACGGCGTAATCGCGGGAAGAGGGCCGTCGATCGTCATCGGACCGCCGTAACTGGCAAGGAACATCGTGCGGTTGTCGGGCGCGGTGTAGGAAGGATTCATGCGGACGGGTTCAAGATAAGCGCCGTCTTGATACCCCTCTAAAACGGAATGATTAAGATTCCACGAGATAGGATCTACATAACGATCTAACCAAAGAGGGTCATAATTGACGTCTGTCAGATGCGCCCAATATGAACGAAAACTGCGTTTCGACGACCTAGTTTGGTAGAACGGCCAGAGATCAGGCGCGGACGCGTTCGCCCAGAACGCAAATGGTATTCGTAATCGATTTACCCTTGCCCCCCACATGGGATTGTCTGCTAAATCATTTTTCATAATGGGAGTGACGGACGCGTCTTTCGCCTCACCGGGAGTAAATCCGCCAGCGCCAGTACCGCTGTACGCGGGACGGTTCAGGCGAACTTTAACAGTGGGCTGACTAGTATTGAAATTATCAATATTCGACGGCGTACCACCGCAATAATCGTTAGCAAAACGTTTTAAATCGTCCGTCAATTCAACCTTAAAATGCCAAAAGTCACAGAACTCATACCTATCGTCAGCGGTCGCCAAAGGCGAGTCAGCGTAATGTTTAGCCCAATAGCTGCCGGGATCCGTCCCTCCCTTATAACGCAGATCAGTAGGATTTGTAATAACTTTTTCAAGAACAAAAGCTGAGGAATTCTGAACGTCGGAAATCCAATAGCTTTCCGCATCTCCATCAATAATACCTCTTGGTTCAAGAAAAGTCATAACGCCGCCTGAGTTTTCAAATAAGGCCGAAACCTTGCTCTTAGCGTAAAACTTCTCCGACACAGAGGAAGACTTTGCCAAATTTTCAATGTTATCCCCTTCGGGCGTTTCATATGGCGTAAGAACAGCGCACCCTTTGTTCGGGAAGATATCTATTTTAGCAACAAATTCGACGGTACGATCTTCCGACACGTCAGTCAATACGCCGGAACTGTTGTAGAAGTAAGAATACTCTTTCCAATCGCCGTACATATTTTCCAGGATACTGAACGGACCGATCGGATTGCGTTCGTTATTCGAGCCGATAACGACGTTCTTCAGAGCCTGATCTGTTTCAATTTGCCATTTACCTTTCTGAAGGGTATGATTGATGTAGTGGTTTGTTTCCTGATTTACAAGTTATTGCAATCTCCGGCAAG
>CADACS010000173.1 GCA_902786505.1 uncultured Planctomycetota bacterium | reverse complement strand
TGTTCGTCTTGAAGCGGGCGCGCGATCTCTTCCAGGATCGCCTCAATTTTACGCTGAACGCCGACAATTGTTTCGGTTGCGGAACCGTCGACTTCCTGAACGGGAGCCGAATCTTTTTCGAGAGTTTTTTTCGCCGTTTCAAACAGTTCTGTCAGCTCGTCCTTTTTGCTCAACGCAATATTAGCCGATTCGGCAATTCTTTGCTCGCGAGATTTTGCTCCGGCGGGATTGGGCGGCGCAGCCTCCGAAGCAGCTTCTTCATTCTCTGAGTCTTCGTTTGAATCGGAAGCCGGTTCGTCGAAGACGTCGGATAAATCGACTTCTTCCGGATCGTTCTGGGGTTGCGGCGGCGGATTTTTGACAACGTCTTCTGCTTTTCTCATCACTTCGTCCACGGAATTGCGCAGCCTCTCACGTTCCCAATAATAATTCTCAATAGCGGCGCCGTCTGATAACTTAAGATTTTCGAGATTGTCGAGCGCTTTTTTTTCATTTTCGTCAATTCGCAGGACGAGACCGTCGTACGGATCGGCGACGTCGCGCATAACGTCCAACTGCGCGCGCGCGTTCTGGAGCGATTGCCGACTTGATTTCGCGTCATAGCGCGTTAGTTCCGAATCCGCATTCCGTTGCATTTTCGCAAACGCGGCTTGCGCGCGTTCGATTTTTTCAATCCCCTCTGAATCGATTTTTTGGGGGGCGGACGCTTTTGAAGCTTTCGGTGGAACGGCGCCGTTGATCGCGTTTGCGTTCGCCGAGGGAGCTGTTAAACGTTCGGCGTAACCGTCTGCAACCGTTTGCGCGTCAGCGGGCAATTCGCCTAATCCCCGCCGTTCGTCAAAGAGAGACTGATAATAGTCGGAATTCTTTTTCGCTGGCTTTTGAAGACGTTCAATTCGTTCCTGCAGTTCGCCCTGCAGCCAGTTTAAACGCAGTTCGGGAGACGGAAGCGCCTCGGCGCGTAATTCCAATTCACGGGCCGATTCTTCTTTTTGCTTTTCTTCCAACCACTTGACGACGGCGCTCGCGTTTCGATTGGCGTCGCGAGCGTTCTTTTTGCTTTGCGCGCTTTTATAGAAACGCTCGGCCGATTCTTGCGCCGTATGTTCGAGTTCACGCCGTTTTGCGTCGCGTTCTTTGCGTTCGCCGTTGTATTTTGCGAGTAACTCTTCAGGACTGGGGGGCGTGTTTTCGGCTTTTGGCGCTTCTTTCTGACCGTTTCCTGTATCGGCTCCGGCAGTTGGGGCGGCCGCCAGTTCGTTTGACTGCTCCAGAGCTTTGGCGAGAGACGCCGCGCCCAAGTTATAATTTGATCGGCCCGCGACTTCCTTATTCCGCGCGTTGGAGAGGGATTCAAGTATTTCTGTCGCGGGCTCTTGCGAACCTTCGGAGAAGAGCTTCATCGCCTGATTGAATTGGCGCGCCTCTTCGCGTTTTGACATAGAGGAAGGCGCTTGAGATTTCGCGGAGTCAGAGTTTGCTTCTTTACTCGGCGTTTGTCCCTCCGACTTTGTATCTGCGGCCGCCGCGGGCTCGTCGGCGTAGACCGTATGCTCCGTCATGGCGCTTTGATGGAAGAAAAAAATTCCAAGCGCGAGGAAAAGAGACGCGGTAAAGAACGAGTTTTGTTTTTTGCCGCGAACGTTGTTTCGTGTCGGCATGAAATAATAAAGCGTGAAAAAGAACAGCCCCGTCGCCAAAAACGGCTGATATAAGTCCTTGTAGCGCCTGTGCGTTTCCTGCGTGATTTCACTGCGCGCGAGTTGGTCGATTCCCGTCTTATAGACGTTTGCTAAATCAAGGGACGCGTCGGCGTAGTAATACCGACCGCCGGAGAGTTTCGCAATTTCTTTGAGGGTAGCAACGTCCGGTTTGCTGACGACCGGTTCGCCGTCGTACGTCTTATAACTGCGATTTCCGCTGGCGTCGTGCTCCGGAATTTTCGCGCCTTTGAGGTCGCCGATCGCGACGACAAAAATCGGGACGTTTGCGTCCTTGGCGTTTCTTGCCGCTTCTAACGGCAGCGATTCGTGGTCTTCGCCGTCGGTAATAAGAACAATTGCGCGCGAGCGATTGGGATCGGAACCAAAACGTTTGAGCGCAAGTCGAACGGCGTCGCCTATCGCGGTGCCCGCCATGCGGACGGTCGTTGTGTCGATTCGCCGGAGAAGATCGCGGAAGAAGACGTAATCGGTTGTGAGCGGAATTTCAACTTGCGCCGAGCCGGCAAACGCAATGAGGCCAACGCGGTCGCCAAGCGCGGCGTCGAGTAAGTCTTCGACGTCAAGTTTAGCGACTGAAAGACGGTTGGGCGCGACGTCTTCCGCCATCATAGAATCGGAGACGTCGAAAAGAACAAAGACGTCGCGGCCGAGCGTGTCAAATTCGGCCGTTTCGAGTTCGTTTGATTTAGGGCCCGCAAGGACGAACACAAACGCGATCAGCGATAGAAACAGGCAAACCGTTTTAAACGCAACGAGTTTCTTCGAACGGGGCCGAGTTAGTCTGGCGAGCATGTCTTCGGAAAAAGATTTTTCGACGAGCTCGTACTGGCGTCGGGCTTTGCGCGCAATGAAATAGAACGCGACAGGCGCTAACGCAAGACCGATAAATGCAAATGGGCAACTCCAAATCATTTTATGCTGACCAGCTTAGTTCGGGAACCTGAATCGAGGTTCCAACGCTTTCTATTTACTTACGGGTTAAATATCAAGGCTGTCGACGGCAGAACGCGCTTTCGTCTGTTACGGGAACGAACGGAATCGCGTCGCGGTCAGAATGGCGTATAACGCCAAGGTTAAAATTCCGAAAATAACGAATCCCAAATACGCGTCTTTGTATTGAGCGTATACGCCCGCGTCGAACTTAGTGCGTTCCAGACGGTCGATTTCCTCGTAGACTTTAGTTAATTCGTCGATATCGTCGGCGTAAAAGTACCGTCCGCCTGTCGCTTGCGCAATTGTCTGAAGCGTTTCAGGATCGAAATTTAATTCTTGGAGCGTCCGGGAAACGCGTCCGCCTGGACCGTAGTGGGGGAAAGGGACGAGTCCGTCGGAGCCAACTCCGATTGTATACACCTTTACGCCGTACGTTTTGGCGATTCTTATACTTTCTTCCGGCGAGAGCACGCCGGCGGTTTGCATACCGTCCGAAAGGAGAACGACGATCTTCGTTTTATTGGTCGAATCTTTGAGCGTGTTCACAGCCGTTGCAAGCGCGTCGCCAATTGCCGTACCCGACTCTTCGTCAAGAACGGTTGTCCGTATAGGATTTCCGTTGCGATCGAAAAGCGGAACAGGCAGTTCGATTTTATCCAGAAGATCGACGAGCGATTCGTGGTCAAGCGTTAATGGGCAGCACGAGTCGACGTATCCGCCAAAAGTAATAAGGGCGATCAGATCGTTGGGGCGGCCTTTAAGATCGTCGTTCCCCATGACAAATTCTTTAAAAACCTTTTTTACGGCTTGCAAACGGTTGACGGGGACGTGATCGATATAAAAATCTTCGGCCGCCATAGAGCCGCTTCTGTCGACGCACATGGCGATAGAGATTCCGTTTCCGAGTATGCGCGATTCCTGTACGCCGAGTTGCGGTCTTGCCAGCGCGACAATAAGCGCGGCCGCGCCTAAATAAAAGAGCGCGGGCAAAATCTTTTTGACGTAAACCGCTGCGCTGGGCGGAATTTGATCGAGATCTGAAACGGTCGAGAAGAGTACCGAATTTCTCGCGCGGCGCCGCAGATAAAAGTTGGCGATTCCGCATATAAACAGCGGCGCCAGCAGCGTAAGCCAGATTGGAGATACAAACCTGAACAAATTCATTTTTCTATGACGGCCAGTTTAAGTTTACGTGTTTCAAGTTCAAACGTCGCCCGCGTTTTGCGCAGCAGCTTTTAATTCCTGTCTGCGTTCTTCCAAGCGCGAGTTGAAGTCGGTTTCCGCGCGTTTAACGACGTCTTGCGTCTCGCTGAAAAACCGGCTTGTTTCCTCGAAAAGAGGTTGGCGGCGCGCGAATTTTACAAGATCCAGAACGTTGAACGTCGATTCAATTTTTGTTCTGATATCGTTCGTTTTAAGGACTTGAAACGCAATTGCGAGCCGCTCCATTGGCGACGGTTCGATCGCTTCGGGAGTATTTTCCGCCGTTTGCTCTTGGGGCCAAGTCGAAAGCTCGCGTCTTACTTTTTCATCTTCCTGAGGGACGAACGAATCGATAGTCGCGAGTATTTCCTGAGAAGTGCGTTCGCCGGCGTTCAATTCAAACCGTTCTGAAAGATACTGTCGCAAAATTAAATCGAGTTCCGAATAGAACTCCGGCCGGTTTTCCAAATACGCAGTTGAATTCTTTAATTCGGCGAGTCGGCGCATGATTTTCTTATACGGATCCTCCTTCTGGACGGCCACGTCGGCGCCGGGTTCGAGTTTAGCGCGTTTAGCGAAGCGAACCGCGACGAGCAGGATCGCCAGAGCGGCAAATATCAAGACGAGCGCCGTGACGGGAAAGATGAAAACGCGGGAGTAGTCCGGTTTAATCGAGTCGACCGACGGCGCGGAGTCACACGGAACGACGTTGATATCCAGCGGTTCCGTTTGAAATTCTTTACTGAATTCTTCCGGATTCCCTGCTGAAACACGAAAGGTAATCGGCGGGAGAAAAGCGCGTCCTGTGGCTAGAGGAGATAACTGCCATTGAAAAGCACGCTTGCAGCGTCCCTGATCCAACTCTTCAACGTTTTCTTTAATAGGTTCTACGCTAAAGCTGCCGTATCGTCCTGATATTTCGTCGCCCTCGACCGAATAGTCCTTTGGCGTTTCGAATTCCAGCGTCAGCGTAAAAGGCTGGAAGGGAATCGTTTCCTCACGGTTTACGAAAGTTTTGAAGACGATTGGGCCGTTCGGGGAGTCAACCGTTTGAGTTTGAGGACGCGCGGCTAAGGTTTGAGCGGATTCTGAGCCTGCGCCGTTGAATAACACGAGCGC
>CADACS010000172.1 GCA_902786505.1 uncultured Planctomycetota bacterium | reverse complement strand
TGTAATTTATGTGTCCGCCGGGACGGCGATGGGCGCTCGCCGCCCTCGGCGGACGGTTGGACGTTTCCGGGCGGATTCGGCGTTATTTGACGTCAAATTCGAGAGTTCGCTCTTTTCCTTCGGCGTCTTTGTACGTCGCGCGGTATTTGCCTTTGAATCCGCGGAACTTTACAGTGGCGCCGTCGGATTCGGCGACGAGGTCAAGGTTTGTGCGCCATTCGTGCAGAATGAGCTGTTCGAGCGCGTAGTAGGAGGGCTTGGGCTCCATCTGGCGCGTAAAGAGTCCGGAGGTCGTCGGCTCGCCGGGCGCGCCGCAGTCGTCGACGATATTCCACCATGTAATTCCGCGCATTGTGGGCCAGCTGAACCAGTAGCGATAGAGATTGCGCGCGACGTTCGCCTGGATGGCGCGTCCGCGTTCGTCGTCGTTCGGCGCGGTTATCGTAATCTCGCTCAGAATGAGGGGCAGGCCCGTCTTATCGGCGGCGGTCAGGCGCTTCTTCTGGACGTCGGGCGTCTGAATCGGCTCGCCGTCGGCAATTTTCAGCGTGTCCTGCGGGTTAAAGAGGTGCATCTGAATTCCGACGTTGTCGATTCTCGCGCCCCGCTTGCGTAGATCGGCGACTTGCGCGGCGTACCGATCGTCGACGCTGTAATCGTTGATATTGAATTCGACCGAACTCGGAAACGCTTCTCCTGCGACCGTATACGCTTTGTACGCGTAATCTTTGGGCATGAGTCCGTAGGCGCTCTTCCCGTCTTCGCGGCCGAAGTCGACCGAGCTTTCGTTGACGACGTCCCAGCGCGAGAGCCGATCGCCGTACCGTTCGCCCAGCTCGCGAATTCGTTTCTCAAAGAGCTTTTCCATTTCGTCGAGATTCGCTTCGTCTTTCGGGAGCCAGTCGGGATGCTGCCATTTACGGTTGCCCCAAATGATTGTGTGGCCGGTCGTTTGGAGCCCTTTGCTCTGGCAGAAGGCGACGACCGGATCGGGGGCGGGCCGGCGCCAGTGCGGCTGCTTTTTCGGTTCTTTTACGCTGTTCCAGAATTCGGCGGTATCTTCGTATTTCTGCTCGAAGCGCGGGCTCCCTTTGACCGGTTCGAGGGTCTTCCAGTAGAACGCGACGGTCGCCTGATTAAAGAGCGTTCCGTAAACGTTCTTATATTTCGCGTTGAGTTCGTCGGAACCGAGCTGGTCGAAATTAAAGATGTGGGCGCCGAACATGAAGTCGGAGGCGATCTGCTCAATTTTGACGGGCGAACCTTTCGCGACGCCGTCGAGCTTGATTTCCGCGTCCGCTTTTCGATATTTTTCGATTCGCGCGTCGATTTCCTTCTGAACGTCTTCGTTCCAGAACTCCCAGTATTTCTGGGACATAACGCTTGTATCGGGACCGTCGGGCCGCGGGCCGTCGGCGCCGGCGGGGCGCGCGAGAACGACGAGGACGGCGGCGGCAAAGAGAACGAGGACGCATAACGATCTGCGCATATCAGGCTCCTTAATGGTTCGGGGAAAAGAAAACCGTTTGGCGGCGATTATACCGCGCCGGAGAGTCGCGCGCAACGTATCGGAGCTTTTGCGCGATTTGGGAACGCGAACGTTTTTTGCCGCCGCCGACCGTTCGCCGGGCGCTTGAATTTGAACCGTCAAGCGCTACAATAACGCGCAAAACTAAATCGGCGCGCAGTTTTCCTGCCGCGCTTTCGGCGCTCATTCCATTTTTGAGGGGGAAAATCATGGCGTTTTTCTATCGCGTTTTTACTACGGTTGAAAAGAATATCTGGGCTAAGGAAATCGAGGCGTTTCTCAATGAGAACGACCTTGGCGTCGATATGGTCGGCGTCGTCGAGGAGGAAGAGCAGGACAATCTCGACGCTACGCCCGTTTGCCTGATCTTTATCGACGGGCAGGATCGGGAGCTTGCCGCGCTCGTTTACGATAAGCGCGGGGAGTCCGAGATACTGGAGGACGAACTCGACGAATTCCATTCGCTCGTCGACGAAATGGCGCCCGAAGTCAATCGCGCCTGGGTTCACGAACAGCTCGATAAGACGGTCGGCTGCTTTGCGTTTGAGATCAAAGAGGCCGGGCTGGAAGAGGCCGCTTGGAACGCGATCGCGACGATCGCCGAATGGCTGCGCAACGAAACGAACGGATTTGAACAGTCGGACGGCGGCCAGATTACGAACGAGAACGGGGCCGTCGTTCTGACGACGCCCGACGATTTCGACGACGACGAATTTGAAGAGTTCGACGAAGACGACGAAGAAGAATTCGAAGACGACGAGGAAGAAGATTCCGACGAAGGCGAAGAGGAATCCGAGGACGAAGAGGAATTCGACGACTCCGACTACGAGGAAGAGTACGAGTACGGCGAAGACGAAGAGGAATTCTACGACGACGAAGAGGACGACTCCGAGGACGAGGACTCCGAAGAGGAAGACGGAGAGTCTGACGACGAGGATGAAGACGAAGACGAGGACGACGAGTGGGAGAATTTCGTCGCCGCGATTCGCGTCGGAGACTCTTGGGTCGAAAAGACGATCGAATCGGAAGAAGACCTCGATAATTTTTTGGCGGGCAACGCTTGATTTGCGCGCCGATTCCCGATACGATTGAGCGCGTGAAATCGCGGACGTCCGCGCGGCTTCCTTTCGACGCGAAAGGAAGTCGGCAGCGCTTAGACTCTATTTGTTTACAAAGGATTTAACATGGCCGATCAGCTTTTCGATACGTTACTTGCCGAAACGAAAAAAATCTTTGCGGAGAAATTCGGAACGGAGCCCGAGATTCTCGTCGCCGCGCCCGGCCGCGTCAATTTGATCGGCGAACATACGGACTACAACGGCGGCTACGTCTTTCCAATGGCGATCGAACGTTATACGATCATCGCGGCGTCGCGCACGAACGCGGATAAAGCGACGATCTGGACGAACAACTGCGGCCGTAAGGCGGTCTCGCGCGCAGCGGGCGAATTCGCAGTGCGCGGCGAGATCGAGCCGGACGACGCGGTCGACTGGACTTCTTACGTTCAGGGTACGATAGCGTGCGCGCTGGAGAAGGGCGCGAAGATCGAGGGCGCGTTCAACGCGGTTATTAACTCGAACGTGCCGCTCGGAGGCGGCCTTTCGAGCAGCGCGTCCCTTGAAGTCGCGGTCGCGACGCTCATGGAAGAGCTTTCGGGGCATAAGTTCGGGAAAGAGGAAAAGCCGCTCCTCTGCCAGAAAGCGGAGCATGTTTTCGCGCACATGGCGTGCGGCATTATGGACCAGTTCATCTCCGCGCTGGGCCAGAAAGACTGCGCGATGCTGCTCGACTGCCGGAGCCAGGTTCCGGAGATGGTCCCCATGTCCGATCCGTCGGTTTCCGTTCTGATTACGAATTCGAACGTCAAGCATCAGCTCAGCGGGAGCGAATATCCGGAGCGCCGCAAAGACTGCGAAAAGGTGGCGAAACTTTTGGGGCATGAGCTTCTGCGCGACGTTACGATGGACGAACTGCTCGCGTCGAAGGATAAAATACTCGCCGTAGACGACGGGGAACGCCTCTTTAAGCGCGCGCGTCACGCGGTAGGCGAGGACGGCCGCACGCTTAAGATGAAAGAGGCGCTCATTTCGGGCGATTGGGCGACGGTCGGCGCGCAGATGTACGCCAGCCACGAATCGCTGCGCGACGACTACGAAGTCTCGTGCAAGGAGATCGACGCGCTCGTCGAGATCGCGCGCAAGATCGGGCCGGAAGGGGGCGTGATCGGCTCGCGCATTACGGGCGGCGGATTCGGCGGCTGCACCGTTTCGCTCGTTAAGACGGACAAGGCGGACGAGATCGCCGCGACAATCGCGCGCGAGTACAAGAGCCAAATCGGCAAAGACGCGACGATTTTCGTTACGCGTCCGGCGCAGGGCGCGCGCGTTCTCTGAGCGCATAACCGTTATAACACGCCCCTCGGAAACGCGTTTTCGGCGCCGTTTGCCGAGAAAAACGGAAAAGACGTCAAGTCAAGCCTTGACGCGCTTGCTCGTTGCGTTAAAATATACCGACTGTTTTAGAGTTTCGTCGGGCAGTCCTTGCGTTAAAGACGTTTTTCGCGAGGCGCCCGGTTTATCGAACATATTTATTCCCGGAACGTCTAACTTTCGCGCGCGGCGCGGGAGCGCGCGTTCCGGATAGCGCTATCACCAGGAGAATAAAGTGGGCCTTTCCGAGAGAAAAAAGGAAATTAATTGCCGTCGTAAACGCCGAGCGCAAATCGCTCGCATGAAGTCCAAGCTGCCGAAGGTCCTGCATAAGGCAGGCGGCAAGTCGATGGTTCAGCATGTCATCGATGCGGCAAAGGCTGCCGGCTCGAAGCGTACGGTCGTCATCACCGGCTTTGGCAGTGAGCAGGTTCGTGCGGCGATCGGCGATCAGGCTGAGTGCGTCGAGCAGAAAGAGCAGCTCGGTACGGGCCATGCGGTCCTGCAGGCCAAGCCGCTCCTCGGAGACGAGAAGGGGACGATCATGGTTCTCTGCGGGGATACACCGCTGCTGACGGGCGACCTGCTGAAGAAGCTCTACGATGAGCATGTCCAGGCGGGTGCCAAGGCCACGGTGCTCACGGCCATCATGCCGGATGCGACGGGCTATGGCCGCATCATCCGCAGTGCAGACGGCTCCGTCGAGCGCATCGTCGAGCACAAGGATGCCACGGAGGAGGAGCGCAGCGTCCGCGAGGTCAATTCCGGTATTTACTGCTTTGACGCACAGGCTTTGTTCGCTTCGCTGGCAAAGGTAACGAATGACAATGCACAGGGCGAGTACTATCTGCCGGATGTGCTCTGGATCCTGAAGCAGCAGGGCGAGAAGATCTGGGCTGTCGCTGCAGATGACTATGAGGATACGCTCGGCATCAACTCCCGCCTGCAGCTCGCCGGTGCAGAGAAAATCCTGCGCCGCCGCAAGAACGAGGAGCTCATGGCAGAGGGCGTCACGATCATGGATCCGGACAGCACTTACATCGATGCCGATGTCAAGGTTGGCCGCGATACGGTGATCTACCCGCAGACCTGGCTCGAGGGTAACACGGAAATCGGCGAGGAATGCGAGATCGGCCCGTCCGTCCGCTTCCAAAACATGAAAGTGGGCAACCGTGTCACGGGGCAGTTCACCTATGCACATGATGCCGTTATCGACGATGAGGTTATTCTCGGCCAGTTCGTTCATATCCGCCCGAACACGCATCTGTCGAAGAAGGTCAAGATCGGCAACTTCGTC
>CADACS010000171.1 GCA_902786505.1 uncultured Planctomycetota bacterium | reverse complement strand
CCCGCTGCAGATCAAACGGCGCGTCGTCCCAGTATCGGTCGAGGCCGGTTTCGCCGAGCGCGACGATATTATTCGCGGCCGCGTCCCGTTCCAAGACGAGCCGTTCGCAGGCGTCCCAGTCTCCCGGCTGCATGAGAGCCGTGTGATTCGGGTGAAACCCGACGGCCGCGAAAATGAAGTCGTATTCTTTTGAAAGTTCGATTCCGCGCAAAGACGTCTCCAAATCGACTGCGGGGCAGACGATTCCCGCGACAAACGGGCGGAGTACGGGGTCGTCGATCTGGCGCCCTTTAATGGGGGGAAACCGTCCTTCTCGGGAGCGGTTGAGGAGATCGGAGAGGTCGGGCGCGAAATCGTCGAGATTGACGTGCGCGTGCGTGTCGACGAGAGGGAGATATCGGGGTTCGGACATGGTTTTCGGTTCAGGGCAAAGGATGAGAACAGCGCGAACGCGCCGTTCGGAAAGCGTCCGCATATTGTACCAGAAAGCGCGGGAAGGTCAGCCATAGGGGACGCGGTTTGCGCGAAGTTTGCGCGAAAAGCCCTGAATAATTTATACGACTGTTATAATCGTTACCCCGCAAGACGCATTTCCGTGATTATTTCCGAAATTTTGCCGTTTGTATTTTCGGCAGGTTGAAAAAGGTTACAATAAAGGGATAAAGGCTCTTTAGGTTTGGGAGTTTGCTGAAACGGTCCCGTTGAAGTCCGTTTGCAAATGTCGGAGCGTTTATCTGCGATTCAGGACGAACGTCGAATTCAGAAGGAGTGTACGTTATGTTGGTGCTGTCCAGGCGCAAAAACGAGAGCGTGATTATCGGCGGGTCTATTAAGATCGTCGTGGTCAACGTGTCGTGCGGCAAGCGTGTCAGTTTGGGCATCGAAGCTCCTGACAACGTCGAGGTGCTGCGCAGCGAGCTCGTAGAGCAGGAGCGCGCGCCCGGAGAGGAACGGTCCGAGCCGGTTGGCGGTTCGCTCAGCGCCTCTGATTATAAAAACGCGCGCCGCGTCTTTTCTCCGCAGGAAAAAGAGCCGCCGCGCCGCGGAAACCGGCGCCGGCCTTCGCGCCGCGCCCCGTCCGAACGAGGCGACGCCGACCCGCGCCCCGTCGAACCCGACAGAGTCGAGCCGAAGGAACGCCGATAGAGTTTCTTATCCGCGACGTTTTTCGCGACGCCGAACATCGAACGCCGAGCAGCGAGTCTCGGCGTTTTTTTATTCCGTTCTTGCTCGAGTTCGTTTCTCGCGAAAAAAATTGTCTTCCCGCTCGTTTTTTTCTCTATAAGGGTTATGATTAACGGAAATAATTTGCGTAGGGCCGTCTTTCGTCTCGCGGTCCTTCTTCGGGAATCTTACGTCTCATACGAGGTTGTCATGAAGCGTTCGCCGAACCAGAGCGCGTCGCGTAATTTAGTTCCGTCCGGGCGTGTCGGCGCCGTTTTGCGTATAGCGGCCGCCGCGCTTCTCGTCGCGTTTGCCGCGTCGGCCGCGTCCGGTCAAAACGGGAACGCGAGAGTACAGGCGCGGGCAGGGAACGCGCCGAAGACCGTTTCTACGGACGACGCGCCGGCCATAACGGCGCCGCAGAACGATCCGTCGCTGAGCGAAGGGCGCCCGGTTGAAGAAGTTCAGGAGGAGGAAGAGAGTCTCGCGAATCGGCCCGACGCGTTTCTCAACGCGGACTCCGTGCGAATGGCGATCGACGGAGCCATAGCGTTTCTGCGCGGTAAACAGCGCCCGAACGGCGACTGGGTCGAGTATCCCGGCTATAAGCCCGGCACAACGTCGCTCTGCGCGCTCGCGCTGCTGACCGCGGGCCTCGACAAAGACGATCCGACGGTCGCCAAAGCGCTCGAATATCTCGCGGATTTTTCGCCCGTCGAACAGAATCAGACGTACTCGATTTCTCTCCAAACGATGGTCTTTTGCCTCGCGGATCCCGAAAGGTTCCGACCCGCCATTGAAGCGAACGTCGCGTGGCTCGTCGAACGGCAGATGAAGACGCAGAACGATCATAACGGCGGTTGGTCTTACGTCGGCGCCAATCAGGAATCGGAACGGTCGGACAACTCGAATTCGCAGTTCGCGCTCCTGGCGCTCTACGAGGCGGAGCTTGTCGGCGTAGAGATCGACGACGAAGTGTGGGATCGCGCGGAAGCGTACTGGGCGCGCATGCAGAACGAAGACGGTTCGTGGGGGTACCGCGCGTCTCCGCTCAATCCGGCGGACAACCCGAGCGGATACGGGACGGGGAGCATGACGTGCGCGGGAATCGCGTCGCTCGCGATTTGCTCCGGCGTTCGCGAAGCGGCCCGCGCGAAAGTGGAAGGGGAACGCGTTCTCTGCTGCCAGGAAGTTGAAGACGACGCGGCGATTCGCATCTCCCGCGGTCTCAACTGGCTCGGCAAACATTTCAGCGTTCAGACGAATCCCGGGCACGCGTCAGGGACGGATTCCTACTTTTTCTACTACCTCTACGGTCTCGAACGGGTCGGGCGTCTCACGGCGAACCGTTTTGTCGGCAAGAGCGACTGGTATCGGGAGGGCGCCGAGGTTCTTTTGCGCCGCAAGGGCGTTCTCTCGCAATTTTGGAACGCGCAAAAAGATCTTGCGGGCAATACTTGCGTATCGACGTCGTTTGCGCTCCTTTTCCTGTCGAAAGGGCGCTGGCCGCTTCTCGTTTCGAAGCTTAAGTACGGAGACGACGACGGTTGGAACGCCCATCCGAACGATTTGGCGCATTTAACCGCGCGCGTCGAACGCGAATGGGACGCGCGGCTCGTCTGGCAGACGGTCGACTCTAAAAAGGCGACGCTCGACGACTTACTGCAGTCGCCGATTCTGGCCGTGAGCGGTACGAAATCGCCCGTTCCCGCGGATCCGCAAGAGAAAGAGCGGCTCGTTAAGAATTTACGCGGCTATTTGGAGCAGGGCGGGTTCATTTTTGCCGAAGCGATCGACGGGGACGTCTCTTTTGAGTCGGGTTTTCGCGAGCTCATGCGGGAAACGCTCGCGGAAGACGGGGGCGAATTTACGCTCCTTGATCCGAATCATCCGATTTGGACGGCGGAAAAGATTGTCGATCCGGAGTACGCGCGTCCGATCCTCGGTATCGATTTCGGCTGCCGTACGAGCGTGGCGCTTGTTCCGGCGTACCGGCCCGAACAGGACGCGTCGGGCAATCCTCCGAGCGCGTTCGACGACCGGCCGTCCCTCTCGTGTCTGTGGGAAGCCTCGAAAGACCGCGCGCGCGGCGAGGAGCGGGAAGAGCGGCTCGCGCCCGGAGTTCGCGCGGAGTCGGACGCCGCGTTCGCGATCGGAATTAACGTGTGCGCGTACGCGACCGGCCGCAGACTGCGCTTTAAAGAGGAAATAGCGTCCGACGTCGGAAGCGAACTCAATAAGGGTCAGGACGTGCACAACAGTCTTTTCGCGGCTATTCTCGAATGCGGCGGCGGGAGTTCGTGCGCGCCGCGCGCTATTCCGAATCTCATGAAGGCGATTCGAACGCGGCTCGGCGTTCCGGCGCAGCTCTACGTCCCGCGCGCGACCGCGAAGACAGACGACCTTTTTGATTATCCGACGCTCTTTATGCACGGCCGGAACGCGTTTACGTTCTCCGAGGAGGAGCGCGCGCGGCTGCGGCTCTATTTTGATCGCGGCGGATTCCTTTTTGCGAACGCCGTGTGCGCCTCGAAAGCGTTTGAAGACGCGTTTATAGCGGAAATCGCCGCGATTCTTCCCGACGAACAGCTCGTTGACGTGCCGGTCGACGACCCGCTCTATACCGGGAAATACGGCGGATATCGAATCGAAAAGCTTCAGTATCGAACGCGCAAAGTGGAGAACGGGCGCCAGACGACGGCGGAGCTCGTCGACGGCCCGCCCCGGCTTCGCGGAATTCAGCGCGACGGACGCTGGATTATTCTCTTTTCGCCCGACGACGTAAGCTGCGCGCTTGAAAACGTTACCGCCTCAAACTGCGCCGGGCTCTCGCAGCAGAGCGCGTTCTTTCTGGCGACGAACGTTCTTTTCTACGCCGCGGAATCGTTTTAGTCCGTTGAATTATGTTAGAGTATAACGATTATTTCGGTTAAAACGGCTGGGTAATCTTTGTATTCTTCAATGGGATAAACTAAAAAAAGGAAAAGAAAAAATACGCGGATTACCTCCTTGAATTATTTTTCTGCAACGCTAAAATTATTAGGATTATTCATTGTTCCTTGTTCGCGACGGGCGTTCGATTCGCCGCGCGCGCGTCAAGGGGCTTGGGAACCCGCTTTGCCGTACAGTTTTTTGAATCAACGGGCTTGACTTATGTTTGAATCGTTAACCGATCGCCTTAGTTCCGCGTTCCGCGCCATGACGGGCCGCGGCCGCCTTACGGAGTCGAACGTGCGCGAGGGGCTCGAGCAGGTCCGTCAGGCCTTGCTGGAGGCGGACGCCAGCGTTGAAGTCGCGAACCGTTTCGTCCAGAACGTTCAGGAGAAATTCCTCGGTTCTGAAGTTTCGCGCGCGCTCAGTCCGACGCAGCAGATCGTTAAGATCGTTAACGACGAGCTCGTTGCGCTTATGGGGCCTGTCGATTCGACGATTCCCGCGAAAGAGCCGTTTACGACGATTATGCTCTGCGGTCTTCAGGGTTCCGGTAAAACGACGTCCTGCGGCAAGTTGGGCAAACGCCTTATCGCCGCTGGCCGCAAACCGATGTTTGTCGCCGCCGACTTGCAGCGACCCGCCGCTATCGATCAGCTCGAAGTGCTCGGCGGTCAGCTTGGCGCGCCCGTCTTTGTCGACCGCGAGTCGAAAGACCCGGTCGACGTGTGCAAGCGCGCGCTCAAAGAAGCGAAAGAACAAAACGTCGACGTCGTCATTCTCGACACGGCGGGCCGCCTTCACATCGACGACGAGCTCATGCAGCAGCTCAAAGACGTCGAGCGCAAAGTTCAGCCCGACCAGGTCTATTTTGTCGTCGACGCCATGACCGGTCAAGACGCGGTCAACAGCGCGAAAGCGTTCAACGAGGCGCTTGAGCTTGACGGCGTTATCCTCACGAAGTTAGACGGCGACGCGCGCGGCGGCGCGGCGTTGTCCGTTAAAGAGATCACCGGCGTTCCGATTAAGTTCATCGGCGTCGGAGAAACGCTCGACGCGCTCGACGATTTCCATCCCGACCGCATGGCGAGCCGAATGCTCGGCATGGGCGATATGCTCACGCTCATTGAAACGGCGCAGGCGAGGTTCGACGAAGAAGAACTCCGGCGCCAGCAGGAGCAGATGGAGAAGGGCGTCTTTACGCTAGACGAT
>CADACS010000170.1 GCA_902786505.1 uncultured Planctomycetota bacterium | reverse complement strand
ACGCGCCTTGAAAACAGAGGTCATTATAACGCCCGATATGATTCGGTCAAGGCGTCTTTTTTTCATTTTTTTAAACAAAGGCCTTATAAACGCTCCTTGTTCTAAAAGGCCGCGATTCCCAATTTCCTATATTTCCATTTTCTCATTCTGCGTTATATTGTAGGAACCTGTTCAGAGTAATTTTAATCTGACGCCCGTTCTCGAGCGTTTAGGAAATATGAAATTGGATCGATCATGAGCCGCCTTTACGTAAATCAGATAAGTGAAAACGCAGCCGTCTCGGAAGTATATCGCATTGTCGACAAGGCTCTTCGTCCGAATAAAAACGGGGTCTTGTATCTTCAATTTCTTTTGACCGATAAGACGGGCGCGGTTTCCGGCCGGCTCTGGAACGCCACGGAGACGCTCTTTCATCAGTTTGCGAACGGCGATTTTGTTCGTTGCGAAGGGACGGCGCAACGTTTTCAAGGGAACATCCAGGTTATCGCCAAGAAACTCGTCAAGGTCGATCCCAGCGAAGTTTCGCTCGAAGATTTTTCGCGCGGGACTTCGGTCGACGTTCCGGAATTGCTAAAAAAGCTGCGCGAAATCGCGCGCGAGATTAAGACCCCGCAGCTCTACGATCTAATCGACTGCTTCCTTGCCGACGAGGCGTTTGTCGCGCGTTTTTCCCGCGCTTATGCCGGCGTCCGGCTTCATCACGCGTACCCCGGCGGCCTGCTCGAACATACCGTCTGCATGATGGAGATAGCGCGCCGAATCGCTCCGATGTACGAGGGGATTCTTAACGGGGACTTGCTTTTAACGGGCGCGTTCCTTCACGACGTCGGCAAGACGCAGGAGCTTTCAGACGACATTAACATGCCCGTCTATACGGACGAAGGTCAGGCGCTGGGACATCCTTACGTCGGCGCTGAGATTCTCCGCGATAAAATTGCCGAACTTGAAACGATGACGGGGCAGAAGTTTGATTCCCGTCTTGCGATCGTTCTCAAGCACATGATCCTTTCGCACCACGGAACGGTCGAGAACGGCGCGGCAAAGGCGCCGATGTGCTTGGAGGCGGTCGCGCTCTACTACATTGACTCTCTTGACGCCAAGATGATGGAATTTCACCGATACATTGTCGACGATCCTAATATTGGCAGTTTCTGGACCGGTTTTATTCCCGGTATTGAGCGCAAACTCATGAGGACCGATATTCTTTCCCGAGACGAGTGATTGGCGCTCAAATTGCATTAATATTCTTGTAAAGGACGCCGTATTCGTGCGGCGTCGAACTCGCTGAGTCGTTTATAGAACGGCTGCGCGCCGCCTGTTTCGGACGCGCGGCCGACGTTCTGGGTTTGTCGTTTTGTTTGGCGTCCTTTCGGCTTCTTATGTGTTTCAATTTTCAAAAAAGTCTGCGCTAGAAAGTTTTAGGAAATGAAATCTCACAGCACTACCATCTTGGCGGTTCGCAGGGGGAACTCCGTCGCGATTGGAGGGGACGGACAGGTAACGTTCGGTTCTTCCATTATGAAATCCGATACGCGGAAGATTCGACGGCTGCTTGACGGCCGCGTTTTAACCGGGTTCGCCGGCTCGACCGCGGACGCCTTTGCGCTCATGGAGCGTTTCGAAGCGCGTCTCAAGGATTATCCTCAGAACGTAACGCGCGCGGCGATCGAACTGGCGAAAGAATGGCGTACCGACCGCGCGCTGCGGCGGTTAGAGGCCATGATGATCGTCGTGTCCGACAAGGAGACGCTCCTTTTGAGCGGGAACGGCGACGTTGTCCAGCCGACCGACGGAATCGCCGCGATCGGGTCGGGCGGCAATTACGCGATGGCGGCGGCAAAAGCGCTCCTTGCGCATACCGAGCTTTCCGCCAAGGAAATCGTCGCCGAATCGGTCAAGATCGCTTCCGATATCGATATTTATACTAACGCCAATATCGTCGTGGAGGAACTGCAATGCTAGAATTAACGCCTCGCCAAATTGTCGAAGAACTGGATAAGTATATCGTCGGTCAGAAAGAAGCGAAACGCGCCATTGCGGTCGCAATTCGTAACCGTTGGCGCCGTCAGCGCGTCGAGGGGGAAATGCACGACGAGATCGGGCCGAAAAATATGATGATGATCGGGCCGACCGGAGTCGGTAAAACGGAGATCGCGCGGCGTTTGGCCGCGTTGACCGGCGCGCCCTTTATTAAGGTCGACGCGACGAAATATACCGAAGTCGGTTATTACGGCCGCGACGTGGAGAGCATGGCGCGCGAACTCGTCGAAAACGCCGTTGGAATCGTTCGAACCGAGGAACGTGAAAAGAACGAAGAGAAGGCGAAAGAAGCGGCGGAGAAGCGTATTCTTCACCTGCTTGTCGAGAAGTTCGAGCACGAAGGCCGCGAAAAGGATTTTTTGCCCGAAGAGCCTAAAATTGAGGCGGAAAAGCCGGAGGAAACGGCGGAGAAAGCGCCTGAGACTCCGAATATTCCGGGTTTTGATTTCCTCCTTCCCCCGGGGCTAAAGCAGAATATTTCCAAAGAGGATTTCGAAAAGATGGCCGAAGGCGCGCTCGACATTATGGCTGGGAGCGGCTTTGATCGCGCGGAGCTGAAAGAAGCCCTGAAAGGATTTATTGACAATTCGTTCAGCGGCGCGGCGACGTCCGATTCGAAGGTCGGAGACGCCGCTTCCGATTCTCTTCAATCTCAGAAAGAAACTGCCGACGCGGGGAAGAAAACCGAATCGAGCCAAGCGTTCGCGACGAACGACAAGCAGTCGAAGAAGACCAAACTCCTTGATCGCGTGCAGGAACTCCTGAAAGCGGGCGAGTTAGAAGACGAGCTCATTCCCGTGACCGAGAGACGGCGCTCAATGCCGGTCGTTATGGGAGGGATCGGACCCGACTCGATGGCGGACGATATTCAGAAAATGTTTGAGAATATGACGTCTAAACGCGGCGGCCGCCGAGAGATGAAAGTCAGCGAAGCGCGCGGAATTATTCAAGAGCAGGAGTCGGAACGTCTCCTTGACGACGATAAAATTAACGAGCGCGCAATTAAACTGGCGGAGAATCTTGGGATTATCTTTATCGACGAGATCGATAAGATTGTCGGGAGCGAAGGAGGCCATGGCGCCGACGTTTCCCGTCAAGGCGTACAGCGCGATCTCCTGCCGATCGTTGAAGGGACGACTATTTCGACGAAATACGGTCTGTTCTCTACGGAACACGTCCTGTTCATCGCAGCCGGCGCGTTCCACCGCGTGAAGCCGAGCGATCTGACTCCGGAGCTTCAGGGGCGTTTCCCGATTCGCGTCGAGCTCTCCGATCTCAAAAAGGAAGATTTTGCGCGTATTCTGACCGAGCCGAAGAGCGCGCTTACGAAGCAGTATATCGCGCTCATGAAGACGGAAAACGTCGAGCTTGTCTTTACGGACGACGCAATCGACGCAATTGCGGAATACGCCGCGCAAACGAATCTTACGACGCAGAATATCGGCGCGCGGAGACTCTGTACGATCATGGAACTGCTCCTGGAAGATCTCAATTTTGACGCCGCGGAAATGGAGTCCGGACACGTCGAGATTAACGCGGAGTACGTTCGTTCGAAGATCGACGCCGTCGCCAACGACGAAGATTTGAGTAAATTTGTCCTGTAACGTTTCCCTTGAAAACGTCTGAATAGAGAACACGCCGCCTATCGGTATCCGTAGGCGGCGCGTTTTGTTTTCAACGATTAGCGAGCGGAGATTTGATTCGGACCGACGAGGTAGAGCACGCCTTGCGCGAGGTTGAGTTTGTTTGCGTCCTCGGGTACGGAGACCTTATTTCCGAGATAATCGAACGCGTCCGTTATCGCGCCGTCGATTTCAAACGGGATTTCCCGCGGAACGTTTGGCGTCCATAACGCCCAGCCTTTTTGCCCGTCGGGACGGTCCCACGAGACGATGCAAAGGTCGTCGCTGAGCGTGAGTTTGTCGCCGCGAGAACCGGCGGGACGCGCTTTCGACAGCGTTTGGTAAGCAAAAAAACCGGGCTTGGGGTCAAGCTGCTGATGGACGATTCCGAAATGATGTTCCGGATCGGCGTCGTCGCGTTCTGGCGCCTGAAATTCATACCAGAAGTACCGTTCGATTCCGTTGGCGAACGCGAGCAGATACGATTGGGAGAGAAAAACCGCCTGATTGGCGACCGTGGAGCGATTTGTAACGACGCCGTCGACGCCCATCGCCGAACTGATCACAATCGCTCCTTTGTAGTCGCTGTTGAATTTATAAATACACGCAGACGAGGCATTAAACGATTCGTTTTGTCCGTTGACAATGGAAATCATTTCATCCCCGTCCTTTAGTTTGGCGCCGTCAAAGAACCGGCCCGCTCGGTAAGCCGGAGAATAGCCGTTCGCTTCGTTTGCGAATTCGGGCGCCACGACTGCCGGAACTTCTTCCGGAACGTCTTTTCGCGTCCACCAGGCGTACCACGAGATTCGCAGCGCGTCCAGATTCTTTTCAAAGTTGGGATTTGGGCCGGTTTGGACGTAACGTTCGGCCTTTTCGTCGAACCGCGATTCGTAATAGAAAGGAACGCCTCCAAGCAGAACGAGCGTTCCGCCCGCCTTGACGAACTCCTCCGCGGCGCCAAAGCAGTCGGACGGGAAGGTTTCGCTGGGAGGCATTATGAGCATGTCGAAGTCTTTGACCGAGATTTTTCCGAGTTCTTCGACGCTAATAAACGTCGCGAGCGACGAATTCCCTCGGTAGACGTCGGGCAGGTAGTTGTAGAAATCGCTTGGCGAATAGGCCTGCGCGGGATCGTACCGTTTGTCGTAAAATATTGCGATCTTGGGAGTCTGATTCGGATAAAGCTTCCGCAACGCGACGGAGACGACGAGCGTGTTATCCTCTCCGAAGGTAGGGGGAGTCGCCCAGCCCATTTCGGTAATCCAAATCGGTTTAGCCGGGAGATTGCGCTTCTTGAGCGCCTGACGGAACGCGTCTATTTCCGAGGCAAATTGCTCGAGGCGTCGGCGCGTCGTCATTCCGCCGCGATAGGGGTGAATATTCATGACGTCAAACGCGTCGGCGGCGCCTGAATCAAGGGTCTTTTCAAAGAAAACCCGATATTTGTCATCGCACTTGGTCTCTGTCCTACATTGGCAACCTCAACAATGGTTATCAATGCTCTGGGTATGGGCGCAGGTGTAATTTTCGTACTTGTATGCTCAAACATCTTTATCTCACTGCTCAAGAATTTCATTCCTGACAACGTGAGAATCCCGGCATACATCGTAGTAATCGCATCTTTCGTAACAATCGTACAGATGGTTATGGAGGCATACGCTCCGGCACTCTATGCCGCTCTGG
>CADACS010000169.1 GCA_902786505.1 uncultured Planctomycetota bacterium | reverse complement strand
GGAATCGGCTATCATCTGCGAGACTTCGACGATATCCGCGCCGCGCGAGGATTCTAACGTCAAAAGAGAATTTGCGACAAAAAAATCCCCGTCCAAATCCAAGCGTTTGGACGGGGTTTTTTATTCGTTCGGTCAGCGAACGGTTCCCCAAGAAAAAAGGAGTCTCAGCGGGGCAAAGAGCCAACTTGATCCAAAGTAGCCGGCCAACTTATAGACAAGCGTCGGAATGCAAACGACGTTTGGGCGCCAGCGTCGGCGAAGCGACCGAAGCGAGACGTCGACGACTCGGTCCGCGCGCTGCCACAGAAAATTGGGGACCGTCTGCTTTATATTGGAAAAGCGCATCGTTTCAGCGTCGTGAAAGCCCGTTCTGGCGAATCCCGGACAGAGAGCCTGAACGCGAACGCCAAACCGCCCTACGTCGCACTGAAGAGACTTAGAGAACGCAATGAGATACGCCTTCGTCCCAGTATAATCGGCGGCTCCTTCGCCGGCGAGAAAACCCGCCACCGACGCCACGTTGACAATATAGCCCGCCTTGCGTTTGAGCCCCTTGGCCTTCATGGGAACGAGCGCCGCGCGGCACAGGCGCATCGGAGCGAGACAGTGCGTGAGAATCATTTTTGTCTCAACGTCGAGAAAGACGTCGGGAAATTTTTGATTGCCTCCGAAACCGGCGTTATTAATCATATAGGTCAAGGTCGGAATCGATTCGATCCGATTTTCAACGCGCTCGACGTCGGCAAGAACCGACAAGTCAGCCGCCATAATTTCAACCTCGACGCCATAATCCCGTTTAATCTCCTCCGCGACTTCGGCAAGTTTCCCTTCCCGACGCGCAACCAGAAGAAGATCGCATCCTTCCGCCGCCAATCGCTTCGCGTAGATCGCGCCGAACCCGCTGGAAGCCCCGGTAATAGCCGCAACCGCGCGTCCCTGTTCTCCTATCGCCATATAGTCCTCCCATAGAAATAAACCGACGCCGAGCCGTCGACTCGTCATACGCCCGGCAGGATCATTCTACCGGACTGGGAAAACAACGTCAACGCTGTTCAACGTCTAATAAAGTCGTGGCGCTGGTCGGAACTCCGATCAAAAGTCTTCGCGGCAGAAATTCAGATATTAGCGAAATATACCGAGCTCTTAATACGCCGACTCGTGCGGCATAGTCTGCAAGAAAAAAGGAACGGCAAATTCCCATTCCATTATCTTTCCTTCGGAAAAATGCGGTTCAATTCGTGTTCTACCGAATAAAAAACCCCTCTCCGCAGCGAACCGCGAAGAGGGGAAAATAGGGCCGGAAGGACTCGAACCTACGACCAAGGGATTATGAGTCCCGTGCTCTACCATTGAGCTACGGCCCCGTTTAATTCTCCCGTATTATATCAAATTCAAGCTTTTTTCAAGCGCTCTTTTACCGATTTTATCGTGAAGAAAGGCCCTGACTTGATTTTCAGTTACGAGCAAATTACAATTCGTGACGTCGCCGTATTATCGGCGTTGTCTTTTACCTAAAGCCTTACTCGAGAATTCACATGAAGTCAATATTTCATTCCTTTTGTTTCTCCCTGGTTGCGGTTCTTGCCGCCGTCCCCGCGGCGGCGCTTGCCCAAGACGTTCCCTCCCCTAATCTTATAACCGATCGTGCCGAAGGGCGAACGTCCTACCAGCAGGCGGGCCAATACAGTCCCCGATACGACTTGAAAACCGATATCGTCATGGTCTACGGCGTTTCCGACGCCGCAATCGCCAGCCTGAAAGAATGGGGCGAAAAGAGCGGATCGCGGCTCGCCGTTATGACTGGAATCGCGTGGGGAGGATACAACGATTATCTCGACGGAAAATTCGACGGCGTCGACCATTGGGACGACGCGCAGGTCAAAGCGGACGGAAACCGCATGCAGCACGACGCGGCGACGCCCTACCTCTCCCCGAGCGTTTCCTTTACGAATTATCTGGAATCGCGGCTTCGAAAGGTCGTCGACGCGGGCGTAGACGAAATCTATCTGGAAGAACCTGAATTTTGGGCGTTTACCGGATTCGGCGAGTCGTTCGCGCGGGAATGGAAAATGTTCTATAACGAAGAATATATCCGCCCCGACTCGACCTGCGACGCGCAATACCGCGCTTCAAAACTCAAGCAGTATCTCTATCGCCGCGCGCTCGACCGAGTCGCCGTCGGACTCAAAGAGTACTCGCTCAAAACGTACAACCGCCCGCTCAAAGTTTACGTGGCGACGCACAGTCTCCTGAGCTACGCGCAAATTCAAATGGTCAGTCCGGAATCCTCCCTGCTCGACCTGCCCGGCGTCGACGGTCTCATCGCCCAAATCTGGACGGGCACCTCCCGTTTCGGAAACTTCTATAACGGCGTTTTCGCCGAACGCACGTTTGAAATGGGCCTGCTCGAGTACGGAGTCATGCAGGAGATGGCGCGCGGGACGGGCAAACGCGTCTACTACCTCAACGATCCGGTCGAAGACAATCCCCGATACGACTGGAACGACTATCGCACAAATTACCTGTGCACGCTCGTTGCGTCCCTCCTTCGTTCCGACTCGTGCTTCTATGAAGTCGCGCCCTGGCCGAGCCGTGTTTTTCTCGGCTCCTTCCCCGCCGGTTCCCCGGACGCCGCGCCCATTCCAAGCGACTACGCGTCCACGTTGAGTTTGGTCTTTCAGCAGTTGCGCGATATGGATCAGGACGACGTCGCGTGGCTCGACGCCGACGCGATCAACGAAGGCGCGGAAAACAAAGGCGCGACCGAAGGCGTCGGGGCGCTGCTCGCCGACGCCTCGATGTATCAGCGTTCCAATCCGACGGTTCGCGACAGCGCCGTCGACGCGCCGAACGATCCGACTATGCCAAGTCGAGACGAAATCGGCACGCTCGCCGACCTGCTCGGTCTGTCGACGCCCCTTGTCAAACATGGCGTGCCCGTCGACCTGCCGGTTCTCGACAACGTGATGCGTTTCCCCGGCTATCTCGACAAATACAAGGTTCTCCTACTGAGTTACGATTATCAGAAGCCGTATTCGCCCGGTATCCACGCGGTTCTCGCGGACTGGGTCGCTCGCGGCGGCGCGCTCATTTTCGTCGACTCGCGCAAAGACGCCTATAACAAAGCGAAAGACTGGTGGAACGCCTCAACGCCCAGTTACGAAACGCCCGGCGATCACCTGCTCATGAGTTTGGGCCTGCGCGGAGACGAGCCGTCGGGGAAATACGCCTACGGGTCCGGCTGGGTTTATGTCGAACGGAAACGCCCCGCGTACTATACGCGTTCCGAAGCTGGCGGAAATGAAATACGCGCGCTCGTCGCCGACGCCGCGAAAGAAGTTGGGCTCAAGTTCGTCGAGCGCAATTATTTCCTGAAACGGCGCGGTCCGTATCTCATTGCGGCCGTTATGACGGAATCGACGTCCGACGAACCGCTCACGCTCAACGGGAGTTTCGTCAATCTCTTCGACGCGTCGCTGCAGGTTGTCGATCAGGCGACGGTGCGGCCGGACGAACGCGCGTGGCTCCTTGATCTGAATCGCGTCAAAGGAAAAGGGCCCGTCGTTTTGGCGTCGAGCTGCCGAATCGAATCGCTAACCGAAGAAAACGGCGCCGTCAAACTGGAAACCGTTTCGCCGTCGGAGATCGACGCCGTTTCGCTAATTAAATTAGACGCGAAACCGTCTTCCGTTAAGGTCGACGGCGCCGAGCCCGACGCAGTTCGTTGGGACGAGAAATCCAAGACGCTCTACTTTAAGTTCCGGTCGAAAGGTTCCGCGAGCATTGAAATTGAGCGTTGAAAGACGGCTGCCCGTCATCCGGCTTCAGCGGACGGAGTCGTAAAAAAACGCCACGCGACGAATCAGTTCGACGTCGCGTGGCGTTTTTGCGCTGTTTCCAGCCGTCTTTCGCTCAAACGCGCACGATATTCTCCGGTTTACGCGGCGCCGCTTCCGGAAGAGGTCCGGCGGCGTATCCCAACGCGCAATGCCCGACGCCGACGTAATTGTCGGAAACGCCCCATTTCTTCATAAGTTCTTTTCCCTTCGCGCTCGAGAAGACTTCTTTCGCGCGATGAATCCAGCAGGAGCCAAGTCCGACGGCGTAGGCGCCGAGCATCATATTCCCAATAGCCAGCGCGCCGTCTTCCAGATACGTAGAGCGATTCGTATCGGCAAACACGACAATAATCGTGGGCGCGCCGTAGAAAGGATCGGTATCGACGCCCAAAACCTCCGCGTTCCATTTCGAAAGAAGATCGCGCGTCTCTTTATCTTGAACGACGACGAACTTCGCCGACTGCATACCCCGTCCGGACGCGGCGTAGGCGCCCGATTCAAGAACGGCGTTTAACTCTTCCTCGCGAATCTGCTCCGGCTTATACGAACGAACGCTTCGACGTTCCTTCATACTGTTCAACGTTTCTGTCTTCATTATTCCAACGCCGTATCAATTCTCAGGAAACGCGCGGCGCTTGACGGAGCGCGGCGGACGTCGACAATTGATTATACAGTTTTTTCCCTGATAATCTACATGACGTACCGCAAGAGGAAACCGCTATGAAACGCTTCTTCGTCTTTACGCTCGTCGCCGCGGCGACGGCGGCGCTTAGCCTAAACGCGCCCGCTCAGGAACCGACGGCGGCGCAAACTCAGACGCCGCCCGCGGAAACGCTCCAGCTAATAGAAGTTTTCGCGCCGCAAGGCGAAACCTTTGCGACGGTTCAATGTTTTGAACGCGCCGGCGCCGACGCCCCTTGGCTGCAGGCGATAGAGGATATGCGCGCTACGGTCGCGCGTAACGGAGTAGCCGAAATCGGAGAAAAAAGAGAAAAGGACGGAAAGAGCCCCGCGGCGGAATTCGGAATCGGCTTCCTGTTTGGCGTCGCCGACGAGGCTCCGGAAGGGGTCAAGCTTCCCTACCGGCAAGCGACTGAAACCGATTTCTGGATCGACGAAGCCGAGGATCCTCTGTACAATCGCTGGATCAGCGGCGAAGAGCCGAAAGTTTCGCACGAAAACCTGATTCTTCAAGATCCGCGTTACGACCTGTGTCTGACGTCAATGTACAACGTAAATCCAACCGTACCGGCAAAAGGGAGCGCAATCTTCCTGCATCTCTGGAAAGAACCCGGGCACAAGACGTCGGGCTGCGTCGCCCTGTCGCGGGAAGACGTTCTTCGCATTTTGCGCTGGCTCGATCCGAAAAAAACGCCGCACATTCGAATCGTCGGCTCCGCCCCGCCGGCCAAGCGCTGAACGCCGTTTACATTCCGTTCCGTCGCGCCGCTGAAACCGTCTAACTCTTTCGGCGGCCTATCCTTGCTTATTGCGCGATTCCCTCAGTTCCCGTATCTTCGCGCCTAGCGGACTTCCCGCGCCCCGCTTGACCTTCGTATTCTTCTCAGGTTCTTTCGCGGTCTCTTCCGAATCCGGTTCCT
>CADACS010000168.1 GCA_902786505.1 uncultured Planctomycetota bacterium | reverse complement strand
AAGAAACGTGGAATTTCAAAACGGGAAATTTGAAAGGGATAATAACGCCTTGGGAAGATTGGAACAGTAAATATTCTCAATGAAAAAAGCGGCGAAAAATAGGCGTGCGAGATTCTGCCAGCGAGCGGAGGAAGACGGAAATGTATTTTATTAAACAGTTATTGGTTCATAGCGTACTTTTGACGGCCTTTTGGTCTCTGGCTGCATGCGGCGCGTTTGCGCAGACAGAA
Organism: uncultured Planctomycetota bacterium; assembly: GCA_902786505.1. Taxonomy (GTDB): domain Bacteria; phylum Planctomycetota; class Planctomycetia; order Pirellulales; family Thermoguttaceae; genus RUG369. The sequence goes on along the minus strand of CADACS010000168.1, from coordinate 5,265 downwards.
ACGTCGACGGACGGCGTTCTTTTCTATCTCTATCCCCTGACGGTCGAAGACGCGCCGGACCCTGAAACAAGATTTGCAGACGGCGTAGAGAACGCAGACCTTTCCTTTTCAATTTGGTCCGACGCGCCTTCAATGAAGGTATATCCCAACGCTAACGAGACGAAGGGACTGCCCGTTACGGCCGCGGATTTTAAAAAGACGTGGAATTATCATAATAAGCGCCTTTCCGTCGCGTACGTTGTCGGTTCCCTCGATCTCTCGCCAATCGATTTTGACTCATGGACGTTTTACCGCGTCTCCATAGCGGGATCGGTCAATATCTCCCGCTGTTCTTTTTCCAAGGCTTTTTTCTATCGCTGCGCTCTTGGCGGAACGCTGGATGAAAAGGGGAATTGGATTGCGCAAAAAGCCGCGCCCGGCTGCGGAATTACGTTTGAACAGTTTTCACAAACGCGCAATTATCGAGGTCGATACCCCGAAGACAGATTTCTTGAACGCAACGCTGAATTCTGTTTTTGTCGACTTATTGGCTTAGACCTTTCCGATTGGGATTTTTCTTATCAATGGCTTATTCCACTGGAACTTGAAGACTGTCAATGTGTTTCGTCAAATAAACGGACGAATTTTAACGAATCGTATTGGGGAGCGCTATGCGGACTTTACTTTAGAAATGATGAAAATGCGAAAGGAGCGCCCAGAGGGCCTCATTACGTAGCGCCGGACTGTAAAAAAGACGTCTTTCCAACAGAAGCTGTGGCGGAGCAACTTTACGAAACAAGGAACTATCGGGAACACGATCTCCGTTTCATGCAAATCGATCTCCGCGACGTGAACCTTAGCGAAACGACGTTAGAGTTCGGTTCCGTCGCGGTCTATCCGGAGACGGTTCTCGAAGGGGCGGTCATCCGCAACGCGACGTTCAAAGCGTCAGGCGACGCGGCGTCGGACGCCGGGATAACGAACGCGATTCTCTATACGACAAAGAGCTATCGGGATCACAATCTCAGCGGCGTAACGTTCGAATGCAATCTGACGGGCTGCGATCTTTCGACGCAGAATCTTTCGGCCGCGCGTTTTCAGACGAGCGACGTCTCCGGCGCCGATTTCACAGACGCGGTCGTAACGCGGTGCGATTTCAGCGGCGCGAAAGGCTTGACGCGCGAACAGATTGAATCGACGTGGAACTACAAGATGGGCAATATGGCGGGAATCAAACTCCCGAAAGAGCTCGAAGAGGAACTTGCCGCGAAGTGAAAGCGAAGCCGCAGACGCGCTGATTTCTCCGCCGTATGCGTTCGAGCAGACGTTACTGAACAGAGATATTTTCAAGAATAGGCGTTCTTTGCGGTCGGCGCGGAGAGGAAGGAACCGCGCAATTCTAACGACGTCGCCAGTTAAATAAAGCCAAAAGCGGCGCCGGGACGGATTCGTCCGCGGCGCCGCTTACGCGTTTTCAGGTCAGAAGCCGAAATCGACTTCTTCTACTTCGACGGTCTCTTCTTTTGGCGGCGGGGTCGCCTGAACGTGTTCCGGATTCCCTTCGATATAGATCGCGCGATGCGGTCTTGCGGGGCAGATGTATTCGCATCCTCCGCATCCGACGCACAGATCGACGTTCGTCTCGGGGATCGTCAGGCCCGCGTCGCCGTAAGGTATCATGTGAACCGCCTGCGTCGGGCAGTGTTCCGAGCACGCGCCGCAATGTTCGTCGCGCGCGTAGACGATGCAGTTCTCTTTAATAAAGACGACGTGGCCCATCTGGACGAGGTGTTTTTCCTCGACGGTCAGGGGGCGAATCGCGCCGGTGGGGCAGACGTCGCCGCACATAGTGCAGTCGAAGTTGCAGAATCCGTGCGCGAAGTCGACGCGCGGCTGCAGGAATCCTTTGAGCCCGTTCTCGAATCCGGACGGCTTGAGCACATGGGACGGGCATTTCGCGACGCACAGATGGCACGAAACACACTTGTCGTACATGCGCTTATGCGTTTCGGAGCCGGGGGGCGAGATTGTGAATTCCCGCTTAATGGGGAGAAGGCCGTAGTCGGCCGGTTTTTCTTCCGGGGCGACGGGCGTTTCGCCCGAATCCGCGGATTCCGGGGCGGGGTCGGCGTCCTGAAGGGCGCCGGCGGCGAGCTTCGCGACGGCGGCGGTCGCGGCCAACGCCGTGAGCGTTATGAAGTTGCGCTTGCCGCGGTCGAAACCTTGCGCCTCGCGCTGAATCCGTTCTTTTTCGCGGAGCGTGTCGTCGTCGAGCGCGGTCTTCTTCGCGGCTGCGTCGCCGGAATTGTCGGCGTCGCTGGGCGCGAGCTTCGGCCTGCCGCCGAGCTCGAAGTGGATCGCGTCTTTTCGGCACGCGCCGAAGCAGTCGAAGCATACGACGCAGCGGGAATTGTCGACTTGCTTATTTTTGAAGTCGATACAGCCTCCTTTGCACGCTTTGGCGCAGAGCCCGCAGCTAATGCATTTGTCCGCGTCGATACGCGTCTTAAAGAGCGCGCCGCGGGAGAAGATTCCCAAAAAGGTCCCGACCGGGCAGATCAAATTGCAGTAGAGCCGGCCGAATTTGCCCGCAAAGAACGCGATTACGCCGAAGGAAACCAGCCCGGTAACGAGCGCGCCGATACTCTCGGGGCGCAGGTCGACGTAATAGAGCGCGCTCTTGAGCCCTTCGGATTTCTGAAAGAGCTCGTAAAGGCAGTTGTTGACAAAGACGTAGATCGGCTTGAATACGTTGACGGCGATTCGGCCGAAAATACTGTACGGATCGAGAAGCGCAAAGAGCGGGAGCGCGCCGACGAATACGGCGGCGACCGCGAGAATGAGGAACCCGAACCGAACGCCGGGCCGATTCTTGCGGTAGACGTAGTTCTTCCAGCTCTTTTTGACCTTCTTCGGTTTGACCGCGGGTTTGGCGGCGTCTTCGTTCGCCTTTTTGGCCGGCTGGGGGGCGCTCTTGCCGGAGACGAGCGCGCGGCTCTTGCCGGCGATCCACGAGAAGACGTCCTGCAGAATACCGAGCGGGCATACGACGGAGCAGTAGATTCTTCCGACGAGCAGGGTCGCGACGAGGGTCGCGACGGCGGCGGCGATCCAAGTTCCGGCGAGAATCGCCGCGACGAACTGGATCTTTTCGAGCCACGCGAGCGATTCGGGAATCTTGCCGTCGAAGTCGAGGAAGAACGACGTAACCGCCAGGAGCATGGCGCACGCGAGCAGAACGCGCAAGCCGCGTAATAATTTGTATTTCATTTTGCGCTGTGTGGATAGGGGTAATCGGAACGGCGTATACGCGCCTTAACCATATAAAGAAATCGCCGAGACGCGGGCGCCTCGACGATTCTGCTTTACGACGACGGAACACAAACCCTTCTCAGGGACGTCAGACCTTAATACGTTCGACGTTCAGTTTGGAAGCGTCCATGACGCCGAGGCCGTGCGCTTCGCCCATTTCGAGGTACTTGACCTGCTCGACGGGGATCTTTCTGTTTTCGGCCAGGAACTGATTGAAGAACTTGAGCGCGGCGGTGTCGACGGCGACGGAGTCGGGCGACATGAAGAGCCCCTTGGCGACGGCGACGTCGGATTCGTCGCGGCCGCGCGGACCGTTCGTCTTCATGATGCGGTAGGCGTCGACGATGTGCAGGCAAGCCGGATTCTCAATCGTTCCGATATCGGCGATGCACTGATCGAGACCGCCCGTATGGAACGCGCGGCGATCCCAGACGATACCCATGTAGTTCTTCATGGCGATGGTCATGCGGGCTCCGCCGTGATTCTTGAGAATCGGGACGTTGAACCAGCAGTCGCAGTCGAGAATCGCGCGGTGAATCTTCGCCTTCTTGAGGACCTTGGCCTTCGGGAGGCTGACTTCACGATAGTATTCCTCTTCGTTGCCGGGCATGACGGTCGCGCCGAGCTTTTTGGCGGCGTCTTCAATACCGCTCGCCTGATAGCACTTGCGCCACGCGTCGCACGTATTGTCGAAGACGACGATTTCTTTCGCGCCGGCGTCTTTGCACGCCTTAATCAGGGCGACGATGAGATCGGGATTCGTATTGCCGGCGAGTTCGGGCGTCTTGTCCCAGCCGATATTCGGCTTAATGGTGACGCGGTCGCCCTTCTTGACGAAACGTTCGATACCGCCGAGCGCGGCCATCCCCTTTTCAAACATCTCCGCGGGCTCTCCGCCGAGGAGCGCGACCATGTCGACGGCTTTGCCGTCTTTCTGTTCGGCTTGCTGCGCGAGGACGGCGATCGGCTCGAGAGCGCTAAACGTAGTGGCGAAGCCGGCCAGCGCGACGGTCTTCAGAAAGTCTTTACGGTTCATTTCCATGACAAAACCTTTATCTTTAAAAGTTGAGGGCGTCGCCGCCCCAAATACGAGTGAAAGACTAAATATTCCCTGTATTTATACCGTTTTTACAATTCTACGCAAGGAGCGCTTCCGCTTTAGACCTGGAGAATGCGCGAAAGTTCTGCAACCTTGTCGGTTTTTTCCCAAGTAAAGTACGCGTCTTCTTCGCAGGGGACGCCCAGGTCTTTTTCCCATGAGTACTGATCGCCCTGCCGACCGAAATGGCCTCCGAAGGACGTTTTTTCAAAGATCGGGCGGTCCAGTTTGAGGGCCTCGATAATTCCTCTCGGCGTGAGCGGGAAGAGCTCGCGCACGGCGTCGGAAACTTTGGCTTCGTCGACTTTTCCGGTCCCTTCGAGATCGACGAGCACGCTGACCGGCTCGGAAACGCCGATCGCGTAGGAGAGCTGGACCTCGCACGAATCGGCAAGCCCGGCCGCGACGACGTTTTTCGCGATATAGCGCGCCATATACGCGGCGCTGCGGTCGACCTTCGTGGCGTCTTTTCCGGAGAACGCGCCGCCGCCGTGCCGCGCCCAGCCGCCGTACGTGTCGACGATAATCTTGCGCCCGGTCAGGCCCGCGTCCCCTTGAGGACCGCCGACCACGAATTTGCCCGTCGGGTTGATGTAGTATTTGATCTTATCGTCGACGAGCTCTTCGGGAATACAGGGCAGAATGCAGTTTGGAATAACCCAGTCGACGATTTCGTCGCGCGAGACGGTCGGTTCGTGCTGCGTCGAGAGTACGACGGCGTCGACGCGAACCGGCTTGTCGTCGACGTACTCGACGGTAACCTGCGGTTTGGAGTCGGGCCGGAGCCAGTCGACCGCCTTAGTAAAGCGCAGGGCGGACAGGCGGGTCATAATGCGGTGCGGGAGCGCGATGGGGAGCGGCATGAGTTCGGGCGT
>CADACS010000167.1 GCA_902786505.1 uncultured Planctomycetota bacterium | reverse complement strand
ACTTCTCGAGGGAATCCAAACGATCGAAAAGGGGGCCTTCGGCGAATGTACCGCGCTCGTGGCCGTCGTTTTTCCCAAGAGTTTGAAGGAGATCGGAGAACAGGCGTTTTTCGGCTGCAGTTCGCTTCCTCGCTTGGATTTGCCCGACGGTTTGCAGAATGTGGGAGCAAAATCGTTTGCCGGCTGCACGTTGCTTCAGAGCGTTAAATTTCATGAAGGCTTACTTTCTATTGGGGACGGCGCATTTAAAGAATGCACCGCCCTTGTAGATTTGAAGTTGCCTAAAAGTTTGCAAACTCTTGGAAACGGGGCTTTTGATTCTTGTAGGTCGCTTAAAAAAGTGGAATTGCCCGATGGATTAGAAACGATTGGAGAGAGCGCTTTTTCCGGTTGCTCCTCACTTAAGACCGTGGTTTTCCCCAATAACGTTAAGAGAATTGAAGCAAACGCCTTTGACTATTGCTTTTTTCTTGACTTCGTTGAATTTCCCGAAGGGCTGGAGACAATTGGAGATAAAGCGTTTATGGGATGCGACTCGTTCTCGCGTATTATCCTTCCCGACGGTTTAGAAACAATTGGAAAGAACGCTTTTTTCGGTTGTAGAAAACTTTCGATAGTTGTTTTTCCCGACAGTCTGGAATCTGTAGGAAACTTGGCTTTTTATAACTGTCCTTCTCTTAAAAGCGTCGAAATTCCGAGCAGTATATCTCAGAAGGCACACTGGGCGTTTTCTGAAGACGTTCAGGTTAACGTTCGGAATGTATCCCGATCGCCGAAATCGGAGACTAATATCAAGGCTTCCCCCGAATGGGAATAAATGAACGTCCCGAATTGGAACTGCGAACCGGATACGCCTTAGGGTTTCAGGATTATAATTGGGCCAACGTCTTTCATATTCGATTGGCGGTTTTTTACCTGCGCCCATTCGAAGAAAAGCCCGACTCCCTGCCGTTATATACGCTGTGAACGTCTTTTTCACGAAGAAAGATTTTGACATTTGCCGACGCATTACAGGCGTGGTTAATGAATCTCCCCAACTTGACGTCAAATAAAAATGAAGTAATATCAGACGTAGTCTTTACGGCCTGTTTCATACCCGTGTCTTTCCTACATTGTTCGGGAGCAACAAGTCATGAAAAAGTCAGTATTCATTCTCGCAACGCTTCTTCTCACGTTCGTCTGTACGCCGCTTTTTCTGGGCGCCGCGTTCGCGGATGAGAACACCCCATTCCAAACGGCGCCATACAACGACGGCGTTATGATCACTACGTTTGAAGGGGACGTTTCGGGAACGCTCATTATACCCGATCAGATTGACGGAAAACCGGTTCGGTGTATCGGCAAGCAGGCTTTTCGTTCCAACCAGTCGTTGACAAGCGTGGTTTTTCCCGAAGGCCTCAGGACAATTCGAGAACAGGCGTTCTGTCTTTGCAGGTCGATTAAAAGCGTAAAATTGCCCGAGAGTTTGCAAACGGTTGGAAGGGGGGCCTTTGGCTTTTGCCAATCGTTAACAAGCATAAAATTTCCGCGCGGTTTGAGGCGTATCGGAAACGAAGCCTTTTTCGGTTGCAAATCGCTCAAGAGCGTGGAATTACCGGAAAATCTGGAGGCGCTCGGAGAAGGAGCGTTTAGTTCATGCGAGTCTCTTGAGAGAGTGAAGTTCCCACAAGGTCTGAAAAGTATCGGAAATAAAACTTTTAATCGCTGCCGTTCGCTCAAAAGCGTAGTATTTCCCAAAAATCTGGAGGCGCTCGGAGAAGGCGCGTTTAATTCATGCGGTAAGCTCCAGAGGGTAATTTTGCCTGAAGGTTTTCGGACGATCAAACAGGGAGCCTTCAGTGAATGCGCGGAGCTTGTGACAGTTGAGGTTCCCAAGAGTTTAGAGGAGATTGGCGATGAAGCGTTTAACGGCTGTAGGTCGCTTACCTACATTAAACTGTCTAGCAGCGTGAAGAAAATAGGAGTAAAAGCGTTTGCCGGTTGCGCGTCAATTACGGCCATTACGATTCCAAGCGGCGTTGAGACGATCGAGGACGCAGCCTTTAGTGATTGCGAATCACTTTCAAAAGTTGAATTTTCTGAGGGATTACACTCGATTGGGCAAGAGGCGTTTACCAAATGTATTTCGATAACGAGCGTAATTTTTCCAGAGGGGTTGCACACGATTGAAAAAAACGCTTTTAAAGAATGCGAATCGCTAAGGAACGTGGAGTTTCCCAGCAGTTTACTCACAATCGGTGAAGACGCTTTTGCCTTTTGTCAATCACTTTCAAAAGTAACTCTGCCCGAATGTTTGGAAACAATTGGAAGGAGCGCTTTTTTTGCTTGTAAATCGCTTACGGCCGCGGATTTGCCTAAAAACTTAGAGACAATTGGTCCGAACGTTTTTTGTCTTTGCAGTTCGCTTTCAACTGTGAATTTTCCCGAGAATCTAAAGACTATTGGCGACGGAGCGTTTGGCTTTTGCTATTCGCTTTCCAGCGTCGTTCTTCCCGACGGTTTAGAAACGATTGAGAATGGAGCCTTTTATGGTTGTGAACGTCTTTCACTCGTCGTTTTTCCCGACAGTCTGGAGAAGATAGGAGATAACGCTTTTCATAAATGTACTTTGCTTAAAAGTGTAGATATTCCTGACGGTTTGCCCACAATCGTCGCCAAAGCTTTTCCTGAAAACGTACAAATTAACGTTCGGAAACGTTCTATGAGAGCAAGCGCTGAGACGGACAGCGAGGGCGAGCAATAAACTTCAATGCCACGCGACCCCGAAAGCTGATAAAAGAATGAAACGGTTTGCTTTTCACCATTTGGGCGTAATTCAGTAACAACTGACTTACTGACGTTACTGTCATAACAGAAGAACTTTTTCTTCCTTTTTACCCAAAAATCAGGTTTTTTATTGACAGAATCGGGCTTTAAACGTATCTTAGCAGTTATAGGAGGCTGCTATGCACAATCAACGTTCACAAAATGCGTTAACGCGTTCCGGGCAAAGGAGCGAACTGAGTTCGTTTCTTGTCCGGCGCGGCGGTGTGCGTTGGCTTAAGTCTCGATTACGATTGGCAGGTTCTGGAACGAACGGTTCGGTATTCGAAAGATTTCGCGCGTGCGCGCTTGTTCTGACGCTCGCGTTTGCCGCGGTCTCGGTCTTCGGAAACTGGTTCCATGAATCGCTGCACCGGCATTGCGACCATTCTGCCGAATGCGCGTGTGTCGCGCTTGGCGCCTATGGCGAGTCCGGCTGCGCGATTCAGTCGGCGTCCGAACATGAAGCGTTCGACTGCCCAATCTGTCGCTTAATCACACACGGCCGCTTTTTCTTCTGGTTCGCGGCTGCTTCTGCGCTTTATGCAGTCGCGTTTTATTTCCGGCGCGCAGCGACGCTGTTCGTCGCGGTTCGCCGCGTCTACGTCAATAGCGGCCGCGCTCCTCCGCAAGTCGTACTTTCCTAATCTCTTACCCGGTTTGCACGTCCTTCTGTCGGACCGTCGGGCGTTTCCTGAGCGCTTGACAGGGAATCTTGCCGTCCGTTAGGCCGGAATATGCCGCCGTTCGTTCGCTTTCGCAAAGAAAGAGGTTCAGGGCCGCGCTATGCGTTCGCCGCAGACGCGTTTCCTTTCGGCGTTTCTTTGCCCGGGCGGCGCGGTTCGGATTTTCCGCTCGCTAATCGGCCGTAGGTTCCTTTGCGCTCGCCGCCGCGTCCGCCGGGGTTCCGCGTTCCTGTCCGGCGTCGCGTCTTCGCGCGCGTCTGGCCCCGTATGGGCGTTTCAAAACGCCGCTGCAGCGCGGAAGGCGCAGATCGCAAATTGGGTAATTCTTTCGTTGTTTTTTCGCCGCCGCCGATGAGTCGGACCCGTTCGGTTCCGCTATGCGGAGACGGGCCGCGGCGTTTGCGAAAGTCTGTCTAAGCATTATTGGAACAAAGAATTGAAAGACCGGAAAAGAAGAGCTTTTTCGCGTCTATAGGAAAAGTACGCAATGAAAACGAATCAAAAGAATCTCAATAGCGCCAAGCGCGCGTTTACGTTAGTCGAACTCCTCGTCGTTATCGCCATTATCGGAATCCTCATCGGTCTCCTTCTGCCCGCCGTTCAGGCGGCTCGTGAAGCCGCCCGCCGTATGGAATGTACGAACAACATGAAGCAGCTGGGCCTCGCGCTCCATAACTACGCCGACGTTCATAACGTTTTTCCGTCCGCGTGGCGCGGCTATACGGCCGACGGCAAACACGCGAACGTGTACGGCGATCCCGGCTGGGGCTGGGGCGCGGCGATCCTACCTTTTATGGAGCAGACGCCGCTCTATCAGAAGATCGATCTGAAGAAGTCGATCGCCGATCCCGTCAATCGGGACGCGCGCGAAATGTTCCTCAAAGCGTTCCACTGTCCGTCCGAACCTGTCGGCGATAAGTCGTTTACGATTGCCGATTCCGGCATTCTTCATTCGCACGACGAAGAGGGACGTCATCATCACGACGGAGACGACGACGAGGACGAACATGAACACGAGCATGAGCATGAAGATCTCAGTCCCGCGCTTCTGGCGACGGTATTCGGCGCGTCGAATTACGTCGCGTCGATCGGCACGACCGATATCCATTCGGCGGAGGAATACGAAGATACGGGCCGCGAATTCCGAGGGGACGGCGCGTTCTATCACAACAGCCAGTTAAGTACGAGCGCGTTCGTGGACGGCCTGAGCAATACGATCTTCGTCGGCGAACGTTCGGCGAAGAAAAAGCATTTCTCCACGTGGGCGGGCAATCCCGCGGGGGACGGATGTCTGCCCGCGCTCGTCGTCGGATCTTTCCACGAAGGATTCCATAACGACGGGGACGAACACGGGTTCTCCAGCTATCATCCGGGCGGCGCGAATTTCCTCTTCGGCGACGGTTCGGTTCACTTTGTCAGCGAAACGGTTTCGGAGTCTCAGATTAACGCGTGGGCGACCCGGGCGGGCGGAGAAACCGCGTCGAACTGACGCCGGCTGACGCCTGATTGTTTGCGCGTTTCATTGACCGCGCCGTTTCGAGCGATATTTCGCGTCTGAAACGGCGCGCGTTTTGAAACGCGGCACGGGCGGAAGTTCTTTTTTCAATACGGCCATCCGTCGTAGTTTCAATACGCAGTCTTCTTTTTCTCGCGAATAAAAAATTTTTTAACAGACGTGTTGACGTCTCGAAGGCCCATGATATAGTGATCACAGACGACGATTGGAACCGCCGGTCTACTTTCGGCAGTTCCGCTGTTCTTTGTTTTATTTACGTTCGAAATTTGGCTTCTACGTCTGCTTCCCGTCCGACAGGACCGTCGCAAAGCGTCGCTTTGACGGGCGTTCGTTATTTCTGACGAGCGCGAACAGACGAGTCGAATTCGATCTAACTTGATTTTAGAGGTAAAAAAGATGAAAGCGCTTTCGAAAAAGAACGCTCGGGTGGCCGCGGTCGCCCAAGAGCTGTTGGCGAACGAACTTCCGGTTGTCGCACGTTACGAGGTATTCAAAAAATTCCAAGACGTCGACGTTTTGGCGCTCCAAAAATCCTGCCTGAAGGAG
>CADACS010000166.1 GCA_902786505.1 uncultured Planctomycetota bacterium | reverse complement strand
GGCGGAACTGGGATTCGATCCGGAAAACGTCAAGCTCGAAAAGATCGATTCCGAGGGAACGCGGACGGAACTGCCCGACGGGTTCCTGAATAAGCCGATCGATTTCCCCGCGCGCGAGAGCTGGGGCGTCGAATTGACCGCAAAATAGAAGGCGGCGCGCGGCGTTTCGACCAATTAACGAAAGATACGGAGGATACAAATCGTATGAAGAAGATATTTGCGGCGCCGATAGCGGCGTGCGCCGTTCTTCTGGCGTCCGTTTGCGCTTTTGCGCAGGAGAACGCCAACGGAACGGCGGCGAAGAAGTTTAAGTTAGTTCTCGGCGAACCGTCGGTAGTCGCGCAGGGGCCGACGTACGAGGAGGCGGGCTGGGGGCCGTTCCAGTTCCCCGGCCTTATGCGAACGGCAGACGGCAAAATCTTCTGCAGCTTCAGCGCAGGACCCGACAATACCGAAAGTTACGAGTATAAGAGCAATATTCCCCACTCCTACGTTTCCGACGATCAGGGCAAGACGTGGCGTCTTCCGGACGGCAAGCCGATCCTCGCCGAAGACTGGAAAACGCGCGTGAATTTTATTGCGCGCAACGCGGCGGCCGCAGACTGGATCGACAAATACGAACCCGTCTGGAAGTCGGAAGACGGCAAGCGAAGGCTCTACTACGCGAAAGACGCGCCGGAGTTCGCGCAGACGCTGGAAGCGATTTCCTACGACGCTTCCGGTAAAGGAACAGCATGGCGCGCGACGATCGACTGGCCTTATATGCCAATCGTATACGAAAACGGACGCGTTATGCAGACGACGTCGTGGGCGGCCCTCGGGTCGAACCGGATCGCGCTTCCAAACGGCAAGACCTACTTTGCCATATACGCTCACGGCTTCGACTGCGAAACGGGCGCCGTCGCGTACGGCTGGCATTACAACGTATACGTTTTTTCCTCGGACGACGGAGGACTTAACTGGCGGTACGAGAGTCAGATCCTCACAACGCCGGAATACTGCTCGGAAAATCACGAGGGATTGTGCGAACCGTGCATGAATATTCTTCCGGACGGCTCGGTCGCTATGCTCATGCGGACCGGCTCCGGCGCGCCTTCGTATTTTGTCCGGTCGACCGACTCGTGCAAGACGTGGAGCAAGCCGGAAAAGTTCGACGACGTCGGCGTGCTGCCTAAAATGATTACGCTCGGCTGCGGCGTAACGCTCGCGTCTTACGGGCGGCCAGGCGTCTTTGTTAGAGGGACGGCGGCCGTCGACGGCGGCGCCTGGGGGCCGCGCGTCGATCTGGGAATCAAAGGGGACGCGGCGACCAGCGGTCAGTATTCGTGCTGCTATACGTCTCTTCTTCCCCTCGACGACCGGACCGCGCTCGTCGCGTACAGCGATTTCCAGTATCCGAGCCGGGACGACCCCGACAAACCTGTCAAAACAATTCTGGTTCGTACCGTTTCCGTAATATTTGAATCGGAAATAAATTAAAACAAAAACGGATCTTGTCGTAGAAAGGAAAAATATGAAAAACGTTAAGTTACGCGCGGCGCTTGCCGCGTTTGCCTGCTTGGGATTTGCCGGAATCCTTTTCGCGGAAGACGCCGTTCCCGGAAAATCGGTTGGAATCCTTGACGTTACAACGTGCGAGGGCGTCGTCGCAGACGGGCAGACCGACGTCGCCGACGCCCTGCAGAAAGTAATCGACGCGAATCCGCACAGAACCCTCTGGTTCCCGGACGGAACGTATCTCCTCTCGAAGCCGATCGCGACGCCCGCCGATCCGAATAAAGCCGTATCTCTTGACATGGCCGATTTTGCCATTATCAAGCCGACAAAAGACTGGTCGTCTGAAGAGGCGTTGATTCGTCTGGGCGGCAAAGATCCGTTCAATTCGATTACGATCGACGGAAGCAATTACGGTCTTGACGGCGGAATCGTCGACGGCGACGGCCGCGCGAACGGCGTTTCTATCGACAGCGGGCGCGAGACTTACATTCGGAACACGTCGATTAAACATACGAAAATCGGGATTCTCATTAAGAAAGGCGCCAACTCCGGCTCGTCCGACAGCGATATCGAAAACGTCAATATCGTCGGCAACGGCGCGAAAGACTCGATCGGAGTTCAGGTAATCGGCTACGACAACTCGTTCTCCTATATGCGGATTGCGAACGTCTTTATCGGATTTGACGTCCAGAGCGGCGGCAATATGCTGCGGAATATTCATCCGCTCTTTACCGCGTGGAACGCCGGATTCGACGGCAGTATCGGGTTCTGGGACCGTGGAAACAACAACTTCTATCAGAACTGCTATAACGACCAGTTCAGCGTCGGTTTTCGCAACGGCGAGAACACGCGGTCTATTTACGAGGGCTGTTTCTGCATGTGGTATACCGACAAGAGCGCTTCGAAGCTCGTCGCTATCCAGGCGGACGGCGCGTTTCGGTCCATCTTCTCGAATTTCGACGTCGCGCTTCGCAACCGCGAGGGATTGCAGAGCGCAATTCTGGAAGAAGGACAGGAGGGTGGAAACGGACGCTTTACGAATCTCATGATCTGGGGCAAAGACTCGTCGGAGAAAAAGGCGTACCTCAAACATGTTGCGCCGGATTCTATTCTTGAATGACGGTCAAGATAGGCGTTGTTGAATAAATTTTAAAAAAGCCGCAAATATGCGGAGCTCTGCCCGCACGTGATAGTTGATAACGCAGCCAAAATCAAGTATCGCGCGGCGCAGATACGCAGCCCCCGCGTTTGACTCAGTGCAACAAATCGCCAGTCAATCGCGGGGACGTCGCCATGTTCCGAATTAAAAGGCAGTTCGGAGAGCGTTTAAAAAATCGAACCGTGAAAAATCAATGGGTTGAAACAACGGTACAAATCAATGCTCTTAACATGACGTCAGCATTTGCCTCCGTTTATTTTTCATAAAATCTTTATTCAACAACGCAGTTCTTTATTCAAAAAAGCCCGACCTCCGCAGGGGACGCGAAGAATCGGGCTGAAGCGCTCAAGCGACCGGCGAAAGCGGTTACTCCCCTTCCGCGCGTGTGCGCGAGTCGGGCGCGGCGACGCCGCGCAGGCCGCGTTCAAACTCTTCCGGGGGCGCCCCGACGGAAATAAGCGCCACGGAGCCGTCTGCGCGGGCCGCGTATATTCCATCCATAATTCCAAGATGGAATTCCCCGATAAACTTCGCGGGATCGAAACCGTCCCCCGACTTAAATCCGTCGACCGTCAGTTCCGCATCGGGCTTCATCCAGCAGATCGGATCGGCGCGTTCAATAACCGCATACTGACTGGCAATATCGCGGTCGGGCAATTTCCGCAGTTCGTCGAGATTCTTACCCTGTCCCGACGCGTCAAAGAGCCCGTCCTCGCCCAGAAGGACCGAAAAGGCCGTATAGCCCGGATCCGTTCCGAGCCGAAAGACTTCCGGCGCCTGCCCGTGAAACGCTCGGTTCGCCTCGGAATCCCACGGTTCGTCCAAACGCAGCTTCCCGTAAAGTTCCCGCTCCGCTTCCCCAAGATACGGCAGAATCAGAACGCGCCAGCTATGCAGCGGCGCGCCGTTCGCATCCGCGGTAAACGCGGGCGGAAGAACGCCATGGTCCGCCTCATACGCCAAAAGCGCGAGCGCAAGCGTCGACTCCTTAAAGGCGCAGTCGAGAGCGTAAAAATAGTCGTCAAGCTTTTCCGCAGGCGTTTGCCCATTATTCAGCATCAACGCCTGATGAAAATGAAAAAGTCTTTTCTTCGGGGGCGTCTTTCCTAGATACGAAAGCGGTTCGCTAATAAGAAACCAATTGCCTTCAATACTTCCGAGTTCGAATTCGTCCGGAAGAAACTCCTTAAAATCGCGGAACGTCTTGGCGTCGTTGAGCGAAGCGCGGGTAAGAAAGAGAGAAATCTGCGCCCTGGCAAGTCCGGCGGAAGAAAAGCAGCCGATATCGGCCAATTCGTCTAATCCGCGCTCCGTCCGGCGCGCAAGGATTACGTCTTGGAACGTGGCGAGCAGAAACGTCTCGTCCGCTTTTCGGTAGCTCTCCATTATCCGATCGATATGCGCGTCCCGATAGAAAGAGGATCGAAGCGCGACGGCGCGTTCTATCTGCTCCGCAGTCGGCGCGGCGTCGGCGTTGGCAAAGAGCCGCACGGCAAGAGCTTGCTGCAGCAGCCTATTGCCGGCTATTTTCTCCATTGGGATAATCGACTCGTTCTCCAGCAGGGCGCGCCCAAAAAGAACCGCCGTCTCGACGTCGTCGAGCGCGCCGTCGAGATCGCCGGACCCGATACGGTAAGCCGCCCGGATTCTGAGCAGTTCCACAAAGGACGAAGTCGCGCGGATGAAAGGCGCCAACGACGCCAAAAAACCGCCCTTGCTCGGCTCTTCCACAAAGACCCAACACGCCAAACGGGGCGAATGGGCCGCCTTCGTCAGAACGTCGTAGTAATCGGCGTTCTCGTCGATCCAGCGCGCCGCGCAAGGATACTCTTCCGCGGTCCACGGCTCAGTCAAAAGCTTCTTGGAAACGTCGGCCTCCGAGATTCGTCTCGGACGCCGCTCGTTATTCTCCCAAAAGAAACCGAACTCAAAAGAATTTTCGTCCGGTTCCGGCTCGTCGCCCGTAAGGCCGTATTTGCCGACATAGTCCGAAAGGCTCATGCGGTCGATCAGCGTCGGCCGTTCGAGCGGGTCAAGTTTGAATTTCTCGCAAAGGGGCGTCCAAGTCCGTTCGAACCAATCCTTGGATTTAGGAGACGTCGGAAACTCTTCCCACGGAACGGAATCCGCCAACGGCAAAGCCCCTGCCGCAATCGGACCGAACGCCTGCAGAATCAAACGCCAGCCGTTCTCTTCAACGGGCGAAATCCGCCTCTCCTGCATCGCGTTAAACGCAAAGCGGTAATCGACGATCTCCCCTTTTGCATAATCGACCTCTTCGTCGAAATTCTCCGTCTGTACGAGTTTCGCGGGCTTGTCGCATAGGCGCGAGACCGACGTCGAAACGACGATTAATAACACAACGGCGCCAAACGCCAAAAGAATCCAAAATCCCGCTCCATGGCGTTTGGCTGCGCGTTCTTTAACTTGCTCTTGCACTGTTCTGCTCCTGAAGGGCGTCGTTGGGTAAATTAGTTTTTTTGCGATTCTTTTACAACTCCGACAGACGCGAGTTTACCGTTTAACGACGTCGTTTATGTTGTTTTCAAACATATTATTCTTTTCCGAAACGACGCTGTCAACCGCACGGACTGCCTCTCCAATATCGGAAAACAAACTTTCAGAAACGACAATTTGAGAACCAAGGGCGTCGACTCCGTATTGTCCTCCGTTTAGGGCGCACTTCTTCATAATTAGTTTGGATTCCCGAATAGCGTTGACTCCGCATTTATTATCGTGAAATTTACATTGATCCATCCGCAGAGTAGATTTAGCGACGAGAACTCCGCCTTCATAGTGGTTGCTAAACTCGCAATTAATCGCCGAGCAAGGCGCCGCTACTGTCATAAGCCCTTTAGTCGAATGCGCAAAGTTTGTATCTTCAATTCTGAGTTCTCCTACAGTTACGGGCCCGATCGCCATAACGCCCATATTAACGTTCCAATTCTTGGTAAAACTGCTGTTGCGAACGACGCTTTTTGCATGGTTTGAGAACATGGCGCCGTTAAAATTACGCGTTCAAGCGAACCTTTCGTAAGGACGCCAAACGCGTTTCCGTTATACTCAAAATGACAATCAGTCATAACTCCCGTCGCGCCTTCGGCGATCAAAACGCCTGTGTCAAGACAGGTAATCTGAGAGTTCTTCAGTGTTAAGTGAGAAGAAGCGCCGGTTATCTGAAGACCTCTCTGTTCATCGCGATACTTTTGACTCGTAACCTTCGACTCCCCTTCAATAAAACAATTCTCAACAGTCAAATTCCCACCGGTTATTCGGACAGCGGCAAAAGAATTATCCTTGCCTTTAGAAGACAGCTGGTCCTCAAGAAACGACGGCAAAACGTCTTCGTTTCGATCTGCATACCCTCTGGAGTTGGAATCGTCGACTTCAAGCTCAAAGTCGTCGGCCCCGTCCGAATTGGAGACGTTGACCTTTTCTGAAAGCTTAACGTGCAAGTTTCTTAAACAAACTTTATCAGCCGATATGAAAATAGCGTTTGTGCGGTCGCATTTAATCACGACCTCACTTTGCGGTTTGCCGGCGTTTGCCCCCTCCAAAGTCACGCTTTTTTTAATGACCAAAGGAGCGCGAAGCGCGTAGGTCCCGGCAGGGATCTTTACCGTGGAATTCTCCGTCGCTTCGCGAACAGCCTGAGCTAAATCGAACGAAGCGCCGCGGCTAGTCCGAACGTTAACAGGCGGTTTATCCTGAACGTAGCATGGCCGCGTTAACGTCATAAAAAAGGTGAAAAAAAATGCGAGAATAAGACATTGAGCAATTTTACAACGGTTTAACATGAATTTTCCCTCTGTCGCACGATTACACTATAATTTCCTTTGGGTACAACACTTGGACGAACGCCAAGAAGACAAACTTCTATTCCTGCTTTCCTTCTCAGCAAGTCGTAATGTATACATTTATGAAAGTACGCATTGAGACCTGCCCATATGTTATCGCTAAAGAGAAAGCGCTTCTTCTAACAACGTCAAGACTGGCGGGGAGTCGACTTCGTCGGGTATAAGAACCGTACTTCCTAAATCCTAAGGAAGGTTTCTTGTACACGTTTGCGGCGGCGCTGAATAGACGTCTCATGTTAAATGGACAGCCGGCAAGCGCGTTTATGTGTTACGCGCATTGATTTTTTGCGTTTCGCCCCCAAAGTTTGGACGCGCGGGTTGTTCAGTTTCCGTCGCTTCCTTCTTCAAATAAGGTTTCCCACTCCTCTTTTGAGAGATCGTCAACAACATGCAACTCGCCGTCTACGGAAATGTAATACCGTCTCCACACGCTCGGAAGCCACATTTTTTTATGAACAAACGTTTTCCATGAAAGATCGCCCGGTTCTGTCCAATTAACCGCATATTTGGGATGGACAAAAACAATATATGGCTTACTTTTGTGCTTCTCATAGCCTTCGGCCAATACTTTCTCGTGAGTCTCTTTTATTCTAAACATCAAGGTTCCATTATACGAAAGGTCCCGCCTTTCGGCGAATGGAACACTGGCAAACATACAAGGAAGATTTTCGCGTAATTTTTGATTTTCCGGTGAATTCCACGACTTGTCAACATGAACTAACTCTGTGTAAGAAGTTCTCGGTTTAGGCGCGAGTCCTCCTTCTCTTGTATCGGCGCTAGAGTCTACTTCGAGTCCTTCTTGTTCAGCCTTCAAACAAAGATTAACTCTCCAACTCAAGAGGGGCTCTCCTTCTGGCGAAGTTATATCAGACGGAAGAGCATAGTAATAGTTCTCTTTTTCTGTGTTTCGTAACTCCTCCCAAATATCTCGATAGTAACGGGAAGGATAGTATGGTATCCGTACCCACCCTAACGGTTCAGTTCGGCGCAGATAGACACATCTTGTCATAAAGCAAAATAGCAACAATATGAATGATATACATATTGTTCTTATTATTCTTCTACGGTTCATTTTTGTTTACCTATACTGATAGGATCTGGTAAATATCCAAACACTGTGGCGTTATTGAGTCAAGCTTGCCGCGCGGCTGCAACGCGCCGTATATGGTACATGGCGGCGGTCTGTTTTGTGGAAAGCGGCGTTATCGGGATCTGCTGCATGAATTCCATAACTTCAATTCGTTCAAAGTATCGGCTGTCTAAAAATCAAGATCCGATGGTATCCACTTTCCATAGGGAGACAACTCTTTTTCACGGTCGTGTTCTTTACTCGCTTCTATTGTCATAAAATGCTTTAGCGTTTCCATGGGAACAGTTCTTTCAATATGCCAAATGCTCCTATCGGCAAAAGCGACAAGTATTCCCTCCGTATCTCCCGGAAAAAGCTGTTCTTTAGTTACCGTTTCAACGTCAAAGTCGCCCGGCTCTCCCCAGTGAACGCCCGAGTTAACCGCCTCTATAAATAGAATAGCGGCGCCCGCACGACATTCTTGCAGTTTTGCCTCAAATAGAGTGGGAACTTGTATGTCCTGGATTGTTTCAAAGGCAGTTCCGGGCCCAACAAGAGCCATGACGCTTGTATCGTTGTAATGTGGCGAACGAGGATTGTCGTTCCAACAGACTTCTTCACAATGAAATGAATAATTCGGTTCCTCGTCCCAATTTTTGAAAGGATGAAAATATGTGCCGAAAAATTTGCCTCCTTCCATCCATTCGTTCCCACTTTCACCTGGGAGAGGAGAGCCGCTGCAGTTAATCACATGGTCGTAATATAAAAAAGCCATTCTCCAACTGCCCAACGGTTTATCGCGTTTGTTATACGCAACGTAATTATTGATTATTGGTTCAACCTTATCCTCAAGTAAAGTACAAATATTCCCAAATGAGTCTATCATAAATCTCATTTTGTGTACTCTGTTCTCAAAATCTACTTTCTTTTTCCAATTGCTCACTCCTTTTAGACCGGCAAAAATCAGCACGCTGGTAAAAAGCAAAATGATGCTAAGATATACTTTACGCAGTTTACTAAATTTCATATTATTTCTTTCTTTTCAATTAATTACCCTTATTACCCTTATTTGAAGAGAAAAAAGGTAGGGGGAGACAATCGCTTGGAATAACATCCGGAATATCAAAATTTGTTTCTAATTTTAATCCTGAAGTTCCTGTGTGGGGAATAACAATAAAAATACATTCTCGAGAATCTCCTTCGTATTTTGTATACACAGGAGTAAACAAGACTTCTTGATTGGGGTTGTTTTGCCATCCATTTGTGGCATGAACCCAACAGGGAACCTTTTCTCCTCCTACGTTGACATTAGCTAATGTCCTATAATCATAACATACTGGCTTGGGGGTAAAATCGGAAGGAGTAAAATATTTTCGTTTATCTGGAATTTTGAAATTTTGTACTGTCTCGCCACATTCATCTAAATACATCATAAGAACAGGGTTCTTCTTCTCTTTCCGCAATTGCTTGTAGAAGTTACAGGCTTCTGAATAATCCAAAAAAAGACAAGCGTCTACACGACTAATAGGCATCGCCCAGTAGGGCTCAGAACTGGATGGATTATTAAATATTTTTCCACATACAAACAATGCTATTCCTACGCACCCCTTACTCAATGTATACTTTATGTCCGTCGAAGTATAAACTTCACGATTCACATATTGACTTATAAACTCGGAAGGAGTCATCGAAAATTCTGTACAATAGGGACATGGCTTCTGCCCTCCTTCTCGCACGAAGCCGGTAACGCCAGGCGTTATCCACACAAGGTCGCCAGAAGAAGGGTGTTCTATACTGCAATAAGGACATTCATTATGCACCAAGACGGCAACATCCCGCCCAACAAAATAAGTATGCTTCCCCTCAACTTCAAGATTAAACACGCCAGCCGACTCCGCAAGCGCGTCGCGTCCTTCAAACGCAACGCGCTTCCCGGCGGCGCTTAGACAGGCGTCGCCAAGCGCAAGCTCGCTCGCATGCTTCCAGCCCAGACCGACGACGTAAAATCGATGGCCTGGCGTACAGACGAGTTCCGTTCCACCCTCGAAGCGAACGCGCACGACTTCTTTTAGCCCATTGTCAAAGAACCGAACGACGCGCGCGGGAGCCGGCTTGCTTTCCGGATCGAGATGATCGGACGCGAGAACAAGATCGCCCGGCCGAACCGTTTCGATCGGTTTCGTTGAACCGTCCGCCATGAGAACAAGCGTTCCCGCCGCGAAGCAGACCTGATATTCAAAGTCGGGATCGTCCAGATCGGCGAACGCGTCGTTGGGAACCGAGATTCCACGATCGACCCGCTCTTGCTGATACGCGGCGATCCGGTCGATCATATCGAGATCGTCGAGCGCGGCGCCGTAGTCCGCGAACGCGGCGGCGCGGTACGTTGCGACCGCGCTTTCGAGCGATGCGTTCGCCGTCGCGGCGAGCGCTTCGTCGTCTGTCTTGGCCGTTGCGCCCGACGCTAAGTTCATAAGATACGAGTTGTTCCATGCGTTGCGAACGGTAACTTTATACGCAGAGTCTGCGCCGTCGATCGCCGCGTCGCGCAACGCCGCGTTCTGCGTCTTCTCCGCCGCGAGCGCGGTTGCGTTAGACTGCGCGAGCGCCGCGTCCGCGTTTGCCGCGTTCGAGACGACCGACGCGAACGTCGAATTCGCGCTCGAAAGCGAGGTTACGCAACCCGACGTCTCAAAGTCGACCGCCGCTATCGCCGCAAGCGCGGCGCCGAGCGGATCTTCGACCGACACGCAATACGCGCTGTACCGCGCGAGCGCAAGTTCCGTCTCTTTCGCCGCGTCCGCCGTTATCTGAGCCGCCGTCGCGTCAAGTTCCGCCAGAATGCGATCTTTCGCCGCGTCAAATTGCGCGAGCGCGAAGGTTGTCCGCGACGTCTCGACGTTCTGCTCCAGCGTCTTGGCGACGTTCGCGCTCCCGAGCGCGCAGCCCGATTTCGCAACGGTCGCCGCCGCGTTGTACGTTCCGTAATGCGTTGTGAGCGCGCTGTAGTAGTCCGATTCCGACGTTCCGACCGCCGCGTAATACTGATTCCGAAGCGATTTCGTCTCCTGAGCCCAACCAACGTCGGCGCTGTAGACGCCATAGCGCGGATCGGAGCTCGTTACTCCGCCCAGAATATTCTGACGCGTTCCGATCTGAAGATCGCCGTACGCGCTCGCCATGGACGAGCCGTACGTCGACGACGAATTCAGGAGCGAGCTGGAGAACGTAAGAACGTTCGACGTACAGTCCGCGTTTT
>CADACS010000165.1 GCA_902786505.1 uncultured Planctomycetota bacterium | reverse complement strand
GGATGGTCGGGCGGCAGCGGTTCCGGACTCGTAACGTCGGCGACGTACCCGCCCAGCCGCTCGGAGCGCAGGGCGTCGACGAGCGCGTCGTGGTCGACGAGCGGCCCGCGCGCTAAGTTCGCGAGCAGCGCGCCTTTCTTCATTGTCGCGAATTTCGCCGCGTCAAAGGTTCCGCGCGTTTCCGCGTTCAGCGGGAGCGAAAGGAATACGACGTCTGATTCCGCGAGCAGGTCGTCGAGTCTTTCCGGCCCCCACAGTTCCGCGACGCGTTCCGGCTTGTTCGTGGGAAAGAGGTCGACGGCGAGTATTCTGCCGGCAAAGGGCGCGACTACTTCTGAAAAGCGTCTCCCCACGCCGCCGAAACCGACGATTCCGACCGTTTTGCCGACCAGATCGAACGTCGGTTTCCTCTTGAACTTACGGTAGTCGGGATTGCCGCTTTCAACGCGCTGATCGTAGATAAAGGAACGGAGATTCCGTCCCCACGCTAAAATGAGCGCCAAACCGTGCTCGGCGACCTGATCGGAGAGGACGCCGGCGGCGGTCGTTACCGTGATATCCGATTCGATTACAGAAGGAACCAAGCACCAATCCATGCCAGCGGCGGACGACTGAATCCACTGGAGCCGTTTTTGCGCGACGACGCGGTCCCAGTCGACCGGAACTTTCGCGTGTCCGCAAAAATAATCCGCTTGCAAAAGGGCGTCGGCGACTTCCGACTGACCGACGTTAATGATGTTGACAGACGAGGACCACGCTTCGTCGATTCGCGCGACGAGCCGATCTTCAACCGGCTGCGCGCGGAAGCATACGACAAGGTTAGGTTTAGACGGCGTTTTATTTTCCATTGCGACTATTCTTATTACTGGGTACGCCGGGGCCGTTCGAAGACGGTCTGCGAGGCGTTTTCTTGTTCAGGACGGTTCGCGTTGAGAGAACGGATCCGAATTTTAACGTCTGCCGCGCCTCGGCGAAGTGACAGAACGCGACCGCGATCGCGTCGGCGACGTCGGGCGGGGAAGGAGGCTGAGGGAGACGCAACTCCAGCTGAACGGCGCGCTGCATCTGATCTTTGGGCGCGTGTCCCATGCCGGTCATTGTCTTTTTAATTTTAGTCGCGGCGTACGATACGACTTCAATTCCGGCCTGTTCCGCGGCCAGACAGATCGCGCCGCGCACGTGCCCCATGAGAATCGCCGTTTCCGGACGTTTGTAGAGCGAATACAACTGTTCGAGCGCCAAAACGTCGGGGCGGTATGTTTCAATTACTTCCACGACGCCGTCGTAAATATCTTTAATTCGAGAGGGAAGTGTTTTGCCCGAACTTTTTATCGCGCCGGCCTCCAGAAGGCGCGCATGGCCCGTCGATACGTCCAAGACGCCGTATCCCGTAATATTCAGGCCGGGATCGATTCCTAAAATGACATTTTCTACTCTGGCCAATTTAAACTCTCGATTGAACTTAACGCCGCCTGCGCCGGGCGGCTTTCGGTTCGCGAAGCGCATTCGACAAAAAACGTCAAAATCTGACGCCGACGGCTATATTAGGGTTTCCAATATATGCCGTCAAGGCGTCGAAATTTTGACGTTTTACGGTGAACGGCTTCCAGCTGAAGAACAGGATCACGCGTAGACTTCGTCCCAGCGCTTATCCAGTTCGGCGTCTTGGGCGGCGCCGGCGAAGACGACGATGCGGTAGAGGCCCTTGAGGACGTCGTTCTTTTTCCAGCTGAATCCTTCGTCGTGGAAGAGGAACGGCATGGGGGAGATATTGCCGTAATCGCGAGTGAACCACGGGCAATTCTCAAACGGCTCTTTCGGCGGGCAGAGAACGGCGACGCCTTCGGTAATCTCAGGATTGAAGCGGCGTTTGCCGTAGAAAGCCATCCACTTGGCCGGTTTGCCAAACGTGTCTTTTTCACCGACGACGCCCTCGCTGCTCACGAGCGTTCCTCCGCCGTGCGGCGCGAGGTCCTGCTCGACGCGCACGCCAAAGAATCCGTGATTGGTCTTTTCGATATGGACGTCGGTCAGCATCTTCATCGAGAATTCGAGATCGAGCGTATAGTAATCGTCGTTCTTCCAAACGAGCGTGTACTTGCGCGTATCTTCGATAATGGGATCCTGCTCAGGGTGTTTCCACACGCACACGTCAGTGAATTCGACGGTATCGGTTTCGGCTTTCGTCAGTTTAAGATCGGTACTGAAAATCTGGCCGCGATTGGCGCCTTCCTGCCAATAGTTTGCGCCGTTGACTCTGTCGGCGCCCATGAATACGGAGCGATGATGAGGCCACGGCTGCGCGGATTCGCTGGTTACCGAAACGCGGGAAATCGGGCCCGCGAGAGGGTAGATATAAGGGTATTTCTGGTTCGGACAGTTGCGGTACGCCGCGATAACCTGGTTGTCTTTGCGGATCCACAGGTATTTATCGCAGAAGTCAGGATAATACGAAGTGAAGTGCTCGACTTGCTGATCGCCCCATTCGGGCTTGGCTTTGCCCGACTTTCCGGCGTAGGTAACGGTATTAAATTCCTTGGGGTCGGCGGCAAACGTTTGAGTCCCGATCGAAGCGGTCAAACCGGTCGCGGCCAGAAGTCCCGCGTTTTTAAAAAAGTCGCGTCGTTGCATAAAAACCTCTAATTTGAATCCAAAGTTATCTTGAATTTATATCGAACTTGAAAAAACGCCGTTTGAGCTTGAAAACGCCTGACAAAGCGACGGCCCGGCAAGCGGTCGAATCGAGTCAAACGTGCGTGGAACGCGAATTTTCAAGAAGTGAACGCTTCCTCATAAACCGCGCGATTAGATTCTATCAAGCGCTTTTCTTGACGTCAACAATTTTCACCCTCTGTTTTTCAAAAGGGAAGGGACGAAGAGATTGAGTTTGACAAAAAATGCTTTTTTGTTATTTTCAACTTGACTGCATGACAGATTTTGTTATATTGTCTAACCGTTGAAGGAAGATCGAAAGTCTCACGCGGACAACGTGCGGATTCAACGCCCGAAAACAGGCAAACGAACCGCGTCAACGGGGCTTTTTGCAGGTCATTTTTTTCACATTGCCGATTTTTCAGCCGGTACGATCGTTGTAAACCCGAATTTTTGTAAAAAAGTTCAATGAAATCGCGGGGGCGGCGGTTGACGAAACGGTCCTTTCGCGTATCATTACGAGGAAAATATTCCGATTGAGACGGCTTCGACGTCGACGGTTTGCGTTTTTAGACGTTTCGGGCAGTCCGGCGGAGAGTATATTATCGGCGCGCGTTCGCGTTAAGTTGAACGTCGTGAATTTGACGAGGATTCTGCGTGCGGTCCTGCATGTCGCGCCGTTTTCGAGTTTTAACGAATTAGATTTAGGTAGGTTTAAAATGGCAGTTCCTAAGAGAAAGCAAAGCAACGCACGTACCGGTTCGCGTCGCTCCCACGATTTCAAAAAGCCCGTCCAGACGGTTGCTTGCCCGAATTGCAACAAGATGATTCAGCCGCACGTCGTTTGCCCGAATTGCGGTCAGTACATGCGTCGCGAAGTTATTGCTAAAGACGACGCCAAATGATCTTGCCGTTTTGAAACGGCGGCAGTTGATTTCGTCGACGAATAAAAAATGGGGAATCGTTACAGGTTCCCCATTTTTTTAGGCTGACGTAAAAGACATTTTTTTGATTTTTGTCGATTATAAGCGTTCCGTCGGAAAATAGCCGAGTGGAAAGCTGAGAATTGACAAGTTTGCTCTTGATTGCAAGAGTAAACCTTTCCATAATATAGAGGAAAGGCGCTTTTGCACAAGAAACGCTTTTGGGCGAGTTTACAAGACTAGGTAATTTTTCCTCAAAGGAAGCACAATGGAGAAGACGGCGATTTTGTTCCCGGGTCAAGGCGCGCAGACTGTTGGCATGGGGCGAGACCTGTACGATTCCAACGAGAAAGTTCGCGAGTTATACGCCCGTGCGAACGAAGTTGTCGGTTACGACCTGACCAAGGTTTGTTTTGAAGGACCGGCGGAAAAGCTTGATACGACGGTTCACAGTCAGCCCGCGATCTTTCTGACGAGTCTGGCCGCTCTGGAAGGGCTCAAGGAATCCGATCCTAACGCCGTTGCGAATTGCGCCGCGACTACCGGTTTGAGCCTTGGCGAGTATACCGCGCTCGTTTTTGCGGGCGTTATGTCGTTTGAAGACGGTCTGAAACTCGTTCAGCTTCGCGGACAGGCGATGCAGGACGCGTCTGACGCCACGCCTAGCGGCATGGTCAGCGTCATTGGATTGGAAGTCGACGTCGTTCGCGGACTGTGCGAAAAAGTCGAAGATCCCGGCGTTCTTACGATCGCAAATTACCTTTGTCCGAAGAATTACGTCGTTTCCGGCGCTCAGAGCGCGTGCGAAAAGCTGGTTGACCTCGCGACGGAAGCGGGCGCGATTAAATTGGCCCCGTTGGCGGTCGCGGGCGCGTTCCACACGTCGATCATGGAGCCCGCCGTCGAGAAGATGCGGCCGATTATTGAAGCGATGAATTTCAGCGCGCCTAAGGTTCCGTACATCAGCGGCGTCGACGCCCAGTTTCACACGGATCCCGACGAAATCAAGCGGATTCTTATCCGTCAGATATCGTCGTCCGTTCTTTGGGAAGACGCGATGCGCGCGCTCCTCGCGAGCGGGATCGAATCGTTCTACGAAGTCGGGCCCGGCCGCGTTTTGCGCGGTCTCATGAAGCGCATCGACCGTAAGGCGAAGTTAAATTAACGAATATGCGCGCGCGTCGCGTTTTGGTCGCGCGCCGTTTTCACTTGAACTGTTTATTAGACGGGTAACACAAGATGCTTCAAGTCGATCTGACTGGTAAAAACGCCGTCGTAACCGGCGCGACTCGCGGTATCGGTTTCGGTATCGCCAAAGCGTTGGCTAAATCGGGCGCTTCGGTTGCGTGCATCGGCACGAACGAAGAGAAACTCAACGCGTCCGTCGCGGAAATTGTCGCCGACGGAGGTTCCGCGAAGGCTTATATTTGCAACGTCGCCGATTCGGAAGCCGTCGCGAAAACGGCGGAGACGATTATCGCCGATTTCAATAAGAAAGTCGATATTCTCGTCAACAACGCGGGTATCACGCGCGACATGCTCATGCGCCGCATAACCGACGAACAGTGGAACGACGTAATCAGCGTTAACCTGAACGGAACGTTCTACGTCACGCGCGCTTTTGTCGAGCAGATGCGCCGCGGAAAGTGGGGACGCATTATCAATATTTCGAGTATCAGCGGCCTTATCGGCAATAAAGGGCAGGCGAATTACTCCGCGTCGAAAGCCGGCGTCATCGGTTTTACGCGCACGATTTCGAAAGAGCTTGCCAATCGGAATATTACGGCAAACGCCATTTGCCCCGGTTTTATTGACACCGACATGACCGCCGTTTTGGACGAAGCGTACAAGCAGGTTATTTTGAGCAATATTCCCGCCGGACGCATGGGAACGCCGGAAGATATCGCGAACGCGGTTCTCTTCTTCGCCAGTCCGGATTCTTCCTTCGTTACCGGGCAAATTCTGACGGTCGACGGAGGCATGATATTCTGATTGGAGTCTTTTCCGAAAGACGCCAGTCGGTCGAGGCGCGGCTCATACCGTCGGGAACCGCGTTGATTTAACGACAGCGCGCCGCCGTTGCGCGGGGCGCTTGCCGCGGAAGACGGACACGCCAAAGTCTCTTTGGCGCTTTTGGTAAGTGAAGATTTCAAACGTCTTTGCTTGATTAAAACTGTAAGCAACGTCATTTATTGGCGTATTAATGTGAAAGGGCTAGTAGTGGCTGCTAT
>CADACS010000164.1 GCA_902786505.1 uncultured Planctomycetota bacterium | reverse complement strand
ATCGAACCGGCGACCTCCGGCTTGCAAAGCCGGCGCTCTCCCAATTGAGCTACGGCCCCTTATCGCGCGTAATATGCGCGCGAATCGGGGGCTATTCTACCATGAGGCGGTTAGGCGTCAAGGGGCGCGGCGTGTTTATTCCTCCGCGGTTTGCGCGCCGGCGCCTCCGATAAAGTTCGGGCTCACGTCGATATTCGCGCCGTTCCAGTTCCGCTTGAGCCCGACGTCTTTGAGCGTCTTGCCCGAGAGGAGTTCGAGCCACTGTCGGAGCGCGGTCGTGTTCGTATAGAAGACTTCGTCGTACGTCTTCTGCTGCCCACGCACGCCGAGCGCTTCGAGATTCGGTTTCGCCGTCCGCGCAAGATTGCCCGAATAGACGTTGAGGTCGTCTCCGCGATAGCTGAACAGCTCGCAGTTGACGGCGACGTTCTCCAGAATGTAGTTGCGGTCGATGTGTTTGGTCAGTTCGTCGAAGAAGGGATACGCGGCGAGATAGCGAGCGGATCCGACGTGTTCCGGGAACTGGTCTCTAATGAACGTCAAGTACCGATCGTTTCGCCACGGGGAGAAGCTGAACGCGTGCTTGCAGTCGACGAAGAGATTGCCGCGCGCCAGATTGTCCTTTCCGCCGTGAATCTGAATTCCGCCGAAGAATCCTCC
Source organism: uncultured Planctomycetota bacterium (assembly GCA_902786505.1). Taxonomy (GTDB): domain Bacteria; phylum Planctomycetota; class Planctomycetia; order Pirellulales; family Thermoguttaceae; genus RUG369. The sequence continues at coordinate 7,499 of CADACS010000164.1, read as the reverse complement.
GGAGGAGCGGTAGAAGACGTTGTCGAGCATAATGACGCCGGAAATGGAGTCGTCGAGCCGAATGCCCGCCTGACCGCAGAGCGCGAACGCGGACCCGATGTGCCGCCACAGGTTCTTCTCTATCACGATTCCGCGATAGGTCGGGTCGCAGTAGATATCTATGCCCGACTGATCGCTGTATTCGTAGACGCACGAATGAACTTCGTTGCGCGCGATATACATATCGTTTCCGTCGGTCCGCATGGCGTGATGCGGGCTGTCGCAGATGAGATTGTTCGTAATGGCGATTCCGCATCCGTCGGCGTGAACGGCGGGCGCGTAGACGCGGTCGATTCGGCTGAAGTCGCTGATGAAATTATTGTAGACGATATGCCGCGCCTGCGTGAGCGTATCGCGGTCGCCCGCGGAGATCCGGAAGCATCCGCCGCCGAATTCCCGATAGCGCGAATCCAAGGAACCGCAGTACGAGCCTTTGGAGATAATAATCGCGTTTCCTCCGAACTGTTCCGCCGTGCATCCGACGGCGTAGCAGCGTTCGCAGTCCTTAAAGAGGCCGAGCGATTCTCGGCCGAGCTTAAAGTTCAGGTCGCGCAGTATGACGTTGGCGCAGTTTTCCAGCTCAAAGAACCGTTCGGAAAATTCGTCGAATTCGACGTCGGCGGCGTTGAGCTTCTGCGCGGACGCTATTTCCTCCGGGGGATAGAAATAGACGAGTCCGGCGACGTTGTCGACGTAATATTCGCCGGGCGCGTCGAGCTCTTCGAGAACGTTCGTAAAGTAATAGGTAAATCTTCCGGACCCGCCTTTGTAATCGAAAGTAACTTCTTTCTTTTCGCGGTCGATCTTAACGACCTTGCGGAGATTGGCGGCCCATTCCCATTCGTACAGGCCGAACGCCCAGATTCCGTCGAGATTCTGCCAGCGGTCGGGCCGGTCGTAGTCGTATTTAAAGGTCGAGGTCTGTTCGTCGTCCGTTTCGACCTTTTCGCCGAATTTCAGGGGTTCCTCTCCGAGATTGGGCCATCGGGCGAGGGTCTGCGATTCGCCGCCGAAGTATAGGGACGGAATCGGCTTGGCTTTGTCGCCGAGTCCGTAACCGCGATTGGCGAGCGTCCCGAAATCGAGAACGCCGAGCGCCGAGAGATCCGCGACGAAAATATGCTCGCGCGCGGCTTCGGGGAACCGTTCCAGATTTTTGGCGACCGCATCGGACGTCTTTGCCGCGTCGGCGGCGGATACGAAATTATTGACCTTAACGCCGCCCGTGAGCGTAACTTTCGCGTTTTTGGCGGGCCGAACGAGCAGATTCTGCACGCCGGCGAGTTTCGCGGTTTCGCGCACGCGGTAGACCCCGCCCGCAAGTTCGACGATCGTCAGAGCGCGCTTGCCCTGAGTCGGCTTGGCGGCCTCCTGGCAGGCGCGCGCGAGGGACGCAAACGGCGCGAAGCGTTCGCCGGTCCCCTCGGCGTCGTTCCCTTGCGGACTGACGTAGATAATCCTCCGTTCGACGGCGACGTCGACCTGTCTGGCGACTTTGGCGTAGGTCGCGATCGCCTCTTTTTCGACGAGCCGCGTCCGTTCGGCGGACTGTTCCAATTTGAGAATCTTTTCGAATTCGGCGGCGACGCGCGGATTGGCCGCGGCCATTTCGTCCGCGACCTTGCCGAGTTGACCTTCGAGCGGCGCTTGACCTTTTGCAGCTCGAAGTACGCGTCCCCGTAGCGCGAGATCTGTTCCGCGGTCGGTTCCTTTTCGACGGAGTCTTTTTCGCTTTTCGCGGCGGCGATCAGGGCGTCGGCTTCCTCAAAGACGAGCGGCTCGACTTCGGGAATCTTATCGGCGGCGAGCAGCTGGGCGCGCTTGGAGCGCTTGACGACGCGTTCGATTTCCGGGGGCAGTTCGAGCTTAACGGACGTCTCCGGGTCGATATTATTGAGCGTCGCCGTCTTGGGATCGAGCTCGGCGAGCTTGTCCATAGCGGCGGCCTGAACGATCTCTTCTGCGGTGCGTTCGACGCTGCGCGCGGCGACCTCGTTCGCGGTCAGGGCGCGCGCCCAGTAGTCGACGCGGTCGACGAACATGCGGTTCGAGCCGATTCCGGAATTCGCGTATCCGACAACCAGCGGCTTGCCTTCGGCGTTAATTTTGCACGCGTGCGGGGCCTCGGCGACGGGAAACCCGTCGACGTAGAGGAGGAGCTTGCCCGACTGGCCGTCGCACACGGCGACGAGATCGCGCATAACGCCGTACATGACGGGCTTGGACGTCGCGCAGTATTCGGCGTTCTCCTCTTTGCCGACGTTGAAGGTAAATCTTCGTTCCTTCCAATCGTAGTAGACGCGAAAACCGTCGTTCCAGCCGTTTCCGACGGCGAATATCATGCCGTTAACGGCGTCGCCGTTGCCCCTTTTGCCGCCCGGCTCGAGGAGCTTGACGCGCGCGCCGACGGTAAACGAGCCGCCGGAGACGTCGGGCGTTTCGCCGACTTCGGCGTCGTCGCAGAGCTCCCTGCCGACGTTGACGGAGAAGTCCTGCGCGAGCAGCGTCTGCGCGGAGAATATGCCCGAAAAGAGCGCGACGGACGCGCTCAGAGCGATCGCAACGAGATGTTTCATAGGTAGGTTCCTCAGGAAAATCGAGGTTGGTTTCGAGACGGCGTTTTTGCCGCGCGCTATTATAACATAAAGAGAAAGACAACGCAATATTTTCTTAATTCCCCCTTGCGATTATGCGGACGCGTATTATAATGGCGAAAATTATTGTGGTTTAGCGGCGCTTCGAGCGCCATAGGCGTCACTTTAATAAGGAAAAGAAAACCAAACAAAGACTCCTGCGGATTCGACCGGTCTTAATCGGCTAGTCGAGTCCCAACCCCAAAAAAGGGATTACGTAATCATGACGATCATGAACAAAGACGAAAAACAGGCTATCATCGCGGACTATCGCCGCAGCGATTCCGACACGGGCTCTCCCGAAGTCCAGGTCGCGATCCTCACGAAGAAGATCAACGCGCTGACCGAACACATGAAGAAGAACAAGAAAGACTTCGCGACGCGTCGCGGCCTTCTTCACATGGTTAGCTCCCGCCGCCGTCTTCTCGACTACCTCAAACGCAAGGACGCTAACCGCTATCTCGAACTGATTAAGCGATTGGGTATCCGCAAGTGATTGCGCAGTCCGCGTCGCGCCGCCCGCCGAAAGGCCGAGCGTCGCGACGTTTCTTTTTTTACAGCGTTCGGTTTCTTTTGCCCCTCCGTTCCGCCTGGAACGTTTGAACTTTACATATCCGAACGAATTCGCGTGTTCCATTATGGATGGAGTTTCGCATAATCCGCGCGTCCGCGCGTGAAATTCCGCACGGAACCGCCCCTGATTGAAGCGCCTTGAGAGTAGTTTAGACGTTGCGCCGCGCGTTCGGCGCGCCGCGACCCCTTATTGTGATAGACCCCCCCCGGACGAAGCAGGTTCCGGAGGGACGACGAAAGATTGAAAAAAGGTTGTTACATTGAAAACTAGAGTAGAAAAACAAATCGGCTCCGGCTTACTGTGGATTGAAACTGGCGAATGGGCGAAGCAGGCCCATGGGAGCTGCGTCATTGGCTACAACGACAACGTCGTTCTTTGCGCGAGTACGACCGCGCCCAGCAAACCGGGACAAGACTTCTTCCCCCTGACGTGCGACTATCGCGAACGCGTCGCGGCGTCGGGTAAATTTCCGGGCGGATTCCAGAAGCGCGAAGGCCGCCCCGGACTTAAAGAAATTCTTACCTCGCGTCTGATCGACCGTCCGATCCGTCCCCTTTTCCCCAAGGGATTCTATAACGACGTTCAGGTCTTCGCCAACGTTTTGGCTTGCGACCGTCTCGTCGATCCCGACGTCGTGGCCATGAACGGCTGCGCGACGTGCCTCATGCTCGGGCCTACCCCGTTCCAAGGGCCTCTCGGCGCGGTTCGGCTCGGTTACGTCGACGGCGAATTCGTTCCGTTCCCGACGGTCGAACAGCTTGAAAACAGCGATCTCGACCTTGTCATTTCGGGCAATATGGACTCCGTCCTCATGATCGAAGGCTTCGCGCGCGAATTCCCGGAAATGCAGATGTTCGAAGCGATTATGACGGCGCACAAGTACGTCCGCGAAATCTGCGAACTCCAGCAGGAGATCGTCGACCTCGTCAAGCCGGAAAAAATGACGTTCGAGCCGCTCAATACGCAGCCGATGTACGACGCGCTCATGGCGAAGTACTACGACGAATTCCGGGCCGCGAAGAAGACGTCCGGCAAAGTTGCGCGCGCCGAAGCGTGCGACGCCGTTAAAGAGAAGGCGAAGGCCGAGCTTATCGTCGCCGACGAAGAAGACGCGACCGAACCGAATCTGTTCGGCGCCGACTACTTCGAAGTCGCGTTCAACGATTTCGTCGAGCGCGTCGTTCGCGATATTATTCTGTCGCAGGAGCGCCTCGACGGCCGCGGCGTTAAGGAAGTCCGCCCGATCGAATGCGCGATTAACGTCCTGCCCCGCGTCCACGGTTCCGCTATTTTCCAGCGCGGCGAAACGCAAGCGCTCATTACGGTTACGCTCGGAACGGGCAAAGACGAGCAGCGCGTCGAAGGTCTCTTCGACGAATACACGAAGCGCTTCATGCTCGACTACAACTTCCCGCCTTACTCCGTCGGCGAATGCAAGCCGTACCGCGGAGTCGGCCGCCGCGAATACGGCCACGGCAATCTTGCCGAACGCAGCGTTAAAGCGGTTCTCCCGACCCCGGAAGATTTCCCCTATACGATCCGCGTCATCTCCGATATTCTCGAATCGAACGGCTCGAGCTCTATGGCGACGGTCTGCGGCGCGACGCTCGGCCTCATGTCGGCGGGCGTTCCGATTACGAATCCGGTAGCCGGTATTTCGATCGGGCTCGTTAAAGAAGAAGACGGCCGCTGGATCACGATTACCGACATTATGGGCGACGAAGACCACTACGGCGATATGGACTTCAAAGTCGCGGGCACGCAGAACGGCGTTACGGGCATTCAGCTCGACCTCAAGATCGACGGTATTTCGAAAGAGATTATCGCGCAGACGCTTAAGCAGGCTCGGGAAGCGCGCATCGGCATTTTGCGCAAGATGCTCACGGCCGCGCCGCGTCCGGCGGAAGAGCTCTCGCCCTACGCGCCCCGCATGCTCCGCACGAAGATCGACCCCGATAAGATCGGGACGCTCATCGGCCCCGGCGGCAAGACGATCCGCGGCATTCAGGATTCGACCGGCGCGAGCGTGGAAGTCGCCGAAGACGGCGTCGTTTCCGTGTCCTCGGTCGACCTTGCGAGCGCGGAAGCCGCGATGAAGCAGGTCGAAGCGCTGACCGCCAATATCGAAGTCGGCCGCACGTACAGCGGCGTCGTTACGAGCATTCAGAATTTCGGCGCCTTCGTTGAAATTCTGCCCGGCCGCGACGGCCTCGTTCACATCAGCGAACTGTCCGACGGCTATATCGACGACATCGCGTCCTTCTGCAAAGTCGGCGATCCGATGGACGTCAAAGTCATTTCGATCGACGACCAGAACCGCGTTAAGCTCAGCCGCCGCGCCGTCCTCAAGGATCGCGGCGAAAGCGACCGTCCGGAAGGCGAAGCGGAACAGGACGCCTTCGAAGGCCGCCCGGAACGCGCCCCGCGCGACGACCGCCGCGAACGCCCGGACCGTCGCGAACGTCCCGACCGCCGTCCGGAACGTCAGGACCGCCGCCCGGACCGCCGCGAACGCTTTGACCGCCAGGAGCGCTTCGACCGCCCGGAACGCTTTGAGCGTCCGGAACGCTCGGATCGGTACGACCGGCCCGACCGCGAACGCTACGAATGATCGATTGGCGTCTGACGCCTGTTAGACGCTAACCGTATTACGGGAACGGCTTTCGGCGCAAAGTCGAAGGTCGTTCTCCTCTTTTTTTTATTCGTTTCGTTTACGGTAGAAAGGGCTTTCCTATGGATTTGATATTTTTAGGCACCGGTAACGCGCACGTTACCGAGTGCTATAACACCTGTTTTGCTCTCCGCGAGAACGGCCGCATTTTCCTGATTGACACGGGGGGCGGTTCCGGAATTCTTCACCAGCTCAAATATTCCGGCGTTGATTGGCGTGAAATCCACGATATCTTTATTACGCACAAGCATGTCGACCATCTTTTAGGCGCGATTTGGCTTATTCGCGAATTCTATACCGGCATAACGGAAGGCGTGTACGAAGGGGACGTTACGTTCTACGGACACGACGAAGTCATTACGCTGCTTCGCGATATCGCCTTTCAGCTGCTTCCGCGCAAAGAAACGCGCATGTTCGACGACCGCATTCGGTTTAAGGTCGTCGCGGACGGTCAGACGCGGACGATTATCGGCAAAGAGACGACCTTCTTCGACATTGTGTCGATCAAAGCCAAGCAGTTTGGCTTCTCGCTTGATCTTGGCGGCGGCGAACGTTTTGTCTGCTGCGGCGACGAGCCGTGCCGCGCGGAAGCGCAGCGGTACGCCGAAAACAGCGCGTGGATGCTGCACGAGGCGTTCTGCCTCTATTCGCAAGTCGAGCATTTCAAGCCGTACGAGCGGCATCATTCGACCGTCAAAGACGCGTGCGAGCTTGCCGAAAGAATTGGCGTGCGCAATTTAATCCTCTATCACACCGAGGACGAGAACATGCGCGACCGCAAACGGCTCTATACGGAAGAGGGGCAGAAGTATTTCACCGGAAATCTCTATGTTCCCGACGATTTAGAGCGAATCGAGCTGTAACGCGCCAAGAGAGGCCCGGCGCGCAACGCGTCGGCCTAAAGCGTTACGGCGTATGAAGTCAAACATATATGGGGGAAGTGATTTTTTATTGAAAAAATCACTTTTTTTTTTGAAAATAAAGTTAGCCTCTTTTAATTCTTTTCAACTTGCGTTAAAATAAACGCGTCATTAGTGAAAGAGGGTTAAGCGCGAATTACGCGCCGCCCTTCGCGATATATCAACTTTCAAGAGGTTTTTGAGATGAATAAACGAGTTATTGGCTGCATGCTCGCGTGCGCCGCGCTCACGTTCGCCGTCTCCGTTTTGACCGCGAACGCCGACGAGCCGAAAGCGAAGAACGTCATTCTGTTCATTGCCGACGGCAACGGCTACAACAGCGATATCATGGGGTCCTACTGGCGCACCGGCGAGGAATTCGGCTTGGACTATCAGAAGTTCCCCGTTAAGGGCGCTTCCGCGACGTTCAACGTCCACAAGCATAGCGACGGCCGCGCCGAATGGAAAGAAGACGAAGACGGCTATTCCGAGAAGGAATTCTGGAACGGACCCGACGGGCCGAACGCGCGTCCGCACACGAACTGCCAGACGACCGACTCCGCCGCGTCCGCGACCGCGCTCAATACCGGCAAGAAAACGCTTGGCGGCCGCCTCAATATCTCGATGACCGGCGAACGGCTTGAGAATTTCGCGGAGAAGAATTTCAAAGCGGGCCGTTCGGT
>CADACS010000163.1 GCA_902786505.1 uncultured Planctomycetota bacterium | reverse complement strand
TAAATCTCCCGCATGGCGGTTTCCGGCGCCTTTCGGCGCCGCGTCTTTTTCCAAAGAATACCCGCGAGACGTTAGGGCGTCAACCTGTTTTTATTTTTGCGTTCTGGTCTCCTGCATTTTCTTGGCGACAATATCGCATATCCCTGTTAAGGCTTTTTCCGATTCCTTTTCCAGTTCGGGCAGGTTCTTGAGCTTAGCCTGTCTCAAAAACTTTTTCGGCGCGGACGGGCGATAATTGCCCGGCCTCCATCCGGCTTCGTGAAATTGGCCGTAATAGCCGGGCGACCGTTTATTATCCTTTTCCGTGAATTTGAATCCGGCCGAGCCAACGCAAGAAACAAAAAAGCGGCGGCTCCGAAGAGCCGCCGCCTGAGAATACGCCGCGCAGCGTTCCGCAGCCGCGATTGCCGGGACGGCCGCGAGTCCGCGCCTTATTTCTTCCTCAAAATCAGGGCGTAATCGTCGGCTCCGGGCTTCTCCGGAGCGGTCCACGTCCCTTGGGCGTCGGCGCGAATCTCGCCGATTTCGACCGTTTCCCCCGTTCTCGGATCGAACCACGCCGCGCCGTAGCTCCCGTCGACGTCCATGCCGAGAACGGCGCCGGAACTTTTGCTCCGCGCATAGAGATAGATCACGTAGGTCTCGTTTCCGACGGACGCCGCGGCGTAGAACGCCTGATCCGGCTTAAAGATATTCCCTCCGCTGAGGTCCGGCTTCAGATTCTGCCAGTCGAAAGATTCAAAGAATCGGCGCATAACGCCCTGCTGCCGCGCGGATTCGAATTCGACCGCCGCGCTCCATCGTATCGCCTTGTCTTCGGGCGTAATCGTGTCCAGTCCGTCGTTCGACGTCGTGTCGAGGTCGTAGTTGCCGTCGTAGAGCCAGATATCCGCCGCGCCGTACCCCACGCCCGCGAATCCGGAAAGCATGGCGATCCACGACTGCATCCGCGCGCCGGCGTCCTTTGTCCACAGATTGCAGTATCTCCCTTCGTAGTTGATCGCGACTTTGCCGCTTTCCCAATAGTCGCGCGCGGTTATGCCGCTCTCCTGCCCCGTTAGCTTCGGGCTCCATTGCGCCGCCCACCAGTTGTGCCCGGTTCGCGCCGTTACCTCTTCGCCGTAAAAGGCGGATTTGCCGCCGTCGTCCCGGTTCGGCGCCGAGGAGCCCGCGCCCGTTACCGTGGTGTATAAAGTGTTCTCCTGGTGGCAGGAGAGAGGATGCTGATACGCGTCGTACTTATGGATAAACTCCGCGACCTTCACCCACGGGTTGTCGTTGAAATCGTAGACCTTCTGACCGCGTTCACTGTAGAAGTCGTTGTCGGCTTCCTGAGCGAGCGTCCACATGACCGGATAGGCGGAGTACCGCGCGACCCAGTAGCGGGAAATCGCTTCGAGATACCGCGCGTCTTCGGCCAGCTCCTTGCTCATAGAACTGCTGAAAAAGAATTCCGCGTTGGCGTGAACGAGCCCCTTTTCGGCTATGTACTGATAATACCGGTCGTTCAATTTAAAGGCGTCGGCGTCGGCTGCGCCGAGTTCCCCGTCGGCAAGATCGGCTTTTGTGCCGATCGGTTCAGACTGATAAACGGTGAAGCCCTGCTCGACGCGCTTGTCCACAATATACTTAAAGTGCGATTCCGCGCCGGTATCCCCCGCGTACGGACCGGGAGAATCGAATTCCTCGCGATATATGCTCCAGTGCGTGTCGCCGAGATAGAAGAACGGCGTCCCGTCCGCGTAGACGAAATGTTTCGAGCCGTTTGCCGTAACGAAGCCGCGCCTGTAGATTTCAAGGTCTCCGGAATACGGTTTCGCGATTACCTTTCCGGTTTTGCCGTCGAGATCGGGATCGTCCGGAGCCGCGGTTGCAAAATCCCATTCGCCCGCTTCTGTCGGGGCAAAGCGTACGACAAAAGTCGAACCGCCGTCCCAGAAGCCCGGCGTCGTGAGGGAAGTTCCCGTCGCCGGATTCGTGAAAACGGCGTCAAACCGCGCGTAGAGCTGCTCGCCCTCGCGGTAGCTCTTATTCGAGGTAAAAGGGAGATCCACGGCGATCCACGTCTCGGTCTCAAAGCGAGCGGACGCTCCGTTATTTGCCTCGGCCTCGGCAGGCTCCGTCTCACGAAGCCCTGCGCCGGCGTCCCTGTTCCCCGACGCGGCGAAAGAAACCGCGCACAGCGGGAAAAGGAATGCGAAAAGCGCCGCGATAGAAAAAAATACTCGTCTGTTCTGCATGAGAAATATTCGTCCGTTTAACATGGGTTGCGCCTCCAATTGCAGCTGAAACAATAAGTCAGATATGGCCGCTCCACCCTCACGGGCGCAAAGACGCCGTTTCTGATTGCGGTCAGAAGCAGTTATAGCATATTTAGGCAGGAAAACAAGAAAAATTTTTCGGCGCTAAGCGGCTTGATCTTCCACAGAAGGAAACCGGCAGAGCAGCGGTTCGAAACCGCGCCAAACAGACCGAATCGTCAGTCGGAGTTTTAAATTCTTCGGCTTATTCAATTAGAGTCCGCCTCGGTTACTCCGTTCGGACGCTTTTCCTATTCCATCACGAAAGACGATTTCAAGTCGAACAAAAAACCTGCTGCTTTAAACCGAAACCCGTTCGGACGGTCCGCTGCAGGTAAAACGTTCGTGGAAACAGGAAGAATCCCGAGAAAAATGAAAAAAACTCAAGAAGCGCAAAACGGTATAAAGGGAAGAAGCGACAAGGGGCAAGGTGAAAAAACGGTTGATCAAGCGCTTGCAATTTCCCCACAAGGCGTTTGGTAAATCCTATTGATTCTCAGACGCTTATTATGACAAGCTGGACGCCTTTTCTATCAAAGTTTTAACGCTAACGTTCACGTCTTCCCAAGTCAAGTCGCCGACAAAAAAATTCTCCTGACGATACTTATCCCACATTTCTTTCATAAAAGGGTCGATACGGACCGTTTCAAGGATCGCGTCAAGCCGCGGTATCATCGACGTCGTACCGCGCTTTTCACAGGTTGCAAGAAAGGCGTCATGAAGCGCCTTGTAATCAATATTTTCCCGCTTCGTAAGGATGTAGACGTCATAGAAATCACGCATTCTGGTATTGGCGTTTTCCCGCGCCATGACGGTTTCCAGCTTCTCGCCGAGTATCGTCGCCAGATTGTAGGCCCAGATGGAAATACTACGATTCTCAAACATCAAATTATACGAAAACTCTATGGCTTGCGGCGTGATTACGTCGCCTGTAGAAATATCAATCTTTATCGCCTGACGCAGTCTTTCCAACGTACCTCCCAGCATAATGCGGACTCCGGGGTAATCATGTTCTTCCATGATATTCGAGACCTTTGTAACGGCAAAGGATACTCCGTCTGGCACGTTGATTTTGACGATTTCCTCAATCACTTTCCGCGCGTTTTCCATTGTGAGCGGAAGGGATTTTACAGTCGTATCGATATCCATCGTCGCTCTGGTTTCCAAACCGACAATGGCGGCTACGAGCATCCCGCCTTTCAGAATGAAATTGTTCCGGTATGGGGAAAGCGACGTCCGTTCCAAAAAACGTTCCATAAAGAAATTGCGAATCAGTATTTTTGCGCGGGCGTCGTCCCCTTTTGACAGATTCCGAACCTTTGCCTTTAACTGCATGGACGTCGTAATCACAGCATCATCTCCGTATATGTTCTTACTTTTTCTTCAATTCCGAGCGCACGCGCATAGCCGATAAGGTTTCCGAGATTCTTTCCTTTGTTTCTCATGTACTCTTTCATAGCGGTTTGAAACGTTTGGATTTCGACGTCTTTCTTAAATCGGATAATATCGCAGATTGTTCTTTCCCTATCATACACGGGGACTTCGTTTCCAAACCCGGTTTGACCGCGGGAAATTCCGATCTCAAACCACTCAGGCTTGGTGTGAATCACGCGAACGCCGTCTTTGCCAAGGTGTGTGGAATTGTAGCCTTTTGGAACGGCGACCGTTGTTAGCGCCGGTTCACGATCCGTCAGGCCGTGAAGATAGAGGGCGCTTTCAAGGGAAAATACGATCCGACCGTTTCGAAGGTAAAGGAGGTAGTAATCGTCCGGCCATGCGTCCCCCGTCATATAAACCCCGTGAGCCACGCGTTCCATCCCACGCGCGGCGACGTATTTTGCCAACGTCGGCTTGGAAATTTTACATTCCAACGTCGCCGACGTTTGAAGGAAACCGTTCCCTTCTTCTACAAGCCGATCCAAGACGTCAAATTTGCTCATTTCTCACTCCGCTTTTAGTTTACTTTTTCGCTATCTATTATAAAAAAAGTAGCGAGAAAGTAAACCCGATATTCAAAAAAACGCAAAACATTTTTTTCGGACTTCGCGTGATTGGGGATGATTTCGGAAAAGAGGTTCATTCACAGAGAAAGACGGACGTCAAAGCGCGCGGAGGCCGCCGTGGTTCTACGAATAAAGAAAAAGAAGGCGCATTGCGAGGTTCTCTTTCGCCTTGTCAGTCAAACTCTCAGCCGCCGCGCAATAAAAAAAGCGGCGTCTCCGAAGAGGCGCCGCCTGAAAAAACGCCGCGGTAAATCGCCCGGTCACTTAACGTGCGGAGCTTTGGCGGGCTTGGCCGTTACGCCCATTTTGAGCGCGGGAAGCGCCTTGTCGGCGGTCGACTTCGTTAGATTGAAGATCGCAAATCCCTGCGCGCCAAGTTTGCGCGTAAGATCGGCCTGCATAACGACTTCTTCTGCCGACATCGAAATCCCTGTCGCCGTCATGCCGATCCCCGGATAGAGCGGAATCTTTCCTTCCGTATACGGGAGCTGACGCTTAATGTAGTTCACGAAACTGGCCGGATCGCTCGTGTAGTCCATGGGGCAGACGAAATCGAGGAGCCCCTCGTCGATCCACAGACCCCAATCCTGACCGATCGAGTTTTTCGTGCCCGGATAGCCCGTAAAGACCGCGGCGGAAAGCTTTATATCGGGCCGCTTCGCCTTCAGCGAATCGTGGACGGCGCGCACGAGCGCGGTGATCTGATCGCACCGCCACTGGCGCCACGCGTCGCGCACGGGCCCGGCCTCGCGCACGCAATCGGGGAAGACGCCGGGGAGGTTCTCTCCGGTCTTCTCTTTGTACGCCTTGGCAAACCGCTCTTTGCAGCCGTCGCAGTAGCAGGTAGAGTCGTCGGGGAAGCGGATATAGTCGAAGTGAACGCCGGCGACGTCGTACTTCGTCGCGACTTCTTCGAGCGCGGCAAGCTGAAGCGCGCGGTTCTTCGGATGCGACGGGCACAGCCACGGCTTCTCTTCTCCGTTAACCGTCTTCTGGAGCCGCCCTTCGCTCCTCATCTGATCGAGAAACTCTTTCGTCGAGTTTGACGCGTTAAAGCAGACCATCCAGGCGTGAACGTCGACGCCGTACTTCTTGCCCGCCGCGACCGCCTGAGCGATCTGATCGCCGTATCGGGCGACCTTGGCGTCGACCGGAAGAACGTCGCTCTCGTAATACGCGTTTCCGCCCCAGAGCATATTCGGAATAACGCCGTTAAAACCAGCCTCCGAAAGCTCTTTCATCGTGCGGTCCCAGTCGCCGGGATAGATTCCGCAGCCGGAATGCTCCCACCAGAGCCGCCCTTCGTTTTCGCGGGACGGACGGGACGCGCAGTATTCGTCGACGCGCGCGCGTTTGAGCTCGGCGACGGCGGCGCGGAACGCGGCGATTTTCACCGCGTCGACCGGCTCTTTCGACGCGCCGGTAAACTCGACCGCGTCGTCGAGCGAGAATCCGCGCTCCGCGAGCCCTTTTTCGAGCAAGTCGAGGGTCTCGGAGCGGTATTTCTGTTCGTCGGCGCCGGGCTCGAGCCCCACGCTGAAAATGGACGTCCATTCGCCGCGCGCGAGCG
>CADACS010000162.1 GCA_902786505.1 uncultured Planctomycetota bacterium | reverse complement strand
CTTCGTTGAATTTGAGGATACGACCTCGACGAACTCGGTTCTCGACGCCAGAGACGCCGTCTTTGCGCAGATCTCTTCCGGCTTGAACGACGAAGAGGACATGTTCGAAACGGCCGAGCTCGATTTGGACTGGTATTCCCTCGACGACTGACGGTTTTAGCGCGAGCTTCGGTTCGCTAAAGTAACACACGCCGCCCCTTCTCTTTACTGCGGAAGGGACGGCGTTTTTTTTGGCGAAGCGGACAGACCGCCTACGGCCGCGGGAACTTCTTTGGGCTTCTTTGCGCGGGCGGGTTACTTGGCGTTTAAAAACGGCTTGACGTTAGCCCAGACGGCGTCGAAATTTGTAATGAACGCCTGATGCGAGGCGTTGGCGATAATGGCAAGCTGGGCGTTCGGGATCATTTTGTAGGCGCTGATTACCGTGTCGAGCGGGGCGTTCGGGTCAAGTTCGCCCGCTACGAGCAGGACGGGGCATTTGATACTGCCAAACAGCTCTTTGCTAATGAGTTCCGAATTAAAGAAGTCGTAGTAGCGATTCAAATAATCCTGCAGCTTTTCGGGCTCGGGGCAGTTCTTTATCTTACTTTCAACGAACTGTTTATCGTAAGCCGCGAAATCTTCGAGCGTACTTTTGGGAAACTTGCGCGTCGCGGGAACGCTCTCGCCCGCGCCAATCGCGACGATCTTTTCGACCCGTTCGGGGTACATGGCCGCGATCTTATACGCGGTATACGCGCCGTCGGAAAATCCGAGGATAATAAAGCTCTTGTCCGTCTCGGCGTTAACCGCCGCCATAACGTCGTTTGCCTTCTGTTCGTAGGTAATGGGCGCGGTTCCAATTTCCGAGCGGCCGTGTCCTCGCGTGGAGGGAGCGACGACGCGATACGACGGGGTCAGTTCGTCGATGAACCGGCCCATTTCATACGTGCAGCCGACTCCGCCGCCGTGCAGAACGACGGCGACGTCCGCGTCGGGATCGCCGTACGTCTCGTAGTAGATACGCGCGTCGCCCGCGGTTGCGTATTTGCCCGCGGCGTCGTTGAGGCCGTAGGGAATCGCGCTCGCGACGTCTGATTCCGTCTGGCCGAAATATCGCGCGTCCGCGCCGAAAAGAGGACCGGAACAGAAGAGAAAAGCGGTTAGAATAAGCGATAAGTATCTCACGGTATAACCCCTTTCGCCAATTGAGGAAAAGACGTCCGGCGCCGCGCGCGTTACTCCGCCGCCGCGCCGCTGAGTTCGAGCATGACTTCGTGCGCGACGCGCAGGCCAAACAGCCCGACGATTGTCGGCAGGCTTCCGAGCGTATTGCGCGGGCGGCCGGGCGGATCGTTTGCGTTCGCTTCTGTGAGCGGGGCCGCGGGCTCGACGCGTTCGAGCAGAGTCGCGCCCGACTTGAGCGCGTCGCGAATCGGTTCGGGCGAGTAGACGCAGCGCACCGCGTCGGTATTGATCCCGAGCCGGCGCAGGCGTTTGCGAATTTGCGCGGCGAGCGGGCAGCAGACGACGTCGGTCAGCCGCCCGACCTGAACGAGGGACGCGTCGAGCCGCAGCGCCGCGCCCATACTCGATATGAAGCGGAGATTGCGGCGCGCAAGTTCCGCAATAAGAAAGACTTTCGGCCCGAGAGAATCGATCGCGTCGACGTAGTAGTCGGACGGCTCGGACCAGTCGCCGGAAAAGAGCCCGTCGATTGTTTTTTCGTTAATAAGAATCGATTTCGTCTCGACTTGCGCGCTCGGATTAATCGCGAGCACGCGTTCGCGCGCGACGTCCGTTTTGAGCCGGCCGACCGTCTCGTGAGTCGCAAACAGCTGGCGGTTAATATTGCTCGGCTGAACGACGTCGAAATCGACGATCCGGAACTTCCCAACTCCGGACCGCGCGAGCGCTTCGAGCGCGTAGCTTCCGACCGCGCCGAGCCCGACGGCGGTTACGGTCGCGCCGCGCAGCCGCGTCAGGCCGTCGGTTCCCAGTATGAGCGCGGTCCGCCGGAACTGTTCCGGAACTGCTTGCGAATTCCCGTTTTCCATAACGCGTTTATTTCCCGGCGTTTTCGAGCGCGCGGCGAACCGCCATGCCGACCCGTTTCGCAATGAGCCCGGCGACGTAGCCGGCCTTAAATCCCGCGTCGATATTAACGACCGTAACGTTCGACGCGCAGCTGTTCATCATGCCGAGCATTGCGGCGATCCCGCCGAACGCGGCCCCGTATCCGACGCTCGTGGGAACCGCGATAATCGGCGCGGAAACGTAGCCGCCCACGACGGACGGCAGCGCGCCCTCCATCCCGGCGGCGACGACGATCGCGTCGGCGTCCTTAACGAGCGGCAGCTTCGCTATGAGCCGCTGCGGCCCGGCGACCCCGACGTCCTGAATGAGAACGACGTCCGCGCCGGTCCAGAGCGCGGTCTCGCGCGCCTCTTCCGCGACCGGGAGATCGCTCGTGCCCGCGGTCAGAATAGCGATCTTGCCGCGATATTCGAGGCCGTCGGAAGTCTGCTCGCGGGGCGCGCGAACCGTGCGCGCCACTTCGTTATAGTATGCGCGCGGACAAGCTTTCTGCAATTCCGGCATAACGGCGGCGGCTTTCTGCGCGTCGACGCGCGTGGCGAGCACGTCGATTCCGCGTTCGAGCTGCGCGAGCGCGATTCGGAGAATCGAATCGGCCGTTTTCCCTTCTCCGTAAATGACTTCGGAGAACCCGCACCTCTTTTCGCGATCAAGATCGACGAGCGCGTCGTTGAGATCGACAAAGCCCTGCGCGGCGCCGTTCGAGGAAGAATTGAAATTACCGTCGTCCATAGTTACGTTTCCTCCAACGGGTTACGCGCGCGTCAATTCGTTAAACCGGCGCTGAATATAATTAGCGAAATCCTTGAGCGCGGCCGCGGCGACGACCGGATCGTCGTCCCGGGTCGCGTCGACCGCGTCGTCGGCGACTTTCGCGGCGGCTTCCCGAAACGCGGCGCCGTCTCCGCCGTTAAGATACTGCCGCGCAGCGCTTTCGAACTCGATTGCGAGCGACCAGATCTGCCGAACGCGCGGCGACGTTACGCGCTCGAGCGCCCCGTCGAGCTTCTCGCGGTCGAAGAGCCGAATCAGGAGCGGAAACGCGTCCCCGATCGCGAAATCGACCATAACGGAATCGTCGAACTTTTCGACTTCCGCCAGAAGCGCGTCCGCTAACTTTCGCGCCGCCTTGAACTTGCCAGACGCCGCGTTGATCTCGGCGAGCTCTTTATAGATTCGCGCGGCCGCGGCGCGGTCGGTCAGCTTCGGGGCCAGCGCGAGCGCTTCCCGAACGGCGTTCTTCCCTTCCTCTTCGTTCCCGAACGCAAATCGGAGCCGGGCGATCGCGGCGAGCTTCGACGCCGTTCCCTGATAATCGGACGGCGAGCGGCCCGTCTCTTTTGCGGCGAGCGCAAACCACGCGTCGCGCTCCGCTTCATAGAACGCGCGCTCTTTTTCGTACATGAGGCGCCGCCGAGCAAACGCGGGATCGTCGGGGTCCGCGCCGCAAGTTTCGAGCGCCTCGCGAATTCTGCCGAGAACCGTTTCGACGACGCCAAACGCGCGCGTCCGTTCGACAAAGGCGCGCAGAAATTCTCCGTCCTCGACCGCGCTCGGCAAATCGACCGTAACGTCGGTCAGGAGCACGCGCAGCTCGTCGACCTCGTCCTCTTCGAGCGGCTCGTTCTCGCCGTCGAAGTCCGGGCCGGGCCGGCCTAATTTCGAGCGTCTGCCCGTGGCGACCGACTCTTCCATTCCGGTAAGGAGCGCCCTTAAGCCGGCGTAATTTTCGCGAAGCGCGGGCGCGAGAACCGCGTCGGGAATCTCGTCCAAAAGCTCGAGGAGCGTTCGGCAGTAGAACCGCAGCGTTCCGCTCTCGGTCTCGAGCGCGGAGAAATCGACGACCGTTCGGCTGTGCAGATCGTCGACCGCGTCTTGCGAGGCGTCGTCCGGCTCGAGGCGGTCGAGCCCGATCTTCGTGCCGAGCGCCATGCGACCCATCACGTCTTCATATTCCGCCTGATCTTCGAGCTCGTCGCAAAGCTCGGCTATTTTGGCGCGCGTCTTTTCGATTTCCTCAAACGGAAGTCGCGTTAAACGGCGGGTTAGAAAGGTCGCATATAGATACGCGGCGCTCTCGCGATCCGAGCCGTCGATCTGAGAAAAGAGCGCGTCGACCGATTCTTCAAAGAGGAACGCGCGCCGCGCCGACGACAGGTCGAGAATCGCTTCTACAAGTATATAGAGGAGATACGAGCGCTCGTCCGGTTCCTGAACCGCTTCGATCGCCTGACGCGCCGCGTCGACGCGCTCCTGTGTCCGGCGGCGCCACTGATCGGTCAGCTCCATATCCGGGTCGTCGAATTCCGCGCCGCTCTCGAGAAGCGCGGCTCGTTCGAGCCGCAGAAATTCGAGCGCGCCGACCGCGACGTCCGCGTCCGACGGCGCGCGCGTCTCTGAACGCGTGCTCAGTTCGACGAGCCGGGCGCCAAGTCGGCGATAGATTTCCAAGACCGATTCAAGATCCGTTTGCGACATTTCCAACGTCTTCTTTCCCAATATATATATATGCGCGAAGCCAAAAAGCGCCGTTCTTTCTAAAACGCGGTCATTCCTCGGGCGCGGCGAAGGATCCGACGATCGCGTCGGTGAGCGACCGGAGATTAGCGAAATAATCTTTTTCCAACGGGGAATGTTCCACAAGTTCGCCGCCAATTTCGTCGGCGACGACTTGCGCGGACGAGCGGTTAAATTCCGGCTGCACAATGAGTTTGCGTACGCCGTCTTTCTTAACGCGCTCGACGAGCTCTTCGAGTTCGCGCGGACGGGGCGCCTTTCCTTCCGATTCGATCGCCAGCTGCGTTAGATGAAATTCGCGCGCGTAATAGCCGTACGCCGGATGAAAGACGACGAACGCGCGCCCTTCGTAAGGCGCGAGCCGGTCGGCCGTTTCCTGCTGCAGCGCCGTAAGTTCGGCGTTGAGCGTCGCTTCGTTAAGTCGATATTCCGCGGTATGATTCGGATCGATCGCGACGAGCGCGTCGGCAATACTGGCGACCATGGCGATCGCGTTGGCGGGGCTCGTCCACAGGTGCGGATCGAGCGGCTCGCCGGACTCGGAGCCGGGCTCTTCTCCGCCTTCGCTTGAAGCGTGGCCGTCCGGCTCGGGCATGAGTTCCAGCCCGGCGCTTAGATCGACCGTCTCGGCGTCCGGCGCGATCGAATCGACGTTCTGCCCGAACCGATCCTCGATCGGGAGCCCGACGCGAAAGAAGATTCGCGTCGACGCGACGTCGGCGAGCTGTTTCGGAGTCGGGGCGAACGATTCCGGATCTTTGCCCTGCGGGGTGAGTACGGCGACGTCGACAAACTGGCCCCCGACGCGTTCGGCGAGATACGCGATCGGATCGACGGCGACCAGAACGGCGACGCGGGCCGACGCCGCTTCCCGCTGTGAATTGGCGCCGACGCGCAGTTTCAGGTACCCCTCGACAAGGATAAGTATCAGCGCGGCGAGAACAATAAAGAGCGCCGCAAACGTCAGAATATGTTTTCGCTTGGTATGACTCATTTGAGGGCCTGCGTTGTAAAGGGGCCTAAAAAAAATCGACGTTCAAACTACCCGGCGCCATTGCCGCGCGAGTGTTCAAACGCCGTTTCGAACGGGCCGTTTGCGCGCGATGGGAAACGGCGCAAACGACTCGGAATACCTGTCAAACGGACTGCCGGATACCGGCGATCATTTAAAGTCGTACGAGGAGGTCGGACCGGCCCCGCCCATGTAGCCGGGTCCGCCGGCCTGCTGCTTCGCTTCGGACGCGGACTTCGGCTTGAATTCTTTATCGGCCTTGAAGAAATCGAAATCGTCTTCGGCGGCGGCCAGTTCCTTAAAGGGAT
>CADACS010000161.1 GCA_902786505.1 uncultured Planctomycetota bacterium | reverse complement strand
GCCGTTCTGGGCAGCGCGCTCAACGTCGATCAGACGGGCGTTGTAGCTCAGTCTGAGTCCGTTATGAACGTCGAATCGATCGCCGTGCTGGCTATGCGCGTGAAAGCTCCGAAGGAACCCGTTGCGGTCGGTAAGCAGTGCGTCTATGAGCTTATCGTTGAAAACAACGGCACTCGTGACGCGAAAGACGTTAATTCCGGGGTATTCTTGGGCGCCGGCATGAAGCCAGTTGCGATTGAAGGCGAGCAGGGCGTTGTTTTCGAAGAGGAATCAAAAGTACTCTTTAAGAAGATCGACTGCCTGAAAGCCGGCGAATCCGTAGTTTTCCGCCTCCAAGCCCAAGCGATGGCGCCGGGTAACCAAAAGATTCAAGCGATGGTGCAGTCGGCTTCCGAAGACGTCAGTCTTATGAGCGAAGAAACGACATACTGCTACTCTCGCGTCAAGAAGGATCTTCCCGATCTCCGCAAACCGGGGACCGACGTTTTTGACTCGACCGCAATTACTGCGGAGAAGAATTCGGGCACGTTGAGAAAGTAGTTCTTTCCGTTTCCCGATTTAACGAAAACGAATCGTTCGGACTGCGACTTCCCGAGCGATTCGTTTTTTTATGGCCGATTGATTCTAACGTTGTATTTTTCAGCGGCCGCAATCGAAAGCGACGGCGATTATTGTTTTTCCTTGCCATTCTCTCTGTTTAACAAGTTTGGCGACTGCGGCAAGATTGGCGCCCGTTGAGATTCCCGCTAATATTCCCTCGTCTTTTGCGAGTCGGTCGGACCATTCTTGCGCCTCGTCTGTCGACGCCGTTTCTATATCGGTTGGCAGAGAAAGATCGAAAATCTTGGGGATAAAGCCTGCTCCAATTCCCGTTATGCCGTGGTTTCCCGGTTTTCCTCCGGAAAGAACCGGCGATTCTTTTGGTTCGACTGCAATTCTTCTGATATTCTTGTCTTTCTGTTTTAAAAATCTTGCTATTCCCATGAAGGTTCCGCCAGAACCAACGCCGCACACGAAAGCGTCTACTTTTCCAACGGCCTCTTTCCAGAGTTCTGGCGCCGTTTCCGTTTCATGAGCGGCGTAATTCGCGGGATTTTCGAAAAAATTGGGTATCCAAACGTTTGAATCTTCACGAGCGAGTTCTTTAGCGACATTAATGGCGCCCGTCATCCCAAGTTTGCTTGGCGTAAGAAAAAGCTTAGCTCCTAATTTTTGCAAGGTTGTCTTACGTTGAGCGTCGAGATCGTCGGGAGCGACAATGGTGAGATTGAGCCCTTTCGCAGCCGCGGCGCTGGCCAAAGATACGCCGCCAGCTCCGCTTGTCGGTTCGACTATTCGCGTATTAGACGTTAGTATTCCGAGCTGTTCAGCCGCGGCGAGCATAGCGCGAGCCGACCGGTCTTTGACTGAACAAGTCGAGCCTTTGCCCGCGGAAAAGAGCAGGACGCGCGTTTGCGTCGACGGAAACAGACGTCTGAGTTCTTGCATGGCTTAGGGGTTGAAATGCGTCGTTAATTAGTTTTATGATTGCGGAATAGCGTTTGGGAAATCCTAACCCCATTGAAATTTTACCTGCGTTTTTTTACCCGTCAACTTGACGGACAACGATAGGAATCCACCCCTTTAAGGAACAATCTTTTCCTATATAATATTCACCGATTTGTAATCATAGAGCTTCGAGTCGAGGTTCTCGAGCGCGTCCGCGTTTGAGGGCCTGTCGAAATCGCGAAAGGAAAGGACGGTTCAGATGGCGTTGATCGTACAAAAATTCGGCGGCACAAGCGTTGCCGACACGACTAAGATTATTGCCGCCGCCAGAAAAGCTATTCGAGAAGTTCGGTCAGGAAATCAGGTGGTTATGGTCGTTAGCGCCATGGGCAAGCAGACTGATCACCTCATTGCGTTGGCCAAGGAGATAAGTCCGCGTCCCAATAATCGCGAAATGGACATGCTCATGTCGACGGGCGAACAGGTTACCATCGCCCTCATGGCAATTGCGCTTGAATTTCTTGGCCATAAGGCCGTGAGCTTCACCGGCGCTCAGATAGGAATCAGAACAGACGCAACATACAGTAAGGCGCGTATTCGTTCGATCTCTACCGATCGTATGCGTAGGGCGTTAGACGAGGGAAAAATCGTCATTGCCGCAGGTTTTCAGGGCGTTGACGACGACCTCAATATAACGACGCTTGGCAGAGGTGGCAGCGATACGACCGCCGTCGCGCTTGCCGCGGCGCTGAAAGCAGATCGTTGCGATATCTACACCGACGTCGACGGCGTCTATACGTCCGACCCGCGAATCGTTCCTGACGCTCGCCGTCTTGAACGTATCAGCTACGACGAAATGCTTGAACTTGCGAGTATGGGCGCGGGCGTTATGCACAGCCGCTCCATTGAATTTGCGAAGAAGTTTGGCGTTTTGGTTCACGTTCGCAGTAGTTTCAGCGATAGTCCGGGCACGATTATCGGGCCGGAGCCAGAACGTTTGGACGCTCAGGTTTGCGGCGTCGCGCTTGCGAAAAATGAAGCGCGCATTACTATTCACGGCGCGCCGGATCAGCCGGGCGTTGCGATGCGGCTCTTTTCAAGATTTGCCGACGCGCACATTCCTACCGATATGATCGCGCAGAATTCAAGTTCGCAGGGAAGAACCGATATTTCGTTTACGGTTCAGAGCGAAGACGCGGTTAAAGCGGTTGACGTCGCAGCGGAAGTCGTTAAAGAGATTGGCGCCGATCGATACGACGTCGACGAAAACGTAGCCAAAGTTTCCGCAGTTGGGCTTGGTATGGAAAAGCAGACGGGCGTCGCTCAGAAGATGTTCCACGCCTTGTTTGAACGCGGTATTAACATTCAGATGATCGCGACGAGCGATATTAAAATCTCCGCCCTGATGACTCGGGAGTTGGCGGTCGACGCTTTGCGTGCCGTCCACGCGGCGTTTGGACTTGAACGCGAGCCTTCCGAAGAAGAAAAGGCTGCCGGTTCTGAGCAAAAGTCAAACGCCGATCATTCCTTTGAAAATGGCGTTTCCGCGCATTTAATATCGCATCTTACCGGAATGGAAGACGTAGTTGTCGAGGGGATTTTGCTTGATTCGAATCAGGCGCGCTTTACGCTTTACGACGTTCCCGACCGTCCGGGGCTTGCCGCAGAGATTTTTGACCGCATCGCCGAAGGCTGCGTTATCGTCGATATGATAGTGCAGAGCGTTGGACGCGACAATCTTGCCAATATTACGTTTACCGTTCCGCGCAGCGAAATTAAATCGGTAGAGAAAATTGCCAACGACGTTTGCAAGGCTCACGGATGTCACGTTGATTCTAATGTAAACGTCGCTAAGTTGACGGTTCGAGGATCGGGCCTTCGCAGCCATACCGGGTTGGCTTGCCGCATGTTTAAGACGCTCAGCGACAGCGACGTTAACGTAAGCGTTATCAGCTTGAGCGAGCGTTGCGTTGCGGTTGTCGTCGACGAAGCTCACGGCGCGGTCAGTCAGGCAAATTTACAAAAGGAATTTAGCGAGGAAACCCTCTGATATATTTCCTTTAGAAAAGCCGCTTTTTGTTTTGAAGGGAGCATATCTCTGGACATGAAGCGGCTTTTTTGACCGGTATGTTTTTCTCTTATTGGACGATAGCGCTCGCGTAGACAGAAACGTTGATTTTTCTTATGAGGAGAGGCGCTGTGAACGATACTTTCTCCGCTTCAAAAGACCCGAAAAACGATAAGAAGCCTGTTCGGATTGAACTTTACGATACGTCGTTACGCGACGGAGCTCAGTCAGAAGGCGTTTCCTTTTCTTTAAACGACAAACTGGCGGTTACTTACCGACTTGACGATTTAGGAATAGACTATATCGAAGGCGGTTATCCCGCGTCTAATGAAAAAGATAAAGCTTATTTTGAACGCGTTTCAGAGAAAAAACCGAGCTTGGCGTCCGTTTGCGCTTTTGGTATGACGAGGCGTAAAGGAGTTAAACCGGAGGATGATTTAGGGCTGGCCGCTTTGGTTGAGTCAAACGCCGAGGTTGTTACGGTTGTCGGTAAATCGTCTGCATTTCAGGCTAAAAACGTATTGGGCGTTTCTTTGGAGGAAAACCTCGCAATGATCGACGATACGCTGCGTTTTGTGGCGAGGACAGGCAAGCGGGTTTTCTATGACGCGGAGCATTTTTTCGACGGTTGGAAGGACGATCCGGAGTATTCCTTGGAAACGCTGCGCGCCGCCGTGCGCGCCGGAGCGGAAGCAATTACGCTTTGCGATACAAACGGCGGTTCTATGCCAAACGAAATTGCTGCCGGCGTAAGCGCCGCGTTAGAAGCGGCTCAAAAGGTTTCTCCGGATCGTAAGGTTATTATTGGCATTCATACACATAACGACTGCGGACTTGCCGTAGCCAATACATTGGCGGCTGTTGAAGCGGGCGCGACGCTCGTTCAAGGGACGATTAACGGGCTCGGCGAACGATGCGGCAACGCGGATCTGCTTGTCGTCGCAGCCAACCTGTCGCTCAAATTTAACGGGAAATATGAAACGTTAAAACCGGGCGCGCTTGAAAGACTGACGCAATTTTCCCGCTTTATGTATGAATTAACCAATATCCATCCGAACGTTGCGCAGCCTTACGTAGGCGCGAGCGCCTTCGCTCATAAAGGCGGCATGCATGTTAATGGGATCAATAAAGATTCTAAATCTTACGAACATGTGTCGCCGGCTCTTGTTGGGAATGAACGGCGCGTGCTCGTTAGCGAATTGTCGGGTAAGTCCAATATTGTCGCTTTTTTGAAGAAATATCAGTTAGAGGAAGAGGCGCCCAATCCGGAAACGGTCGCTAAGATTCTTGAAAAAGTTACGCATAAAGAGAGCTTAGGATATCAGTACGAAGCCGCCGACGGTTCTTTTAAACTGCTTGTGCGAAAAGTCAAGGGCGAGTTTATTCCAAGTTTCAAACGCCTGAATTTCCAAACGAGCGTTATTGTCAACGACGTGAACGAATCGTTGACGACAAAGGCCACCGTTGCCACCGTTAAACTTCGCGTGGGACGCCGGGGAGAATTGCGGCATGAAGTGGCGGAGGGGGACGGCCCTGTCGACGCGTTAAATAACGCGCTGAGAAAGGCGGTCGAGCCGATTTACCCGGAATTGCGCGATATGAAACTCGTCGACTATAAAGTGCGCGTACTAAATTCCGACGCCGGCACCGCGGCGACGACCCGCGTTATTATTGAAAGTAAAGACGGGGAAGAGCATTGGAGCACTATTGGCGTGAGTGAAAACGTTGTCGAGGCAAGTTGGATTGCGTTGTGCGACAGTATCGAATATAAACTCGCCAAGTCAATTGATTATAAAGACAAAGCAAATCGTTAACCGAACTTTTAGCTTATTTCTTAATAGAAAGCAGACGGCGATTTTCTGAGGAAGATCGCCGCCTGCTCGTTAATCGGTAACGTTTTACCCGTCCGTTACTTTTCCAGGAATTTAATGAAAATGCCGCCGACTACCGAACGGGCGTGCATATTACATTCCTTGGCGGAATCAGTATGATACCAATCTGTCATAGGAACTCGCGGTTCCGTTGCGCTTACGAACTTGTATAAGCCGCTCATGAGCGTGTCGAAGTCTTCGCGAGTATCCGCGAGCGTCGCCGTCCAAACTTGCCAGTCGACCTTTGTAAACTCTTTGCGGGAGTCAAGAGGAAGCCCGTATTCGTTCATGACCGTTTTATAAAACGCGACTTCTTTTTGAGCGACTTCCTTGGGGAAGAGATTTAATTCAAAAAGCTTATCCCATACGAGATTGTATTTTTGACTCCATGATTCTGGATTGTCAAACGTAAGCGCGTAGTGTTCTCCCGTCGCGGCCATTTGTTCCCATTTCTTTGCGAATTCTTCCGCGGTCGCGCGGAATCGTTTGGCGTCGTCTTTTTCGCCGGCTTTTTCACATAAATCGGCGAAACACGCGAGCGCGACCGTCGCTTTAACGGAAAGA
>CADACS010000160.1 GCA_902786505.1 uncultured Planctomycetota bacterium | reverse complement strand
GCTCAGATAGACTCTGAATGCGCCGGCGGCGGCGGCGTTTGCGGCCGACCATTGAGTGTGCGCGTCTTTAAGTTCCGCTTCCGCCTTTTCGACTTCGCGCCGCTGTTTCGCAAGCGCCGTCTGCGCGTTCTCCGCCTCAGAGACGCAATCGCTTAACGCGTCGGCCTTTTGGGATTCCGCTTTTACCGCCTCTAATTTAGCGGGCGCGTCTTCCAGTTCCTTTTCCTTCTTCCTCCGCTCTTCCAACTGCCGCTCGAATTCCTCGAGTTCTCCGCGCGCCTTCGCCGCGGCCGACGCGGCTCCGGTCGCCGTCGTTTCCTTTGTTTCAAGGTCGGTTTGCGCGGCGTCAAGTTCTTTAAACGTGGCGAGCGCGGCGTTTACGCGTTCCGTCAGGCCCGCGAGTTCGCGCGTCGATTTGTCGCGTTCTTCGTGCAGGGCCGCAAGTTCCGCGTCCGCGCGTTCGCTTGCGCGTTTATCTTCCGGAGCCTTTTCAATTAAAGATTTCAGTTCCTTTTCAGCTTGGTCGGCGTTCCTTTCCGCCTGATCAAAGAGTTCCCAAACCGATTTAATCTCATACGCCTTTTCAATTCTCAGCGCGAGTTCTTTGTCGCGTTTGATATTCTCTTCGTCCTCCTGACAGGCTTTGAGCTCCTTTTCCGCTTCCTCTAACTGTTCGTACGCCGTAATGATATTCTCCGCGCACGCAACAGCTTGTCCCGCGGCCTCGTTGGCGTCTTTGGCCGTCTGATATTCCGTTTCTCTTTTCGCTTCTTCCGTTTCCAGTCGGTCGCAATATCCTTTAAGGAGCTTCATAAACTCTTCTATTTCGGCCGCGGGCCATTTCTTAGCGCCAAGAATCGCTTGGCGCAGTTCACGGAGTCTGGCGGTCGTTTCGTCGTCGGCCGACTCAACTTCAACCCGCGTCACGTGCTCTTTACATACCGAAAGAAGCGTGTCGTTTTCGCCTTTTTTAGAGTCGAGCCGATTCTTCAATTCGTCTATCACGTCGGAAAAAATCTTCGTGCCGAACAGTTTACGAAAGATTTCTTTTTTGTCTTTAGTCGCCTCGCGCAAGACGTTGACAAACTCGCCCTGAGCGAGCATCGCAATTTTAGTAAACTGATGTTTCGTCAGGCCGACGATTTGCGCAATTTTCTCATTGACGTCCCTTTCCGGGTAGACGGACCCGTCGGGCAGCGTCAATTCAATTCTCTCCGGATCTTCCTGCTCTTTCGCGCCCTTACGTTTGGCGGGTCTGCGGCGCTTGGGCGCGCGCCGAACGACGTACTGTTCCCCCTTCTCTTCGAACGTCAATCTGACGAAGGGTTCGACGCTGAGATCGGCAAACTGACTTTGAAGCGCCACGCCGTTTTTAACGTTGGCGTCAGAGCTCGCCTCGCCGTAAAGCGCAAAGACCATCGCGTCGAAAATCGTCGTCTTGCCCGCGCCCGTGTCGCCCGTAATGAGGAAAAGATTCTGGACCGGCTTGGTAAAATCGATAACCGTCTCTTTGCCGTACGATCCGAACGCCTGCATTGTCAAACTGATAGGCCGCATTTCAATTCCCCTCCTTTACGCTGTTGACGACGTCTTGAAGAAGCTCCTTCGTCGCCAAGTCGAGATCCTGATTCAGAAAAAGAAGACACAGCTCGTACGGATCGGACAGAACCTTTTCGTCGGAAATCGCGGATTCGTCGAATTCGCTTCGAAAAGGCGTTTCGCGCCGCACTTCCAACAGGCGCGGAAACGCGCTGCGGAGGCGGTTCTGCATCTCGGCGGCGTCGAGATCGTCCGGATCGGTCAGCATGACGCTTACGTAATCGTCGCACCTTTGCTTCAGAACGCCTTCGAAAAGCCCCTTAATTACTTTAACGCGGCGTTTCGGTTCAACCGTCTGCACGCGCGCGGTTATATCCCCTTTGGCGCCCATTTCGACCCAGACGGCGCCTTTAACGTCGTTCGCTTCGGTCGTCGAATACGGAATCGGCGTTCCGCAGTATCGGTGGAATTCGTCGCCAAGCGTCAACGGCTTATGCAGGTGCCCCAGCGCGGCGTAATCGAACGCTTTGAGAACGTTCGCGTTTACATAGTCGATATTGCCCGCGGAAGGCCGCTCGCTTGCCGCGCGTTCGACCGCGTCCGGCGCGACTCCAATGGGCAGATAAAACTGATGACTGACCAGCACGTTGCGTTCCGACAAATCGAGCGGCTCGCGCTCGAGCAGCGCGGTTACGGCGGCGTCGTATGAAAGGGGCCGGTCGTCTTCGCCCCCGACTATCTTGCGAATCATAGACGGTTTAACGAAAGGGAGGAGATAAAAATTGACGGGGCCGTATTCGTCCTGAAGCGTAACTTTTTCTATATATTCGTCGGGATTCTGGGGAGGAAGCCCTATCATGCGGATTTTGCACGCGTCGAGAACGCCGCGATAGAGATTCAGACGCGTCGCGCTGTCGTGATTCCCGCTCACGAGCATAATCTCCGCGTCGGGCGCGCTCTGACGCAATTTCGTTATAAATCGGTCGAACAAACGAACGGCGTCCGCGGACGGATCCGATTTAT
Organism: uncultured Planctomycetota bacterium; assembly: GCA_902786505.1. Classification (GTDB taxonomy): domain Bacteria; phylum Planctomycetota; class Planctomycetia; order Pirellulales; family Thermoguttaceae; genus RUG369. The sequence continues at coordinate 3,480 of CADACS010000160.1, read as the reverse complement.
CGTAGACGTCCCCCGCGATAAGAATCGCCTGCGGACGTTCCGCCTGAGTCTGCGCGACGACTTGGTCGAGCGCGTGTTCCTGATCTTCTGAAAGATCGTAGTTATATAACTTTAGTCCGAAGTGCAAGTCGGAAAGGTGCAGAAATTTCATGAGGTTCCTCCTCTCAGCTTCGTGCGAATTAAGGCGCCGGCGGCGCGTTAAAAGAGCGTCGCAACAAGAGTCGGCGGCGGCGTTCCGACCGGGCGCGTCTGCAACGCCCCGCCCGATTGCCGCAAACAGAAACATTAAAAGAACAGACGCGTTCGCACGGTCGGAACGCGCCTTAAAACAAAACGCGCGTTCAGTCGTTGAGCGCGTAACGGTTGGCGATAACGACGCCGGAAACCAGCGCGCCGATAATTCCGACCATCCCCTGATCCGCGCCGCACACGAACAGATTGCGGAATTGGGTCGCGCCGTCGTACTTCTTATTGGACGCGCCGTAGATCGCTCCGCGAGCGCGGCCGGTAAACCGCTCGATCGTCAGCGGCGTAAACATATCGACGTCGATAACGTGACCGCGGAATTCGGGCACAAAGCGCGCGGCGGACTCAAGCGTCTTTTCGTAGAGCCAGCGCTTCTGCTTTTTGTACTCGTCGGGCGACAGTTTGCGCCACAGATCGTAATTCGCAAGCGCCGTAATGCGAATCATATTCTCTTCGATCGGCTCGGAATATTTGAAATTATTCGGAGAGCATACGACGCCGCTGCGCAAATCGACGAGCGAATCAGGATTGCGGTACGAGAAGGAATCGGAATCGTTAAAGAAAACGATCGTCTTGTCGTGTCCGAACTTTTTCGGGGGCGTGTCGAGCACGCTGATCGTCTCAATGAATCCGAGTTTTCCGGCGGGGCATTCCGCGATTGCGTCCTGAGCGCCGCACATCTTCATGGTTTCGGGCCAGCCGGCCGACGAAAGAAACCGCTTGGCGCGGATCTCCTCTCCGTTTTCCAGAACGACGTTCGAGATTTCCCCGTTGCGCGACTCGAATTTGCGAACGCCGGTATTGAGCCGCAATTCGCCGCCGAGCGCGCGGAACTTTTTGAGCAGCTTAATCAGGATATGGCGCACGCCGTCGCGGGGACGCGCGAACCCTTCCAGAAAGATCGAGCGAAACATGACGCAGAACTGCCCGTACTCCATATCCTGCTCGCGCGCGCCGCCGTAATAAAGGAGCGGACAGAAAATCATATCGACGAGCCGCGGATCGGAAATATACGACGACACATACTCGCGAGCGGATCCGCCCGCCACGCCGATTCCAAGGTCGTTATACCCGGCGAGACCGGAGACCATCTTGCGAAATCCGTCGATCTGATTCGGAAACTTTTCGGCGACGTCCGTTTCAAAGCGCTCGAAGTCGTTCGTGAAATTCAGTTCGACGCCGGGAAACGCGATTGCGGAGCCGTTCTGCTGCGTCAGGCCAAATTCGTCCCACGACATGCGCAAATGGCGGATAATACGCGCAAGCGGGCCGACTTTCGTGCCTTTCGGAACGTAGTTCGTCATGGCGTGGAGCCCGACGTCGTAATTGCGGCCGTTTCGGCGATAGAACGAATTGAGGCCGCCGATCATACTGTGTTTTTCGAGAATACAAACGTTCCGATCGTACTGCGCAAGCCGAATGCCGGCGGCTAATCCGGACATTCCGGCGCCGACGATTACCGCGTCGTATACATTTTCAGACGACATCTATTCGAAAACCTTTAGTTTTAATCGCCGCTCTTTCCAGCTCGGAGAACGCGCCGTTCGCCGAAACTCCAGCGCCGTCCACGATCCCCAAAAGGCGACGCTTAATGTAGTATCTTATCATTTTTATCATAAAAATCAAGCGCCTGCGCGCTTCGCAAACGATTTCCGGCCTAAAAGTTCGCAATTATTTCTCTTTTCCGTAAGAAACTTTTCAAACGTCCTGCCCGCTAAACTCCGCGCAACCGCTTTTCCTATTCGTTCCTCGCAGCTTCGGACGTCCGCGCGAGCTCGGATAACGCCGAATCGACTTGTCAAAAGCTGTAAAAGGCGTATAGTATCGGATTGAATCTCCCGGCTTTCAACCTGCGGTTGCGCCGTCTGATTCGGGGGAGGCGTCCCCTTACGTATATACGCGCTAAAACGGCGTTTGAACCTCAGCCGCCGTTTCAAATTTGGCCGTCTTGGAATTCAGACGGCCTCGCTTTTTGAGAACGCGGGCGGCCAGTCTCTCCTTTGCTGCGTTTCAGAAGGAGTAAGACGGCATAACAGGGAACCCGGCGCGCATCCGGGACGGTCCTCGCCGCTGTATGCGAAGAGAAGGCGCAAACGCGCCCGATCGGTTCGAACCGTTTGTCGTACGACATGTCATTGACGCTATTCGCGTTGAGAAGACAGGAACGAATATTTCGCGAGTCAGAAGACCTTCCCGCGTTTTCGAGACTGTACGGACAGTCTCGCCGTCGGCTTATTTGCGATGGACGAATCGGCCGATCTGGGGGACGTTCCCCCGCTCAAGAGCGTCGCTCCGTGTCTATACGAACGGAAAGCGGGCTCCGCGCAACGCGCGGGCGCGCGCAGAACGTTCGGATTTGATAGAGAAAGCGACTCAATGAAACGTTTTAACCTTACGGCGCGGCGGACTGCCGGCGCGCCGCGCCGAGCTTTTACGCTCGTTGAACTCCTCGTCGTCATTGCAATTATCGGAATTCTTATCGGACTGCTTCTCCCAGCGGTCCAAGCGGCGCGTGAAGCCGCGCGCCGCATGCAATGCACGAACAATCTCAAGCAGTTCGGTCTCGCGGTTCACAACTATCTTGGCGCGAACGCCGAATCGTTTCCCCCCATGGCGGAAGAATCCGCAAACGCGTTTTCCGTTCAGGCGCGCCTCTTTCCTTATATGGAAGCGTCGCAAATCGCCGATCTGATCGACTATTCCAAGCCGGTCTACGCCGCGAGCAAGGGAAACAACGTTATCTACTACCGTCTTCACGACGCGCTCGAGACGAACGCGGGATTCCTCTCCTGCCCGAGCGACCCGATGGCGGGCCAGAAGATCCCCGGCACGTTTAAAATCTTTACCGACGCGAGCGAGTCGGCAAGCGAAGTCGGCCAATTCTATCCGAACAGCTACTGCGTATGCACCGGCGATACCGCGACGAAGATCGGCACGAAGCTCGACGGAACGACCGAGACCAACGGTCTGTTCTACTACGGCGCGCGTCCGAAATTGGCCAACGTAACCGACGGTACGTCGAATACCCTCATGATGGCGGAAGCCGCGATCGGACCGGGAACAAACGACTCGCCGACCGCGACATACGACGAGATGAAGTCGAGTCCGACGAAATTCAAGCAGTATACGATGTCGCTCGAAAAGAGTATTCTTACGTCGACGAGCGTGAGTGAAATTCAAGCGTATCAAGCGGCCGCGGGCAGCCGTTCGTGGTATCCCAACCGCTGCGTTACC